>NZ_JTHN01000155.1 GCF_001399685.1 Paenibacillus sp. A3
GTTTCTCTATTTCAGTCAACACCACTTTTTCGACATTCTGGCCGACGATACCGTGAATCATCGGCTTTTACTTCATTGATCCGCTAACGCTTGTTCGAGGTCTTCGATAATATCGGCGATATCCTCCAGCCCGACGGAATACCGGACGAGCCCGTCGGTAATTCCGCGCTCCACCCGGACCTCGCGCGGCATCGCCGCATGCGACATCATCGCCGGGTAGGAAAGAATGCTCTCGACCGCCCCCAAGCTGACGGCGACAAGCGGAATGCGCACTTTGGACAGCAGACGCTTGGTCCGCTCCCCGGAGCCCGTGTCGAACGAGACGACGGCGCCATAGCCGAGCGACTGCTTCTCGTGAATGTCCCGGCGGGGATGATTCGGCAGCCCCGGATAATAGACGGCTTCGATCGACGGATGGGCCGCCAGCCAGACCGCCAGCTGCCGGGCGCTTTGCTCATGCGCCTCCATCCGGGCTTTCAAGGTCTTCATCCCGCGCATGAGGAGCCACGAGTCCTGCACGCCGAGAATGGTGCCGAGGCCGTTCTGAATCTGCTTCAGCCGGCGGCCCAGACTTTCGTTCGCGGCGACGGCCAGCCCTGCGGTCACATCGCTGTGTCCGCCCAGGAACTTCGTTGCGCTGTGCAGTACGATATCGATGCCGTATTCAATCGGACGCTGATGGTAAGGCGTCATGAACGTATTGTCCATCATGGTCAGCAGGCCATGCTCCTTCGCCCAACCTGCGACTTCGGCAATATCGGTAATTTTGAGCGTCGGGTTCGACGGCGTTTCGAGGAACACCGCTTTTGTGTTCGGCTTAAGCGCCGCTTTCACCCGGTCCAGATCGGTCATGTCGACGAACGTCGTCTCGATGTTCATCCGAGGCAGGATGGACGTCAGCAGCCGGTACGTGCCCCCGTACACATCCTCCGTGCAGATGACATGATCCCCTGCCGACAGCAGCATGAACGCGCCGGAGATCGCCGCCATGCCCGAAGCGAACGCGAAGCCCCGCTTGCCTCCCTCGAGCAGCGCAATGTAATCCTCCAACGCCTGCCGGGTCGGGTTGCCGGAACGGGAGTAATCGTACTCCTGAGGCTCATCAAGCGAAAATTGATGGAACGTCGAGGCCTGGTAGATCGGAACGCTGGAAGCGCCGGTCGTCCGGTCGATTTCGCTTCCGAAATGAATCAGCTTCGTGGCGAAAGCCCGGTCTTTATGATAATCGTTCGGATGCGTCCCTTGCGTCGTCTTATCAGCCATGAGCCGGTACCCCTCCTTCAATCTCCTGCTGTGCCAAATCGATGGCGCGGGACAAATCCGCAATCAGGTCGTCCGCATGCTCGATGCCGACGGAATAGCGCAGCAGTTTATCGTCCACGCCGACTCTTCGGCGGATGTCTTCCGGAATATCGGCATGGGTCTGAACCGCCGGATACGTCATTAGCGACTCGACGCCGCCCAAGCTTTCCGCGAACGCAATCAGTTTCACGTGACGCAACATCGGTTCGATATAGCGGGCGTCTTTCATTTTAAAGGAAAAAATCCCAGTATTGCCGGACGATTGTTTCTTCTGAATGTCATGGCCCGGGTGGCTTTCGAGCGCCGGATAATAGACCGTTTCCACCTGCGGATGGGATTGCAAAAACGTCGCGATGCGGGTGGCATTGTACTCGTGGCGCTCCATGCGGATCGCCAATGTTTTCATGCCGCGCATGAGCAGCCAGCTGTCCTGCGGGCCTAAAACCGCGCCGATCGAATTGTGAAGAAACGCCATTTCCTCGGACAGCTCCTTGCCTTTCGTCACGATCAACCCGGCAAGCACGTCGTTGTGACCGCCAAGATACTTGGACGCGCTGTGGATGACGATATCGGCGCCAAGCTCGATCGGACGTTGGAAGAACGGGGTAAGCAGCGTGTTGTCGACGATGGAAAGAATGCCTTTTTTCTTCGCCCAGCCGCATACCAGCGCCAAATCCGTGACCATCATGAGCGGATTGGTCGGCGTTTCGATCAAAACCGCTTTCGTGCCCGGCCGCAGGTTCGCCTCCAGTGCATCGAGATCGTTCGTATCCACATACGTTGCGGTGACGCCGAAGCGGGACATGATGCGCTCCAGCATCCGGTACGTGCCGCCGTACAAGTCGAGGGAAACAAGCAAATGGTCGCCTTGGCTGAACAGCGCAAAAATCGTCTGGAGCGCCGCCATGCCGGAGCTGCAGGCAAAGCCCGCGTCCCCGGATTCCAGCTCGGCGATCGCATCCTCCAATACTTTGCGCGTCGGGCTTTTCGTGCGCGCGTAATCGAATCCCGTGCTCTGCCCGAGCTTCGGATGACGGAATGCCGTCGCTTGATATACCGGGAAGCTGACCGCCCCCGTCACCGGTTCCTCCTGGGAGCCGATCTGCGCGAGGCGGCTCTCGATTTTCAACTCTGGCTTGGAACAGTTGCTCATATCATATAATCCCCCTTATACAAATCGTACGGCGTCTCTTGGTACACATAATAGTTGAGCCAGTTGGAAAACAGCAGGTTCGCGTGGGCCCGCCACGTGTTGAGCGGCGGCCGGGTCGGATCGTCCTTCGGGTAATAATTTTTCGGAATCGCAATCTCCATTCCTTTGTTCACGTCGCGGTCGTACTCGTATTTGAGCGTACACGCGTCGTATTCCGAATGTCCGGTAATAAAAATTTGCTTCCCGTCCTTCGTCGCGGCGATGTAGACACCTGCTTCCTCCGATTCCGACAAAATGTCGAGCTGCTCGACCCGGGCGACATCCTCCCGGCGGACGTCGGTATGACGGGACTGGGGAACGAGAAACAGCTCGTCGAACCCGCGCAGCAGCTTCACGTTCGGCGTGGTGATCGTGTGCGGGAACACGCCGAATATTTTTTCGTCAAGCGGATACTTCGGCACGCCGAAATGGTAGTAGAGACCGGCCTGAGCCGCCCAGCAAATATGCAGCGTTGACGTGACGTGGGTTTTGCTCCACTCCATAATCTGCGTCAATTCTTCCCAATAATTCACCTCTTCGAATTCAAGCTGCTCGACCGGCGCGCCTGTAACGATCATGCCGTCGAACCGTTCGTGCTTGATGTCTTCGAACGTTTTGTAGAACTGCTCCAGGTGCTCCAGCGACGTGTTTTTGGACGTGTGCGTTTTCGGGTGCAGCAGAATGAATTCAACCTGTAACGGAGTGTTGCCGATCAGCCGCAGCAATTGGGTCTCCGTCGTTTCTTTCGTCGGCATCAGGTTTAGGATCACAATCCGCAACGGGCGAATATCTTGACGAAACGCTACGCTCTCGTCCATGACGAAAATATTCTCGTTGACAAGCACTTCCTTGGCCGGCAGATGATCTGGTACTTTGATGGGCATCGGGCTCACTCCTTCGGGTCATTGGATTCGTCGTTCCCTGCACTCCTGCGACTGAAAAAGGCATAAGAAAAAGCCTTTCTCTATCGCACGAGAAAGGCCTTTGTATAGTTACATCGTCCTCTCTCATCTGTCAGAAGCCGCCTGGCTTCCGCAAGAATTAGCACCGTGCATTCCTTTGCCATGCTGAAAAAACATCAACGTGTTGTTTACGCAAAGGTCTGTCGGTTGCCGGGTATCATCGGGCTAGTCCCTCCACCTGCTCTTGATAAGAGTGTGAAACCGAATCTATTCAGTTGTTTTCGATAATACTAATGTAATCGAAATCACAGCAAGCGTCAAGCGGAACCTTTCCCATGAAATGATGGCGTCCGAACCCGCACCACTCCGCCGGATTTTGCATAAATTATTCCCATGCGCGAATGAAATACAAACTCATTGTGTTCTCGAATATGACGCGTTATACTATACAGGTATTCGACATTTCACGCTAGAAGGGGTGCAGCAATCGAATGGACGGAGACCCGGGAAGTCGCATCTGCGTTCAAACACAATTGAATCTATCGTTTGGAACCCGATCGTCTGCCATTCGTTCGAGAATGCGCATGTTTTTTTGTGCGTAAGGATGACGAATAGCGCCTGACTGAAGCTTAAGGGTCTGTTTTCTCGCAGGAGGCAGACGGCCGAGCGTTCCATCCGATCAATACGGAGGGGTGGAACCTATGAAGGCACGCTTGGTTCAGGACGGCATTTTTACACTAGTGGAGGACATCACGCAAACCATCGATCCGCCTCAGCACGGCTTTTATTGGATTGATGCCGAGCCGGAGGACTTGGACGTCTTACAGCCTTTGTTTCATCTTCACGAGCTCGCCATAGAGGACGTTTTGACGGAAGAAGAGCAGCGGCCGAAGATCGAGCTGTACGAATCGCATTATTTTATCGTGTTCAACAGCATCCGGTTCGACGACGAGGAAATTTTTCTCCGCGCACTCAATATTTTTCTTGGAAAACACTATATCATCACGATCACCCGGCAAAAAATCAACGAAATTCGCGCCTTGAAGCCGATTCTCTGGGAAGAGGAGGTTACGGCTCCCGACCAGTTTCTATACCACTTGATCGACCTTATCGTCGATAATTATACCAACGTCGGGGACCGGATCGAAGCGAAAATCGAGAAGCTGGAAGAAGACATTCTTATGCATACGAAGAAATCGCATTTGAATGAGATCATTGGGCTGCGAAGTGAAATACTATGGCTTAAGAAAGTGCTCGTTCCGCAAAAAGAGGTCATCGCGACTCTGCACAAAAAAGAGCTGAAGCTTGTCAGCGAGCCGCTTAAAAAATATTTTGGCGATATTTACGAAAACGCCGTAAAAATATCCGAAACGTTCGATACGTTCCGCGACTTGATGGCGAACTTGCGAGAGGCTTATCAGTCTTCTCTGGCTTCCCGCGCGAACGAAATCATGCGCGTGTTTACGGCATTGACGACCATCTTCATGCCGCTCACGTTCATTACCGGCGTCTATGGAATGAACTTTGATTATATTCCGGGCCTGCACTGGGAGTACGGTGGAGTCGCTGCGGTCATTGCATTGGCGCTTGTCGGTATCTTCATGTTTGTGTTATTCCGCAAAAAGGATTGGCTGTGAAAGCCGGTCCTTTTTTACATGCAAAAAAGGAACCTTAGGAAAGGTTCCTCATTCGGGATGCTTGGCCATATGATCTTCCAGACGTTTAATCCGGTCCAAGGTCGCATCCATATCGTTTTCAAACAAACGCATGCTCCGTTTAATATGTCTGACGTCCGAACCGACATCGTCGATCTGGCTCTGCAAGCTCAGATGGACGCGATCCAGCCGGGCATCGAGAAAGTCGATTTTGGCGCCGAGACTCGTGTTGACTTCGTCGGTCTTCGCATCTAGGGCGTCGGTCTTCGCGTCAAGAGCGTCGATCTTCGCATCTAGTGCGTCGGTCTTCGCATCTAGAGTGCCGATCTTCGCGTCAAGAGCGTCGATTTTCGCACTGAGTCGGGTGTCAACTTCATCGATTTTCGCGCTCAGTCGTGTGTTGACCTCGCCGATTTTGGCGCTTAATTGCAGATTCAGCTCGCTAATTTTCGCGTTGGTTTCTTCCTGGTTCTTGATGATGCTGTGAAGTATAGCCCGAAGCTCCTCCATACGGTCAGCTCCTTCTTATTCCTATGTCCATCTTACCTTAGCCGCCGGGCTTGTTCAATGTTTTTTTGCCCTGCTCCCGCGCCTCAGCTCGCTTCAACCGTCTTCCGTTCGTTCTCGCGGCGGAACTTCATCCGCAGCATGCGAAGCCATTCGTAGACCGGTCCGTATCTTTCGCAGTCAGCTCCTTCTGGTTATAGACCATCTGCAGAATCGGTTTCAAATAACGGTCGCCCTGCTGCTGGAACGCCTTCCATGCCAGCTCGCGCTCCGGCTCGGGCACCTGCTCAAGCTGCCCTTCAATATAGCTCTCCAGATCGTATCCTTCGCGATCCAGCTCTTCGAACAGCTGCAGCAAATTGCGCCGCTGAAGCTTGGTTTGCTCCAGCAGCTCATCCAGCTTCTCCCCGCGCGCAATGGCTTCGAGCAGCTTATGCTTAATCTCCTGCTTCTCCTCCTCGGCTTTCCGCTTCCGTTCATTTTCCTGAAGCAGCCAAGCATTCAGCTCTCCCGGATCGATCGATTCCGCCACCCACGATAGCGGAAAATCCGTATCCCGCTGGAAGCCGGCGGTGATGGCGACGATATCGGCTGCATAAGCGGCAGCTTTGGCTTTTCCGAATCCCGGAAGGTGCAGCAGCTCTTCTTCCGTGTGGGGAACGAAGGCGCTTATCATTTTGAGCAGCCGGTTGGTCGCGATCAGATACGCCGCTTTGCCGTCGCGGCTTGCTTGTTTAAAGCGCCAATCGCGGAGCTTGTCGAACAGCTCTTCGTTGGCATGCTTCTCGCCGTAAAAATGCAATCGTTGAATATACGCCGTCCGACGGTCCAATACGTTGATTTCGCTTACGTTCACCTGCACGATCGGCTTATAGCCGCCGCATTGCTTGGCGAACACCCGCTCGCGAAAGACGGCGAGCATTTCCTCCCAGCTCAGCCCTTCGTACCAGCACTCCTGCACTCTGCGGCCGTCTTCACTCGTCTCGTTCCACATCACCATCCAGGTGCCCTGGCTCTCGCCGATCGTCACCTGCGCCGTACGGACGTTCCCCTCTTCCGTCGCCTTTTCCAAGCTGTTCAAAAACACCAGATTCATTCGTAAACCTCCCCCAAGAAGTGGTCAAAGCAGCTTCAAACGCAAAAAAGCACCATCTTACCCGACATAGGTAAGAGGTGCTTCCTCTCTAGTACACGTTTGAAATTAGCCTTATATTACCACGAAACGTCATGGATGACAAGCATGAATTGGATAATCTTCCGGTTTAAGGGCAAGCTAGGAGAAACAATCTTGCCTACTGAAAGGAGGAATCGGGCATGAGTCCAAACGACACGAACCAAGACGGATTTATGAGCGAAGCGCCGCAGAAGAAATACACCGATCTGGGCACAGTGGAATCCCAGCGCAACGACCTGACGGCGGAGGAATTTCCGGAAGGCCCTTACGGCAGCAGCCTTCTTACGGAATCGCTCGGCAAGAGCACGCCGTGGCGGGAGGACCAGCGCTCGTACAACCAGTTTACTTACGAGAACCGTGAGCTTCACGCAGGCCTCTCCCGCGGGTATCCCGACGCGCACCCGACCCACGATTCGTCCGGCGACGATTACGTGGAAGAGTAGCCTGGCAACCGCAAAAAGGCGATCCGCCGGACCTCTCCTCCGGCGAACCGCCTTCGCGCTTGCTGCCCCAACGCCAGCAAACTCTTTCCAGTCTACAAACCGCTGTTGTTCATTCCGATCTCGAACTTTTCCTCGTACGCGCCTCTTTCGGCTTCCTCGCCGAGCGGCGCTATGGCGAACCCGGTATAGCCGAACACGATCGCCAACAAGGGCGTGATAAAACACATAAACGAATAAAGAACATACTCCATGCCGATATTCAGCGTAGCCATAATAAAGGCGCCCGAAACTCCCCATGGAACGATCGGATGGACGATGGTTCCGGCATCCTCCAGCGTTCTGGACAAATTTTTCGGATGAAGCTTCAGCCGTTTATACGCAGACTCCAGCATCTGTCCGGGCAAAATAATGGACAAGTAGCATTCCCCGATAATGACATTTACCCCGATCGAAGAAAAAACCGTAGCGCTGATGACATTTCCTTTTTTATTCAAGAGACTCTGAATCCGGTCGATAATCGTATGAATCAGACCGATTTCTTTCACAAGACCGCCGAAGGCGAGCGCCAGGAGGATGAGCGAGACGGCAAACATCATACTGGATAACCCGCCTAGCGACAGCAGCTTATCGATAGCTTCAACTCCCGTTTCCGATTTGTAGCCAAAGTGCGCGACGCTCATGAGCCGTCCTGCCGAAACGCCGGGAACCGTAAAAAAGGCCGTCGCGATGGCGACCAATAAACCGACAACCAGCGTTGGAATGGCATCGAACCGTTTGAAGGCCAGGACGATAATCGCGAGCGGCGAGAGCAGGGTCAGAGGAGTAATCGTGAAGCGTTCGTTGAGGGTACGGATCATCGTTTCAATGCCGGAGGTGTCTGCGGCACGGTCGGAGGATATGGAAAAAAAAGCAAACAAGATCAGCGTCAAGACCAAACTTGGAATCGTCGTCCACAGCATATGCCGGATATGATCGAAAATAGGCACCTTGGCCGTCGCGGAGGCAAGATTCGTCGTATCCGAAAGAGGCGATATTTTATCACCGAAGACGGAGCCGCAAACGATGGCCCCTGCCGCCATAGCGGGGGAAATTCCCATGCCGTAGGCGACCCCCATCAAGGCAACGCCCATCGTGCCGATGGCGCTCCAGGAGCTTCCTGTCAGCACGGAGACGACTCCGCAAATTAACACCGCCGATACGAGAAAATAGCTGGGCGAAAGAATGTGCAGGCCGTAATAAGACAAGGTCGGAACGGTTCCGTTCAATACCCATATCCCGATCAAGATCCCGATCAAACACAAAATGAGGATCGAGGGAAGGCCGTACAAAATGCCTTTGACGATAGCCGACTCCAACTGTTTCCAGGCAAATCCTAATTTTAAACCATACAAAGAGAGAAGGATCGATGCCATCAAGATGGGGATTTGCGGAGCGACTTGATAGTGAAGAATGCTTACCGCCAAAATGATGACGATAACCGCAATGAGCGCGCTTGACATGAAAAACGATGGTTTTCTCGTTACCATAACTATTCCTCCTGCACGAACGGAATCGTAAGACGCGCGAAATCAATTTAATGTAAGCGTATTCAAAATAAAGAAGAAAGCATTCGACGGGAGACCGGGCTGCACGAGTGCAAGCTCCATAACGATTCAACGCTTCGTTTCTCATCCATCGGTCTCGCCGTCAGAACGCTTCTTGCGGCAGGCGTGCCGTTTTTCTCATGGCTGTTTGCCGTGCCTATTCAACCGTTCCAAAATGGTCCGGAAGCCTCCCCTTCCGTGGTTCAGACAATTTTTGACTCGAAAAATGATGGCGCTGCCTTTGTGGGTTTCCTCGATAATATCCAAATAAGTAGCCCCTTCGAGCAGCTGCTTTGCGACTTCAAGCCTGAGAGCCATTGTTTTGACCTCGTTTACCGTACACAAATCGGAAAAAAAATCGTAGCATTCATCCTTCGTTTGTAACGATAAAATGGCTTCGAATAACTGATGGATTTCTTCCTCGCTTCGCACGTTATTCCGCCGCACTATGCCACCACCACGCCGTATTATTTATGGGACCAGCTGTAAAGATAGTTTTTGTCTTCGATGGTATGGGCTGCCTTGACGACCTTGAGCGGACGGAAAGTGTCCACCATGACCGCCAATTCCTTCGTTTCTTTTTTGCCCAGGCTCGCCTCGATCGTGCCGGGATGAGGTCCGTGAGGAATGCCTGACGGATGAAGCGTAATGGACCCTTCTTCGATGCCCCGGCGGCTCATGAAATTGCCCTCCACATAGTAGAGCACCTCGTCGCTGTCCACGTTGCTGTGAAAATAAGGCGTCGGAACGGCTTCCGGATGATAATCGTACATTCTCGGGACGAAGGAGCAGACGACGAACTGATGCCCTTCGAACGTCTGGTGGATCGGAGGCGGCATATGAATGCGTCCGGTGATCGGTTCGAAATCCGCAATGTTGAAAATGTACGGATACAGATAACCGTCCCAGCCGACGACGTCCAGCGGATGATGGCTGTAAATATGCGAATGCAGCGCGCCTCTCGTCTTGGACCGCACCTCGAACTCCCCGAGCTCCGTGTGCGTCTCCAGCGTCTCCGGCAGCCGGATATCCCTTTCGCAAAAAGGACTGTGCTCCAGCATCTGACCGTGCTCGTTGCGGTAACGCTTCGGCGTGCTGATCCAGCTGTTCGTTTCCACGACCAAAAATTTGGTGTCTTCCCCATCCGGCACGATCCGGTAGATGGTACCGATCGGAATGACGATATAATCGCCCGGACGGTAGCGCAGCGTACCGAACATCGACTCGACCTTGCCTGTTCCGTAATGTACGAACAGAAGCTCGTCGCCGTCGCCGTTGCGGTAATAATAATTCATTGGTTCCGTAGGACTCGACACGGCAAGCAGGATATCGTCATTACCAAGAACGTACGTTCTCCCCTGAACGCCATCACCTTGCTTCGGAGCCGCGCCCGTCTGAAAATGGCGGTATCCGAGCACGTTGTCGTCCTCGTACTCAATGCTGCACGCACCGAGGTATTCGGCTTTGACGATTTCCGTCGGCGCTCCGTGATGGTAAAGGATCGATTGAATGCCGGAGAAGCCTTTCGTGCCCATCACTTGCTCGCGAAACAACGAACCGTCTTCTTTTCTGAACTGCACGTGTCTTTTATTGGGAATTTGCCCCATCCGATGGTAGAACGGCATCTTGTACGACCTCCTTGGTTAAGTTGCGCTTGTTTATTTCAACGAAGGGAGAACCCGGCCCGTCACCTCGCCAAACCCGATGCGGTACCCGTTGCCTTGAGCGTAGCCGGTCATGGTCAGCCGGTCGCCGTCTTCCAGCCAGACCCGTTTGACGCCATCGCTTAACTGAAGAGGCTCGGCCCCGCGCCAGGCCAATTCCAGCATGCATCCCCGGCTTGCCTTATCCGGTCCGCTGATCGTCCCGGAGGCCAGCAAATCCCCGGCTCGCAGGTTGCAGCCGCCTACCGTATGATGAGCGATTTGCTGCGCCATGCTCCAATACAGGTATTTGACATTGCTCTCTGTGATCCGCTCGGCCTGCTCCATATCGGCGCTTTGCAGGTATACTTCCAGCTTGATATCAAAGGCGTGCGCTCCCTCCTGCTTCAGATAAGGAAGCGGCTCCGGCTCCTGCCGGCTTCCGCGGATGCGGAACGGCTCCAAGGCATCGAGCGGCACAACCCAGGGCGAAATCGATGTCGCGAAATTTTTCGCGAGAAAAGGTCCGAGCGGCTGGTATTCCCAAGCCTGAATATCGCGGGCGCTCCAATCGTTGACGAGCACCAGTCCGAAAATATGCTCCGCCGCCCGTTCGACGGGGATGGGAATACCGAGCGGATTGCCTGCCCCCATAAACCAGCCGATTTCCAGCTCAAAGTCCAGCTGTCGGCTCGGCCCGAATACAGGCGCCGCCGCATCCGGCGGCTTCATCTGCCCTTGCGGGCGGCGCACGTCGGTCCCGCTAAGCACGATCGAGCTGGCCCGGCCATGGTACCCGACCGGGAGATGATGCCAGTTGGGCATCAAGGCATTGTCTTTCCCCCGGAACATCGTTCCTACATTGAAGGCATGGTCCCGCGAAGCGTAAAAATCCGTATAATCGCCGATCTCTACGGGCAGCAGCAGCTCCACGTCCTTCTGCGGCAGCAGGGCGGCGGCCCGCAGCTCCGCGTTGTCCCGAAGCTCCGGCTCGTCGGCTGACAGCAGCCGCTGAATTTCCGCGCGGACCTGCTGCCAGGCCGGGCGGCCCAGCGCCATGAACGCGTTCAGCGACGCTTGCTCGAATATTCCCTTTCCGGCCGCTTCCGTCCTAGCGAAGCTGCCTGCCTGATCGAGGACGGCAAGATCCAGAACGTAATCCCCGATGGCTACGCCAATCCGGGGAGTTCCGCCGTTACGGGAGCGGAAGACTCCGTAGGGAAGATTTTGGATCGGGAAATGCGATTCCGGAGCAACCTCAACAAATGAGCGCAGCATCTTCACGGCTCCTTTTATTCAATTGATTTTAGCTCCCGCAGCTCGTCGCGAGGCTCGTCGAAGCTGCAGCTTCCGTAGGAGCACAGCGCCTGATTGCGCAGCCTCCGCGCCTCATTGGTCGAAAGCGTAAGCGTTCTCCAGCCTAACGCATCCGGGAGGAAGACGAAGCTGTCGGGGTCCTTGTCTGCCAAAATTTCGGCGGTTTTGTCGCGACCCAGCTTGTAAACATGCGCCAGCATCCCTGCGACAAACACGTTAAGGAAGCCGTGCATCTCGGTCTTCACTTCTTCCCGGTACATGCGAACCGGGTGATGAAGGCCGGCTGTGAACTTCAACGCCAATTGGCGGTCCCTGCACCCGACGAGGACGGCGGCCACCTGCTCCGGCGACGGAAACGCGTCGGAGGTGACGCCTCCGGTCCGCAGCTTTACGCCCGGCTGCATCCCGCCTTGGCTGGCGCAATACTTCACCGCGTCAAGGCCTTCTTCGATCCGGCTGCCCCATTCGCCGTTCAAAGGAAACGTCCATTCGAAGAAAAGCCGGAGGCCGTGTTCCGATGCTCCGGCTGCCATCTCATCCAGTAACCGACGGTCCGCACCCGCAGGGGGAAGAGGAAGCTCCAGCACGTCGATGTTTACCGACGAACCATGCTTCCCCCGGAAAGCCTCCGTTTGCCGCAAAGTATCGCCAAACAGCCGAAGGCATTCTTCCGCATCCCGGCTGCGGGTTCCAAGAACCGACAGCATCAGCGGCCGGTCCCCGGAAAACATCGGCATATACGGAGTTAGCTCCTCCAATTGCACAGCGGGGATGATGAACCGGCCCAGCATCCATGTATCCTGTCCGTCCCGGTAAGCCGCGTAATTGCGTATGGCCTGCTCCAGAGGCAGGGCGGCGGGCGGAAATAACCCGGCATAATCGAGGAGCTGCTCCATCAAAGCTTTAGCGCTGGAAATCATGTGACGATCGCCCGCCTTTCCTTTTAAGTCTATTGATTTGTAAGAAAATTACAAATTTCCGCGACGCGCCTGCTCTCTTTCGATCGATTCGAACAGCGCTTTGAAGTTGCCTTCACCGAACGTGGTCGCCCCTTTGCGCTGAATGATTTCGAAGAACAGGGTCGGCCGGTCGACAAGCGGCTTCGTAAAGATTTGCAGCAGGTACCCTTCCTCGTCGCGGTCGACAAGAATGCGGTATTGCTTGAGCTTCTCGATATCCTCGTCGATCTTGCCGACCCGGTCCGCCAGCTCTTCATAGTACGTTTCCGGCGTATCCAGGAATTCCACGCCGTTTTCCTTCAGCACCTTTACGGTCGTGATAATATCGTTGGTCAATAAAGCTGCGTGCTGCACCCCAGGACCGTTGTAGAACTCCAAATATTCTTCGATTTGCGATTTGCGCTTGCCGGTGGCCGGCTCGTTAATCGGCATTTTGATGCGGCCGCCGTTGCAAATGACTTTGGACATCAAAGCCGAATATTCAGTGCTTATATCTTCATCATCGTAATGAATCATTTCCTTGAAGCCCATGACCTTCTCGTAGTAGGACACCCATTCGTTCATTTCCTCGACGTTACCGACGACATGGTCGATCCCGATAAGGCCCGCATCCTGATACGGAAACGAGAAGTTGACGGGCTGATATCCCGGCGCGAACAAGCCCTTATAGTTCTTTCGATCCACTAGGGTATGCACCGTATCGCCGTACGTGCCGATGATGGCTTTTTTATAGGTGCCGTGTTCGTCCGTCAGCACCTGCGGCGCCATCACGGGAATGCCGCCTCTGGAAATCGCCTCTGCGTAAGCCTTTTCAACGTCGTCAACCCGAAACGCGACGTCCTTCGCTCCTTCGCCATGCTTCTTGATAAATTCCGTGACCGGGTGGTCCTCCTGAAGCGAGCCCGTCACCACAAAGCGGATTCTCCGCTGCTCCAGCACGTAGGATACGCGATCGCGCTGACCGGTTTCCAGCCCGGCGAAGGCGACAATCTTGAACCCGAAGGCCCGGCTCATGTAATAGGCGGCCTGCTTCGCGTTGCCAACGTAAAACTCCATATATTCAAAATCCTCGATCGGGAAAAAATCTTGCTGCAGCTCGCTAACTAAGGTAGTATCCATTTCCATTTTTATAACCTCCTAGAATAATATTCCTTATGGTTAATGCTATTATATGGCAAACTTGTGAACTCTTCAAAAACGTTCAATGCTGTATGCGCGTGTCAACGCGAAATCGCTTTAGTACGTTAAATGAGCTTAGTCGGCTTCGGAGGCGGCAGCTTTCAGAAGCTGGTCCAACAGCTCCTCTTCATCGTTCAACACGATGATTCGTTGATCCACTTTCACGAAGCGCTCCAAGTAACATTGCCCGCAATTGCCCAAACAGTCCTTCACCAAAATATCAACAGAGCCGTCACGCGCGATTTGTTTTAACGCTTCCGATTTGGTCAGCTCATTCGAGCTGCACAGCTTGACGGTAGCCATAAGAACAAGCCTCCCGGAAAATCGTGATTATTTCCTACGTTTCCTACCTGCGGTTAGTGGCGGATCTGCCATTTGGCACGCTTTCTGGGGGAGAAGAAGCTGTTTCTTCCTTTTCTGGACTGAATCCGCTGCTCGCAGATCAGATTCGCCGCCTCGACCGTTGTAATGTTCTTTTCCTTGGCTTCCGAGAATACGCGGAGCAGCGACTGATAGATCGCTTTGGTTTTGGCCAAAACTCTGTCTTTGTTCGGTCCGTACAGCTCATCCGATACTTGCATGATGCCGCCGCTGTTGACCACGTAATCGGGTGCGTAAAGGATGCCTTTTCGCTTTAGGTCAAGGGCGTGGCTTTCATGAAGAAGCTGATTGTTCGCCGCGCCAGCGATCGCTTGAACCTTAAGCTGCCCGATCGTGTGATCGTTAATAATGCCGCCGACGGCGCACGGAACGAAAAAGTCGGCCTCTACGCCGTAGATCTCTTCTCCTTTCAAGGCAGTCGCAGTTCTGCCGAGCTTACCGGCTCTTTCCACAATTTGGTCTACCATAGTTTGATCCACATCGGTCACATACAGATCGGCGCCTTCCTGCAGCAAATGCTCGGCGACTTTAAAGCCGACTTTCCCCAAGCCTTGAATCGCGAACCGCTTGCCGCGCAAATCCTCGTACCCCCATAACGTTCGGGCTACCGCTTTCATGCTGTACAGAACGCCCAGTGCCGTCGGAATCGACGTTTCTCCCCCGCCGCCGTATTCCTCGGGCAGCCCGGCGATGCAATTCGTCTCTTTGCACGCATGGACGAAATCGTCCAGCACCGTGCCCATATCCGTTCCGGTATAAAATCTTCCGTTCAACGAATCGATAAATTGACCGTAAGCCCGGAACAATTCCGGAGTTTTATCCTTGGCCGGGTCTCCGATGATGACCGCTTTTCCCCCGCCAAAGTCCACATCGGCCGCCGCGCATTTATAGGTCATCGCCTTCGATAAACGCAGAACGTCCTCCAGCGCTTCCTCGACGGTAGCATAGGGCCTCATCCGCGTTCCTCCCAAAGCCGGGCCGAGCGTCGTATCGTGGATGGCGATAATCGCTTTCAAACCCGTGGCGGGGTCATTGCAAAACAGCACCTGCTCATGCTCCTGCATTTTCTCGAACAAGTCGGTCGTTCGCGAGGACGCCGACGGTTTGATCTCAGATAATAACGCTGCATTGTTCATCTCTATTCCTCCTGAAACCATTCTCTACTCTCTACATAAAAGTAAACGTTTTCAAAATAGTATGACGCGACGCTGCATTTCTAACGAATAAGCTATGTTTTCATCTTATGTGGAACACTCCTTTATGGCTTGGATAAAACAAACTATGATTCCTTTTTGTAACAGTTCACATACTAAACTACCTCCATGATTCGCGCAAACATCCCTTTTAACGCGCGTGTTCTTTGATGTTTCAACACTTTTGCGCGTTGAATAACTATACTAACTTTTATAAAAATATTTGTAATATATTGACTATTAATATATTATTCGGTATATTATAGTCGAATATGGATTTGAAAGAATATTATGTAATTATATTCTTCCATATTCACGTTGACGTGCGGCAAGTCCAGGCGAAGGCGAAAGCGGTTTCAACTGTTTTAAAAAATTTTTTTTACATTTGAAGGGAGAAGATATTTATGGCAAACAACAATTTCGATCTGGATGTCCAAGTGAAATCGGTTAATTCGGTAAACGCGAATTTTGGGCTTTACACGTCGCAATGCTATAGTTCTCAATGCTATTCTTCCAAATGTTATTCCGATTCTTGCTACTCCTCCGACTGCTACACCGGCAGACATATGTGCGGCTACACGCACGGCTACAGCTGCTAATTTCGTCCATTCCTTCCACTTTCGCCGGCTGCCGCAACAATCTTCGGAGAAATGTTCTCCGTTCGAAGGGAGAAAATCTGTATGGCAAACAACGTTTTCGACCTGGATGTTGAAGTGAAATCGGTTAATTCGGTAAACCAAAACATCGGCCTCTTCACGTCCACTTGCTTTAGTTCTCAATGCTTCTCTTCCAAATGCTTCACGGATACTTGCTTCAGCTCGAACTGCTTTACCGGCAGACATCAGTGCGGCTACACCCACGGCAGCTGCTAAACTTTCGCGTGTTCCTACAGCCTACTTCGGAGGAACGTTCGCGTTCTTCCGAAGTATCTCTTACGACTCGATAACGGAAGGTGAGACGACATGTCAGTTCAAGTGGCCCCCTCTCAACCAACGCAAGCTCATGCACATCCAAGCGTTTTTCAGGCGCTTGATTTTTTTATTTTGAGGATGCCTTTATTGCCGGTGGAACTATTCCAGAACCTTTCTGTCGATCCAAATGAGGATGAGGCGGTTAGCCGCAAGCCATGGTTCGAGAAATTGGCCGCCTACGCCGAATTGCCTATCATCCGGGAAGCCATTGCCGTATCCAGCTTGCCGCTGCTTCAGGCTTTGCCCAATCTAACCAACCAGGAGCATCCGCGCAAACAAGATCAGGCCGTAAAAGGCTTTCTGCGCTATTTGCTGCGTATGACCTCGCGTCCGACGCCTTTTGGTTTATTTTCTGGGGTTACATACGGAAATTTCGGGGAGCGGTATGCGTTCGGGCTTCAGCCCGTAACGGCCCACACCAAACGAGCCCGCCCTGATATGGAGTGGCTGCTGAAAGTGCTGTCCGACTTGGAGAGCCGGTTTGACGTCGTCAAGCAGTTAAAGGTCAGTCTCAATTGTTTGGCTTATCCCGTAGGCTCCCGCCTTTACCTGCCCTACCTGACCAAGTACGGCGTCAAGCAGAAAAGCAAAAGCACTATGGAGAGCACCTCCGTTCGCCTTACTCCGGCCGTGAAGCAGGTGATGGAGCTTACCCGTCAGCCCCTCCCCTTTTGCGAGTTGGCACTGAAGCTGCACAGCCAATTTTCCGATACGTCACTCGAGCAAATAAACCAATTTCTGTGGCAGCTGGTTCAGCAGGAAATCATCATCACGGACCTGCGCCCGCCTCTCATGACCGCTTCGCCATTCGATTACGTACTGCAGCGTTTAGCCGATGTCACCGGTGTGGAAGACGAGAGGACGAAGCTAGAAACCGCCGCAGCCCTCATCGCGAGCTATAACCGTACGGAAATCGGGCAAGGCGAGCCATTATATCATGAGCTTGTTGAGCATATGAAATCCGTTGCCGAAGCGGATAATCTCCTGCAAGTGGATCTGGCCCTCTCGATGGAGACGTTAACCCTCCCCAAATCCGTTGCGCAGGAGATCGAGCGTGTCGGCGAAGCGCTTTGGCGAATCTCCGGGGAACGGCTGAGACTTTCACATCTGGAAAGCTACCGCGCCGATTTCATGGAGAAATACGGGGCTTACCGCGAGGTTCCCCTGCTGGAGCTGCTGGACGCAGACATCGGGCTTGGCGCTCCGGCCGGATATGAATATCCCCGGGGCAACCGCAAGGAAGACAACACCCCTTCCTTCGCCCAGCAAAAGAAAAAGATGCTGCTGACCCAATGGGTCATGACATGCCTCCAGCAGGGGCGGCAGGAATTGGAGCTGACCGACAACATGGTGATGCAGCTCGAACCTGTGCCGATGGAGGAAAAGTACGCGCCACGGTCGTTGGAATTGGTTTTTGGCCTTGCCGCCCGATCCGGCCAAGCGGTGGAGGAGGGTGACTTTCTCCTGATTGCCGGAGGAACGACGGGCACCTACGGTGCAGGCAAATCCGTCGGCCGGTTTGTCGATTTATTTGATTCCTCCTTTGTGGACAAGCTCAAGCAAATTGACCGATTGGAGCAAAAGCTTCAGCCCGAAGCGATCCTCGCCGAGCTCGTTTATTTCCCAGGAGACGGCCGCGCGGCTAATGTCGCTCTGAGCACGAACATTCGCGAATACGAAATCGACATCGGCACCAATTCGGCCAAAGATCCGGAGCATACGATTCCGCTCTCCGATCTGGTCGTCGGTATTTCTGCGAGCGGTTTTTATTTGCGGTCTCTGGCAAAAAACCGAAGAGTTATTCCGGTGACAAACCACATGCTGAATACGTCGAATTCGCCTAACGTCTACCGGTTTTTGCGTGAAATATCGATGGAAAACCAGCGCAACATTGATTTTTTTGAGTGGAACGAGTTAAGAACTCTTCCTTTCTTGCCGCGGGTAAGGTACAGCAAAACGATCATTGCGGCGGCCTGCTGGAAGTTTAACGGGGACCTGCCACCTTTTCGCGGGAACATGACGGAGACGCAGTGGCGCCAAGCGTTCGAGGCGTACCGGAAGCAATGGAATGTTCCGCGCTTTGTTTATTTGACCCAATCGGATAACCGCTTGCTGCTGGATCTCGACTCCCCGCTTCATCGGGACGAAGTGTATCGGGATTATACGAAGCTTCAGCCTGGGGGGCAAATCGTCTTAACCGAAACCGGCTTTGCGTTTGAGCATCTGCCCGAGAGCGCAGACGGGCACTACGTGACCGAGTTTGTCTTTCCTCTCGTCAAACGGGATCTGCCGCAAGCTTCCACGCAGCCGGATCTCGGCGGAACTCTCGCCTCCCCCTCCATCCGCCTCGCGGAGAGATTGAAAATGCCGGGCAGCGAATGGCTGTATCTGAAATGGTACGGTGCGGATCATCGCGCCGACGCTTTTATCGGAGGACCTCTGCTGGAGTTTTGCCGCCAGGCGGAGGAGCAAGGATGGGCTGCCGGCAGCTTCTTTATGCGCTATGCCGATCCCGATCCGCATCTTCGCTGGCGTTTCTGCGGCCATCCCGAGCAGCTTCACACCGTGCTGCTGCCGCAGCTGTACCGGTTTACGCGGCAGTGCGTGGAAGACGGACTCTTGTCCCGCCTGGTGATCGATACTTACGATCCGGAAATCGAGCGGTACGGGGGCCGGACGTTGATAGGGACGGCGGAACGGCTGTTCTGTGTCGACAGCCGGGTCGTGGCCGAATGGATTCACGCCAGACAATCGGGACACCTCAGCCTGGACCCGCACTTGCTGGCTGTCATCAGCGTCATTGACATGATGGAACGATTCGGGCTGTCCTTCTTCGAGCAATTCGACTGGCTTAACACGATGGTACAGCATAAGGAGCATTTGGAGCTGTTCCGTCAGCACCGGCCGTTTCTTATGAAATTCGGGGATGCCAGAGGAAACTTTGCCCAGCTTCGCCATCTCCCTGACGGAGCGGTCATCCTGCCGATGCTCCAAGCCCGCGGCGAGGCGATAGCCCGGTACGTCGAGGGAATCCGGCTGTGCCAAGCGGAAGGAACCTTGACCAATACTCAAGAGGATCTGATGCAAAGCGTGATCCATATGCATCTAAACCGGCTGTTCGGCATCCAACGAGAAGAAGAGCAGAAGGTGTTGACTCTGGTCAGACATACGCTATACAGCTTGCAGCATGTGAGGAGGAATCAGCCATGAGCTCGGCTGCGGAAGAAGCATCCCTAACCGTAAATCTAACGAATATTGTGCAATCCTTTCGCTATTGGCCCCGCGTGTTCCAATTGCTGTGGCAGACGCACAAACCGTATTTCTTGCTTATTCTAGTGATTAACATTCTGCGCGGCGCCTCGCCGGTCATCTCGCTGCTGCTGCTCCAAACCCTGATCAACAGCATAGGCACCTCTTGGGATACGGGTTTTCAGACCGTGCTTTGGCCCTTTATTTGGCTCACTACGTTTACCGCATTTAATGAAGCGCTGTCGCTGGCTCAAAATTTCATCAGCAAATTATTTGAAACGCTGCTCAGCAATCGGATCAACATGCTCATTATGGAGAAGTCGATTTCCCTTTCGCTTAGCGATTTTGAGAACTCCCAGGTGCAGGACGCCCTGAAACGCGCCCAGAACGAGGCCGGTCATCGGCCTTATCAAATCCTGCAGCAGATTTTGTCCATTGTTACGGCTTCCATTACGTTATTCTCGACCGCGGCTATGCTCATTTCGTGGAAATGGTGGGCGGCTTTTCTCCTGATCCTCATTCCCTTGACCTCCTTCTATTCGTTTCTGAGGATCGGGCAGCAGGAGTTTATGCTTCAATGGAACCGGGCCCCGAAAATGCGGCATACCTGGTATTTGTCCGTGCTGCTGACAAGGGATCTCTCTTTCAAGGAGATCAAGCTGTTTCAACTGGGCGGTTATTTGCTCGGCAAATATCACGAGCTGCTGCGTCAATTTTTGGCGGAAGACAAACGCATGATCAAAAAGCGGCTCGGCATGGGAGCGATTTTTCAAGCGATCCAGCAAGGGGTCAACGCTTTCATGTTTCTCATGGTCTTATGGTCCGCCTTTAAGCGCGAAATTTTGATCGGCCATGTGGTCAGCTATACCCAAGCGATTACGTTAACCCTCGTTTCGTCGCAAAATCTGACGCAGGGCATCCTTTCCTTATGCCAGCACAATTTATTTTTACAGCAGTTGTTCGCTTTCCTGGATCTGCAGTCCTCCGATCCTGCCGCCAGAAGAATCGGAGCTTCGGAGGCTTCCCGTGCGACGAATGCGCCTGTCATCCAATCGGTGGAATTCCGCAATGTGTCTTTCCGTTATCCCGGCAGCAGTTATCCGGCTCTGCGTAATGTCAGCTTCACCCTGCAGCGCGGAGAAACACTCGCGATTGTAGGGCGCAACGGGTCCGGGAAGACAACGCTGATGAAGCTGCTGACGCAGCTGTACGACTCCTTTGAAGGAGAGATTCTCATCAACGGAGTCTCGATCCGCGATATGGACTGCGAAGCGTTTCGCCGCAAGGTCGGCGTCGTGTTCCAGGATTTTGTCCAATATGAGATGCAGGTCCGGCAAAATATCGGTTTTGGCAACGTCGCCAAAATGGAGGACGACGCCGAATTGTGGAAGGCGGCGGATCGGGCGGGCATCGCCGAGTTGGTCCGATCGATGCCCGCAGGCCTTGCCACGCAGCTCGGACGCTTGTTTGACGAAGGGCAGCAGCTCTCCGGTGGACAGTGGCAGCGGATTGCCATCGCCCGAGCCTTCATGCGCGAAGCCGAGCTCTATGTGCTGGACGAGCCCAGCTCCATGCTCGACCCGGAAACCGAGCTGCAGGTGTTCCAGGCGTTTCGGGAACTGGTCCGCGATCGGTTGGGCATCTTCATTTCTCACCGCTACTCCGCCATCCGGTACGCCGACCATATCCTCATGATGGATCAAGGCTCCGTGGTCGAGCAGGGCAATCATCAACAGCTCATGCAGCAGAACGGGATGTATGCGGAGCTCTATATGATGCAAGCGAATGCTTATTTGGACGCCGATCATGAGCGCAAAGCGCGTTCGGCCGTTTGATTGCGGCAACCATGATCCGAAGGGAGAAATCGGAATGAACCCGAAAGAAACTTACGAGGCCAAGTGGCTGCCGCTTGAAGGCGCCGAACGAATCGAACGGGTCCGCTCGATTGTGATGGAGACGGCCCGGCGATTGAAGGACCCGGGAGACATCGAGCAATTCGCTCTCGCAGAAGAAAATAAACGGATAGAGCAAGGAAAATTTTACGTGAAGTGGAACGGGCTGGACCTTGCGCGGGGGTATTCGGGTTTATGCCTGTTGTTCGGCGAGCTGGATCGGCTAGAGCCCGATGGACAATGGGACGTCGCAGGTCACCGCTATGTTATTCTCATGCAGCAAGCTTTGGAACAGCAAGGAATCGAGTCCTTATCCCTATGGAGCGGTATGGCCGGAGTCGTTACGGGCATCCAGGCTTTGTCGCGGCAGGGCACCCGGTACGCGAATATGCTTCGGTCCCTCAACGACTTTTTCCTGCGCATGTTCCCCGAGTACATGTATGTTGTCCGGAGAAATATAAAAGAAGGCGTGCTCATGTCCGATTACGACGTGATGCAGGGCTTAAGCGGCATAGGCCGTTATTTGCTGCACTTTAAAGAGCATCCCGAGATGCGCATTGCGCTTACGCAGGTGCTTGAGTATATGGTTGAGCTGTGCGGGTACAAGGAGATGCAAGGTAAACAAGTTCCGGGATGGTATATTTCGCCCGACCGGCTTATTTCCTCCTCCGATCAGGAGTTATACCCCGAGGGTTACTTCAACTGCGGAGTTTCCCACGGCATTCCGGGTCCTTTGGCCCTGCTCTCCCTTGCGCACCTGCAAGGCGTAGAAGTCGAGGGCGGGCAGGAAGCCATCCGCTCCATCGCCGAGTGGTTGATGCGGTTTACGATCAAGGATGAGTACGGCCTCTATTGGCCCGGTCATGTATCGTGGCAAGAGCAGACAGCGGGCGCGGCAAGCGGCTCGCCGTCCCGCGAAGCTTGGTGCTATGGCGGGCCCGGCGTCGCACGCACGCTATGGCTCGCGGGGCAAGCGCTCGGAGAACCGGCGTGGAGGCAAGCGGCGATTGAATCGTTCCTTGGAACGGCCCGGCGGCCCGAACGGCTGTGGAACTTGCATTCCGCCACCTTTTGCCACGGCTATGCCGGTCTCCTGCAAATGACGCAGCGGATGATCGCAGACACGGGGACCACGGAGCTCATTCCTTTACGCGACCGTCTCGTTGATCGGATTGTTCAGTCCTATGATGCGAGTGCGCCTTACGGCTTTGCAGAGCTGGAAGAAGGCGAAAAGCTGCATTTCGCCGGAGTGCTGGACGGGGCAGCAGGCGTTGCGCTCACGCTGCTTGCGGTCATTCAAGATCAGGAGCCGGAGTGGGATCAGGTTTTCCTATTGAAGTAAGGTTAGTTGTTACGTAAAAAAGCCTTCGGTGCCGGATCGTTTCGTTCCGGACGCGAAGGCTTTTTTTTGCAGGGGAATTACTAGATTTTCATGACTCCACCGGTGCTGGCCGAGGTTACGAGCTTGGAATAGCGGGCCAGATAACCCGTTTTCACCTTCGGCTCGAAGCCTTTCCAGTTCGCACGGCGGCGTTCGAATTCCTCGTCGCTGACCAGCAGCTCGATTTTACGGTTAACGAGATCGAGCTCGATGATATCGCCGTCCTCGACGAATGCGATCGGACCGCCTTCCGCCGCTTCCGGCGAGATGTGGCCGATGCTGATACCGCGTGATGCGCCGGAGAAACGGCCGTCCGTAATGAGACCGACTTTCGCGCCGAGGCCCATTCCGACGATCTGCGAGGTTGGGGCGAGCATTTCCGGCATGCCGGGACCGCCTTTCGGACCTTCGTAACGGATAACGACGACATGGCCTTCTTTTACTTTGCCGTTGGCGATGCCTTCCAGCGCCGCTTCCTGCGAATCGAAGCAGATGGCCGGCCCTTTGTGATAGCCGCCCACGGACTTGTCCACCGCGCCGACCTTGATGATCGAGCCGTTCGGTGCCAGGTTGCCGAACAGCACCGCCAAGCCGCCTTGCTCCGAATGCGGGTTATCCAGCGTACGGATGACGTCCGTGTTCAAAATCTCGCAGCCGGCGACGTTTTCGCGCAGCGTTTTACCGGTCACGGTGATGCGGTCGCCGTACAGCGCGCCCGGCTTTTTGAACAGTTCGTTCAGGACGGCGCTCACGCCTCCGGCGTTGTGAACGTCCTCGATATGATAATCGGAGGCCGGAGCGATTTTGGCCAAGTGCGGGATGCGCTTCGCCACTTCATTGATCCGCTCGATCGGGTATTCGAAGCCCGCTTCGTGCGCCAGAGCGAGTGTGTGCAGCACAGTATTGGTCGAGCCGCCCATCGCCATATCCAGCGCGAACGCATTGTCGATCGCTTCCATCGTCACGATATCGCGCGGCTTGATATCCTTTTGAATCAACTCCATGAGCTGCTTCGCGGAACGCTTCACGAATTCCTTACGGTCATCGGAAATCGCCAAAATGGTGCCGTTGCCCGGGAGCGCCAGACCGAGAGCTTCCGCCAGACAGTTCATCGAGTTGGCCGTGAACATGCCGGAGCAGGAGCCGCAGGTCGGACAGCCGTATTGCTCAAGCTCAAGCAGACCTTTATCGTCGATTTTGCCGGCTTGGTAAGCGCCCACGCCTTCGAATACGGAAGACAGTGAAATCGAACGTCCGTCGCTCGTTTTTCCGGCTTTCATCGGACCGCCGCTGACGAATACCGTCGGAATGTTGACGCGCAGCGCGCCCATCATCATGCCCGGCGTAATTTTGTCGCAGTTCGGGATGCAGACCATGCCGTCGAACCAGTGCGCGGACACAACCGTTTCGAGAGAATCCGCAATAATCTCGCGGCTCGGCAAGGAATAGCGCATGCCGATATGCCCCATGGCAATGCCGTCGTCTACGCCGATCGTGTTAAATTCAAACGGCACGCCGCCCGCTTCGCGAATCGCTTCTTTCACGAGCTTGCCGAATTCCTGCAGGTGAACGTGACCCGGAACGATGTCGATATACGAGTTGCAAACCGCGATAAACGGCTTGTCGAAGTCCTCCTCTTTGACGCCGGCGGCGCGCAGCAAGCTGCGGTGCGGAGCGCGGTCAAAGCCCTTTTTGATCATGTCGCTTCTCATTTTTCCCTTGGACATTCGCTTAAAGCCTCCGTTTCCATCCCTATGAAAATAGAATTCTACGATTTAACGCTTCACTCGATTGTATCACGTTTCCCCGGAATTGAAAACGTGAACCGGATTGGAAAAAAGGCGGTTTCCCCGGCTGACGCGCCGTTTTTGCGGCCTGGTCGGCAAATCTGTTATAATTCGGTTAGCTTCAGGAATTTAAGTATCGGAGGATGCGTCATGACGGAGTTTGATTATTTGTACGACGGTACGGAGGAAACGAAAACCCGCTTCGTATGCGTAGTCGGCGAAACGCTGCGGCGGTTCGATCTGGCGATTACGAGTACGAATCGTTTTTATGGAAAAAAATTAGTCACCGACATGCAGACGGGACGGACGGCGGTCATCGGACCGGACGATCTGGAGGAAGAAGGATATTTGGAGCATGCCTATAAGCTTAACGAAGAAGAGGCCAACGAGCTGCGGGCGTTTCTGAGCGAGGTTGTCGGGCCGATCAGCTTCTCGGACATTTAATGCACTTGGAACCTGCAGATAAAAAAAGCCGCCGGCACCGCACAATACGGCATCCGGGCGGCTTTTCCCCGTTATTTCTTAATCAGATCCTCACGCACCGGCGTGAACGAGTCGAGCAGCGCGCTCGCCTCCAGCGCCCGGCAGCCGTGCTTCGCCCCGCTCGGGATATAGATCGTCTCTCCCGCCGCGATCACTTTCGTATCCCCGTCCACCGTAAATTCAAGCCGGCCCTTCAAGCAGTACGACAGCTGCTCGTGCGGGTGGCTGTGCACGTATCCTTCGGCCCCTTCCTCGAAATGCACTTCCATCATCATGATGCCGGCTCCCGGCTCGAATATTTTCCGTTTCACGCCGGGCTCGGCGTTTTCCCATACGTTGATGTTGCTCATGCGTCGTCCCCTCTTCCCGATCCTGATCTTTCGATTATATCGCAGGGGCGTACGAATTCGAAGGGAGCTTCCCCGGATGAAGTAGGCTTTTTTTCAGGTGCGGACGTCTTAGCGCCGGGGGGCAGCTCCTTTGCGGTACTGCTCCGGAGTGACGCCTGTCGCTTTGGCAAACGCGCGGTACAGTTGACTTGGGCTCGAAAATCCCAGACTGTAGCTGATCTCCGTGACGCTGGCTCGCGTCCTCACTAACTGCTCCTTCGCCTGTTCGATCCGCAGGCGCAAAATATATTGATAAGGCGTCACGCCCACCGTCTGTGTAAAAGAGCGGATAAAGTGAAACTTGCTCTGATAAACGAGCGAAGCGAGCCTCTCCATCGTGAGCCGTTCCGTATAATGCGCATGAATAAACTCCAGGATATCTGTCATCCCCGGCGCGAGCGCCCCATCGACATGTCGTCCGTTCAGTACACGTGAATCGTTTTTCCCCACCACGCGCCGTATATAAGTCAGCACCCGGTCTTCGGTTTCTTCTACCGCGAGCGGATCGGGACCGTCGCGAAGCAGCAGCTCGGAAGTCCAGGCCTTCATTTGTTTTTTAATGTCTTCCGGGTTAAAAAGCGGCCGCGAATCCAGCTCCGGCTCCTGTTCCGACCAGCCTTCAACAAGCAGCTGCTTCCGGACCTGCACGATATATACGCCCCCATCCGGGCCGAGCGAAAAATGATGCTCCTCCCCCGGATGCTGGATCAAAGCGTGGCCCCCGCTGATCGAATACACTCTCCGCTCCTGCGTCAAACGGCAAGTGCCGGTGACGGGAATGGTGATTTGGTAAAAATCGGCATGGGCGTGAGGGATATTCTCAAACGTATTCTCGATGCGCCATAGTTCCATATTCGGCGTCGTTAGTTTAAATTGCATGTCCGCTCTCCCTCCTTCCCGCCATTATAGCAAAAATTGCTCGGACGTTAAGCAATTTTTGCGGCGACTTCGTCCGCCTCCTCCCTTAAGATTAGTAAGAAAAAAAGGATAGGTGCCTATGAACGCTAAAGATACGTTAAGCAAAACCGCCTCGGCCGGTATGCTCGCGCTGACCGGGGTCAGCCTGGCGCATCTGCTGAACGACGCGATGCAGTCCGCCATCCCGGCGGTCTTCCCGATCTTCCAGCAATCGATGCAGCTCAGCTTCGCGCAGATCGGCTGGATCGCCTTCGCCCTGAACGTCACGGCCTCCGTATTGCAGCCGCTTGTCGGCTATTACACCGACAAGCGTCCGACGCCGCTGCTGCTTCCGGCGGGCATGGTTTTCTCGCTGCTCGGCATGATCGGGTTCGCCTATTCGGCCAATTGGTGGATGCTGATTGCCTCCGCCTTGCTGCTGGGCGTCGGCTCGTCCGTGCTGCATCCCGAATCTTCGCGGGTCGCCCACCTTGCCTCCGCCAAAGGAAGAGGACTCGCCCAATCCATCTTTCAGGTCGGGGGTAACACCGGACAGGCGCTGGCTCCCTTAATCGTCGCCTGGCTCGTGGTGCCTCAAGGACAACGAGGGCTGCTCTTGTTCTCGTTCGCCGCCGTATTGGGAATCGTCCTGCAGGGCATCGTCTCGGGCTGGTACCGACGTCATCTTGCCGCTCAGGCTTCCAAGAAACGGAGCGCATTACCGGCCGATACGAAGCCCTTGAAAAAAGGATATGTTTCCTTCGCCATCGGTTTGCTGATTGTCTTGTTGTTCTCCAAATTCGTGTATATTGCCGGGATGACCGGCTATTATGCCTTTTATTATATGGACCGGTACGGACTGTCCTTGGAAAACGCCCAGCTTTGCTTGTTCGTGCTGCAAGCGGCCGGCATGCTCGGGACGCTGTTCGGCGGCCCGCTTGCCGACCGTTTCGGACGGAAGCGGATCATCTGGTTTTCCATTCTCGGCACCGCGCCGTTCTCGCTGCTGCTGCCCTATGCCACGCCGTTCTGGGCCGCCGTGCTTTGCTTTATGATCGGCGCCATTCTGATGTCGGGGTTCACGGTGATTATCGTATACGCCCAGGAACTGCTCCCCGGGAAGGTCGGGACCGTCGCCGGGCTGTTTTTCGGATTGGCCTTCGGACTCGGCGGGCTCGGATCTGTCGTCTTGGGCTCGCTGATCGATAAGACGAGCGTCTCCTTCGTCATTCAGCTCTGCGCCTTCCTCCCGCTGCTGGGTGCCGCAGCCCTGCTCCTGCCCAAAGACGTAAGTGCGGCCAGGCAGACGCAGGAAGCGGAAACGGCCTCAGGCGGCCTGTCCGCCGAATCCTAGCCTGCGCTCCCAAGCTAAAACAGAACAGACCTCCGGGCCGCATCGGCAGCCTTCGGAGGTCTGATTCATTCCCACCTTTGGTTATTCCCAAGGAAAATCCATAATCAAGTAGTCGGCAAATGCCTTGCTCTGCTCACGGCGGATTCTGCGCATTTCCGCCCGGTGCTTTGCCGTTTCGTGCAGCCGCTTCTCTTCCTCTGTTTCCGGGATGACTTGCGGCACCGGAACGGGCCGCTGGTCGTCATTCAACGCGACGAAGGTCAGGAAGGCCGTCGCCGCAATTTTCCGCTCGCCGGTAATCAGGTCCTCGGTGATCACTTTCACAAACACTTCCATCGAGCTTTTGCCGGTCCACGTGACGAACGATTCGAGACAGACCGAATCCGTAGGCCGCACGGGCGACAAAAAGTCGACGGAGTCGGTCGATGCGGTAACGACGTTTTCCCGGCAATGCTTGGAAGCCGAAATCGATGCGATATCGTCGATATAAGCCATCAGCTTGCCGCCGAACAGCGTATTGTGATTGTTGACGTCAGTCGGGAACACCCGGGAAGTTTTGTAGCATCGCGATTGTTTGGCATATTGTTGTTCCATAAGTTAGGCGCCCCTTTTCATTATCCGATCAATTTCATTAATCCCCTGAATTCGAGCTCTTCAAACTTGCTCAGGACCGATTGCCGGTCCATTTCCCAGAAACAGCCTTCCAGCGCGCAGGCGACGGGAGCTTCGCAGCAGATTGTCGCGAGGCTTCGCGAGAGGTGCAGCATATCGAGCTGCGTTTCGATCTTGGAGCGGACGCCTTTCGGCAGCAGCTCAAGATTTTCCAAAATCCCTTCGATGGATTCGTATTCTACCAACAGCTTGAGCGCCGTCTTTTCGCCGATACCTTTTACGCCCGGATAATTATCCGCCGTATCGCCCATGAGCCCTTTGAGATCGATAATTTGCTTCGGTGTCAGCTGCATTTCCTCAAACAGCGATTCCGGGCTGTAAACGGCGTAATTGCCTTGGCCCTTCTTCATAATCACGACCCGTACCCGCTCGGCCACGAGCTGCAGCATATCGTGATCCCCCGTCAGTATGTATACTTCCGCGTCCTGACTATAGTGCTTCGCCAACGTGCCGATGCAGTCGTCGGCCTCGTACCCGGAGATGCCAACGTTGATGACGCCGAAGCTGGACGTCACTTCTTTGACGAGGTCGAACTGGGGAATAAGCTCTTCCGGACAATCGGCCCGGTTCGCCTTGTATTCCGTGAATTGCTCGCTGCGGAACGTTTTGCTCCCCATGTCCCAGCAGCATACGATGTGCGTCGGCTCAAACCGTTGAACCGCGTCCCAAAAATATTTCACGAATCCGAATACGGCGTTTGTCGGCGTCCCGTCACTCGTTCGCATAATATATCCGCTGTAGGAAGTGGCATAAAAAGCGCGGAACAGCAAAGCCATCCCGTCGACGAGCAAAACCCGCGGAAGCGTCGCATTGTTATCATGTATATCGTTTATATCCTTCAACTGCTCCAAGCTTCATCTCTCCCATGAACCGTTATTCCTTCATCATTATAACACAGGTTCGCATGTCGGAGACGCAACGTTTGCAAAAGCAAAAATCCCCAGCCAGCCTCTTTCCAATCCAAAAAAAGAATCCCGATCGATTCGCGGGACTTAAAGATTCCCTGTTCGATCAGGATGAATTGGGTTGATATTCGTCCGCTATACCAGGTGGGACTCCATCCGGGTACCGGACGTTTTTTCGGCGATTTGCCGCAGGATTTCTTGGATGCCCTTAATGTTTTCTTCGACGAAACCGGACTCCAGCACCTCGTCGTGATTGCCGATCAACGGGTATTCCGCATAGCTTCCTTCCGTCGACTCCTTCCATAACAGGCGGTTGCCTGACGCCGCATCCTCCGCGCTGGTGCCTGCGGCCACAAATCCGTGAATGTCGGCCCGGACCGTTCCCGTATTCAGCAGTCCGTTCTTGTACATGGCGTAGTCGTATATTTTTTGCTTATAACTCTTCGTCAAAATTTGCTTATACGGTTCGGAGATCTGCTCCAGAAGAAGATCGATTTCTTTGACCGTTTCCTCTCGGGTTAAGTCGATGATTTCGCTGCTCTTGACCGAATCGATCATGATGATGTCGGACACCGCATAGCCTCTGCTTTCCAGCGCTTTGGCCACTTCGTGCGCCAGATTGCCTCCTGACGAGTAGCCGAGCAGGACATAAGGCGGCTTCGCTTGAATGCTTACGATATGCTCCACATAGCGCTCCAGCAGCTCTTCCTCGTGCCCGCAATCCTGGATGAAGTCGAGGCCGTAGACGACGCAGCGGTCTTCCAGCAATCTGGCCATCTCGGCAAAAGCAAGACCATAGCCGATCATCGGAGGGAAGCAGAACAGGTTGAGCGGGCCGCTCTCGTTTAACTTGACGACCGGATAACCGGCGTTCCGCTCCAGCTCGGATTTCATCAGCTCGCGCGCAAGCCCTTCGATCGTCGGCGATTCGAACACGCTGCGAATCGGCAGCTCGACGCCCGTCTCCCGATGCATTTTGCGCACCAGCTCAAGCACCTTGAGCGAATGCCCTCCCAAGGCGAAGAAGTTGTCCTTCACTCCGGCGCGCGAAACGCCCAGCACGTCTTGCCAGATCTGCGCCAGCCGTTCCTCCGTCCCCGTGCGCGGCGCGATGTACTCCGTTCCCGTCCACATGCTTCCGTCTGGGGCCGGCAGCGCCTTGCGATCGATTTTCCCGCTGGAAGTCAGCGGCATCCGCTCCACAGACACGAAATACGCCGGAACCATGTACCCCGGCAGCGCCGCAGCCAAAGCCTCCCGCAGCTCGCCTGCGGCAAGCTCCCGGTCTCCGGTGACATACGCGCACAGCTGCTGTCCGCCTTCATCCGCAATCGCAACAACGACGGCTTCCCGGACGGACGGTACGTTCATCAGCTGCGCCTCCACCTCGCCCAGCTCGATCCGGTAGCCGCGGATTTTGACCTGATCGTCGATGCGGCCCGCGAATTCGATCGTTCCGTCCGGCAGCCATCTCGCCCAGTCGCCCGTTCCGTACATTCGCTCGCCCGGCGCAAACGGATTCGGGACAAACTTCTCCGCCGTCAGCTCCGGACGGTTCAGGTACCCTTTGGCCAGCCCGTCGCCGGAAATGTACAGCTGGCCCAGCACGCCCACAGGCTGCAGCTGTTGATGCGGGTTCAAAATATAGGCTGCGGTATTATGGATCGGCTTCCCTAACGTAACCGGAGTCCCCGCTTCGCATTGGCCGGCAAGCACATCGATCGTCGTCTCTGTCGGACCGTAATGGTTGTGAAGTTCGTAGCCTTTTCGGACCAGTTTTTCTTTTAAGGAGTCCTCCAGCCGCTCTCCTCCGCAAATCAAGACGCGCAAAGAAGGGTGTCTCTCTTCATCATCCTCGGCCAGAAATTCCCGCATGAGCGCTTGGGGAAGATCCAGGATCTGGATTTCGGTGGCGGCCGCATAGTCCAAAAGACGCCGCTTGCTCAGGAGCGTTTCCTTGCGGATGACGTGCAGCTCGCCGCCGTGCAGCAGCATGCCGAACATTTGCTCCACGCTGGGATCGAACGTATATTCCGCCGTCAAAATCATCCTTGGCTGAACTTGTCCAAAATAGCGTGCATGGAACCAGCTTACGGTGTTGATGACGCTGCGGTGCGCGACCATTACCCCTTTGGGCTGCCCCGTCGTTCCCGATGTATAGAGCACGTAGATCAGGTTGTCCGGCCCGCTGGCGTGCTCCGGATTCGAATCATCGTCTCCGTAGGCCTGCGGGTTGTCCAGCGCGACGATTTTGCCGCCAAAAGCCACCCGCTCACGCAGACGATCTTGCAGCAGCAAGAGCTGCGCGCCCGAGTCTTCCAGCATGTAACGAATCCGTTCCTCCGGATATTCGGGATCGACCGGCACATAAGCGCCTCCGGCCTTGAGAATCGCCAGCACGCCGACAATCATTTCCAGCGAGCGCTCCGCCATCATCGCGACAAGTTTGTCCGGCTGCACACCTTCGGCCCGCAGCGTATGCGCCAGCCGGTTCGCCCGTTCGTTCAGCTCGCGGTAGGTCAGCCGCTCGTCCTCCCAGACGACCGCCGTCCGGTCCGGCGTACGCGCCGCCTGCTCTTCGAACAGGCCGTGCACGGTCCGCTCCCGCGGATAATCTGCCGCCGTCTCGTTGAACGCACGGACGAGCTGTTCTTTTTCCTCCGGCGTCGCCAGCTCCAGCTCGCTCACGCGAAGGTGCGGGTTCTCCGTAACTTGCTCCAGAATATGAACAAAATGCCCCTGAATCCGCCGGATATCGTCCATATCATAGGCCAGCGTATTATAGCCGAAGCTCACCCGGATCTCCTCGCCCGGCAGCACCACCAGGTTGAAATCGTAATTCGTCTGCTCGAATACCGACACGTTGCCGATCTCAAAAGCCGCCTCCTCAGGGCTTCCGAGCTGCTCCACCTGCTCCTCTACGGGATAGTTTTCAAACACCATGATATGGCTGATCAAGTCCTGCTTTTGCCCGGTCAGCGCCTGAATCTCGAACAGCGGATACGTATCGTAGGCATTGGAGGCCAGCGCTTGCTCCTGGGTCCTTCTCATCGCTTCCGCAAAGGTTGCTTCCGACTCGCAGCGGATACGCACCGGGATCGTATTGATAAACAAGCCGACGATCCCTTCCACCCCTTGAATATCCGACGGCCTGCCCGATACCACGCTGCCAAACACGGCATCTCCGCTGTTGTTGTACTTTTGCAAAACGACGCCCCACGCGGTCTGCATCAGCGTATTCACGGTTACCTGATGCTTCTTCGCCGTCCGGTTCATCCGCTCGGTCAACGATTGGCCCAGCCCGCAGCTCCACTCGCCCGAACCGTAGCCCTCCGCCTCGCGCGGCTTTGTTCCCGGCAGCGCCGTCCGCTGCTCGTAGCCGGACAGGTAATCCCGCCAATAGGCGGCGGCCGCCTCGCCGTCCTGCGCTTCCAGCCACTCGATAAAGCGGCTGTACGGCACGGCTGCGGCAAGCTCGGGCTGCCTTTGCTCCCGGATGGCGTTGTAGCTTTCGAACACTTCCTTGTTCACCAGAGACAAGCACCAGCCGTCCATGACGATGTGATGGAAGCTCCAGACGAACCGGTACGTTCGTTCTCCGGTACGCAGGATCGACACGCGGATCAACACGTCCCGGCTCAGGTCGAAGCCTTTCGCCTTGTCCGCGATTTCGAAAGCCTGCACATAAGCGCTGCGCACCACTTCTTCCATCCCGCGCAGATCCTCGTAATGGAAGCCGCAGTCCCGGTTCCGGTACACGACCTGCAGCGGCTCCGTTCCCCGGTCGGTATAAAAATTGGTCCGCAACGCTCCGTGCCGGCGTACCAGCAGGTTCAAGCTTTGGGCGAATGCGTCGACATCGAAGCTGCCCTGGAGGTCGTAGGTCACCTGCTCAAAATAAGCCGACGATTCCCGGTCGAAATGGCTGTAGAACAGCATCCCTTTCTGCATCGGGGTGAGCGCGTACACGTTCTCGATCTCCCCGGCGGCTCCCGCCTGCTCCACGAGCCTGTCAAGCTCCTCGATGGTTAAGCCTTTGTACGAAATGTCGCTCGGCGTCAGCTCCGGACGCTCTTTTGCCGCGCAGTGGGCGATCACTTCTCTTAAGCTCGCTTCCAGCAGTCCGGACAGCCGCTCCATCGTTTCCTTACGGTACGCTTGGCCGCTGTAGCTGACCGTCAGTTCGAGGACACCCCCCGAGATCATCCCGTTAATATCCAGCGTGTAGGCTCTGGCCATGCTGTCAGAGATCGACGCGCCGCTCGAATAGGGAGAAGCTTGAAGTGCGTTGCTCTCCATATCCTGATCGAACTGCCCCAAATAGTTAAAGCTGATCTCCGGCCGTACCGCGAACGTTTCGCCCTCCCGGGTAGCCGATAAATAGCGGAGGATTCCGTAGCCGATCCCCTTTTGCGGAATTTGGCGCAGCCCTTCCTTAACCCGCTTGATCCGCTGTGAGACCTCTTGACCCGCGCCCATCTCCAGCACGACAGGAAATTGGGTTGTAAACCAGCCTACGGTACGCGTAATATCGATGTCCGGAACAATAGCTTCCCGCCCGTGGCCTTCCAGATTGACGAGCACCCGCTCCATCCCGGTCCACCGGTGAACGGCCATGCCTACGGCCGTGAGCAGCAGATCGTTCACTTCCGTATTGTAAGCGCGGTGCGCCTGCTTGAGAAGCTGCTCCGTTTCCTGCGCCGTCCATACCGATGTAACGGCTTCGCTTTCCGCAAGCAGCGGCCTGTCCTGCGGGTCCGGCGTCTTGTCTCTGGGCAGCAGCTCGTACCCGGCCTGCGCGATTTGCCGCCAATAGACGCGTTCACGTTCCATAGCAAGGCCGTCGGCGTAATGGGACAGCTGCTCCGCCCACAGCCGGAACGAATCCGTCTTGTGCGGAAGGCGGATCGGCTCGCCTTGGACGGCTTGCTCGTAGGCGCTCGCAAGATCCTCGAACAAAATCCGCCAGGACACCCCGTCCACGACCAGATGGTGAATCACGATCAGCAGATGGTCTCCGTCCGCGCAGCGGAACAGCCCCAGCTTCATGAGCGGTCCGACGCTCAGGTCGATGCCGCTTTGAATCTCGTTTGCCTTCGCTTCAATCGCCGCGGCGCAGTCCGCAACGCCCTCGAAATCGGCGATATCCAACGTGAACGGCTCGCCCTCGCCGATCCCTCGGTTCCGGGCCTCGTAGCCGCCGTCTTCCGTCCGGCGGTAAACGGTGCGCAGCGCGTCGTGATGTCCGACGATATGGCGCATTGCCTGACGCAGCGCCGCTTCGTCAAAGCCGTCCTTCCGGCAGAACATCACCGCCTGGTTAAAATGATGCGGCTCGGCCGGTTCCTGTCCGAAAAACCAATGCTGAATCGGCGTCAGCTTCACGCCGCCCGCAATTTCTCCTTGGTCGGCGATGCGGCTTACCGGTTGAACGATCCCGCTGAGTCCGGCGATGGTCGGGAATCGGAACAAGTCCTTCATCTCCAGCTTATAGCCTGCTTGGAACAGCCGGGAGGAAATTTGAATCGATTTAATCGAATCGCCTCCGAGATCGAAGAAGTTGTCCATAATGCCGACTGTTTTGACTCCCAAAACCGCCTGCCACACCGACGCCAGCGCTTGCTCAATGGCGGTTCGCGGGGCTACGTATTCCGTTCCCGTCTGGACGTTTCCTTCGGGTGCCGGTAGCACTCGGCGGTCCACTTTGCCGTTCGGTGTCAGCGGAATCTGCTCCACCTGCACGAAATACGACGGCACCATGTACCCCGGCAGCTCCTGCGACAGCACGCTTCGAACCCTACTTGCCATCAGTTCATTCTCCGCCGTGAAGTACGCGCACAACTGCTTTTGCCCCTGCTCGTCCTCCCGCGCGATCACGACCGCTTCCTTCACGCCTTCCACGCGCAGGAGCTGCGCTTCCACCTCGCCCAGCTCGATCCGGTAGCCGCGGATTTTCACCTGCTCGTCGATCCGCCCTTTGTATTCTAGCGTCCCGTCCGCACGCCAGCGCACCAGGTCTCCCGTCCGGTAGCAGCGCTCTCCCTCGCGCACCGGGCTGGCGATAAACTTTTCCGCCGTCAGCTCCGGGCGGTTCAAGTAGCCGCGCGCTACTCCGTCTCCGCCGACGATCAGCTCGCCCCACGCTCCGACCGGCTGCAGCTTCATCGCGCGATCGACCACATAAGCCGTCGAATTTGCGATCGGACGACCGATCGGCACCGCTTCCGTCTGCTCACCCGCTATCGTATGCGTCGTCGAGAACGTCGTATTTTCCGTCGGACCGTAGCCGTTGACCACACTCAGCCCCGGATTGTCCCGCAGCACCCGGTTGATATGCGGCACCGACAGCACGTCCCCGCCTACGATTAGCGTCTTCATGTCCCCGAACAGACGGCTGCTCTGCTGCGTCAATTG
>NZ_JTHN01000156.1 GCF_001399685.1 Paenibacillus sp. A3
GTATATTTCCAAATGGCACTTACAAATATTACATACGAAATTATAGAGAAAATGAAATTGGAACGAAGGTGATCATCGAGGGTGATAGGACTTGGATAATCAATGCAAACGTAGAGGATCATCTCCAAGCGGGCCTGAAAGGCAAAATCGTTGAGACGGACCGTTCCGAAGCCACATTATTTCAGATCAGCCAATATAAAAAAGCGGCAGTTGCAACAAATGAAGTGAGGAACTCAGAAAAATCAAGTCAAAATCCCAAACACGGCAGCGAAAAGGATCATGAGACATACACGAACAAGCCTTTTAACTTCTCCTTAACGATTCCTGCATCTTGGAAAGGGAAGTATGAAGTTGTTGAAAAAGAGGAAGGAGTTTTCTTCTATTTTTTGCCGGAAAACAAGGTGTTAGAAAAGGCGGAGCTTTTTGACATTCAGGTTTGGGGGACAGAAGTTGAGTGGAATGAATGGTGGGATCGTGGCGGTAAAGACATGGGCGTGCCATTTGAAAAAGTGGGGATTTTGAACGGTCAAGTTTTTATCCAAGCCGGACCGACAGAAGCTATATATCAAGGTTCGCCGGACGCCAAAAAAGACGGGGAAGAGTACGATAAGCTGCTAAAGGATATTAAAACCATTGCAAAATCTTTTAGGAAAAGTAAGAAATAATGGATAAGTTTTGAAAAAAAATGATTCTTTTTTATTGGAGATCATTTTATGTTTTTTCGCACAAGCATGATTTTTTATATCCTCATTCTTGCTATGAGCTTGTTTGGGTGCGCAAGCTTGAAGGAACGGCCTCACGATGTTGTCCCCAATCAGGCTGTTCAAAAGCAGACAGAGCCTGATTTGGGACAACCAGAGCCAAAAGCAGACGAAAACGGTCGTGAAAATAGGATTCAAGAAGCGGGGACAAGGAAAGAGGCTGGTTTGAGGCTGCTTAACGAATTTTCTTACTATGTTGCTAAAATAGAGCAGGGTAATGCGTCCAAATACAATTTAATCATGGCATCAGATAGGGCACGTGGACTTGCTAATTTCAACATAAATGATGAAACGGCAAAATGGTTGGCCCTTAAACAGGATGAAATCAAGAGAAACTTGAAAGATAGTCTTGTATATTCGGGATATTCTGTTTCTGGTGTTCATTTTATTGCATTGACTCACCCAATAACCCAGAAACAGCAGGCGTACAAAGAGGCAGTGAATCAACTGAGGGGTCTTGAAGACGAGTATGATTTTTTGTCAGACATTATCAAGAGAACGGATTCCAGATCTATCGAAACATCTTATTTTGCAGTAGATGTTTTTGCAGAAGATATGTTCGGAGAGAAAAAGGAGATAACGATAAAAAATATTTCTATACCATCTAAGAAAAGTAAAAGCAGCAGCATTTCAAAGCCTAATGATAAAAGACTGACTGAATCACTATCGATATTCAGGCGGGAAATCAATGATGACTTGATTATACCAAATTCCAAGTGGAAAATATTCCTGTTCAATGGTGATTCCCCAACAGATGAAATAATCATCCAACATGATGGAGAGCTTGTATCTTTACGACGTGAATGATTAGCTCTGTATTAACTTTGGTTTTCCTGAGAACTCTCGTTAAGGACTGGGATATGATGTATACATATATTCGTCATATTACTATAGCGAAGAAATGAAAGTCGTCCTCCTCCTTCTTTCAATAGCATATAATTAATTCTTGGAAAAAAAACAAATGCCTTTATAGAAAAAATAATGATGCAGGTACCCATAGTGATCGCTTGTTTATGAAGTGCTGCCGGTTGTATGGGCTGAATCATAAACACTTTACTCGTATTAATGACGAAGATTTTCGCCAGAAGCATGAAAACGCCAGTCACGTTGGCAAGTACACTGGAAATAATGAATTTCCATGAAACCGGCAGTAATCAAGATCCTACTAAATTAGATGATCCTAAGCAAAACGTAAAAATACATAATTTAAACACAAACTGGGGTCATCCGTATGGAATTATTAAAGAAAACATTTTAACAATACGGCGCGTTATTCCTAATTGAGGGTAATATTCAAAATGATAAAGAAAACAACGAGTGTTATTTTTAGTTGCATCATGATGTTAGTAGTTCTTAATGCTTGTGTCCCAACGGACAAGGAAGCCTCATCTAAACAGGAAATTGTGACGGAACAGGAACCAACGTCTACCAAATCCGGTGTGAACTCCGCTAGCGAATCCGTATATAAACCGGTTAATAGTGCGCCAAAAAACTACTACGAAGCTCTCGAACTAATCAATAAGAAATTTACTCAGATTATTCCAAACAAAATAGAGGAATTCAAGAAGTCCATCGAAAAATATGAAAATCACAAAAGCAACATCAATCTAATCGAAGCGATCATCAGCGGCAGTGTTTTTAATGGATATCAAATCATCGACGAAGAGACGGCCTCTTGGATTACAAAGAAACAAAAGTATTTAGCAGAACAATTGGATTCCTTTTCCTTGGTGTATTCGGATACTTCGTCAGAAGGCATCCAGTTTGTGGCCATTGTCCAACCGCAAATGGGCAACAGCTCTAAAAATTACCGGGAGGCGATCGGTCTACTGAGGGGTGATGAGAAGGAAATGGACGTATTATCCGATATTGGATTCGAGGAGCCTGATCATTATTTTGCGGTAGACATCTTGGCAAAAGATTTGCTGGACATCCATGAACAAATTGAGATTACAGATATGTATCTAACAGTCGAAGGAGACGAAAAAGTACCTTACGTTAAAGAAAAAAACGAAAGCAAGGGATTGCAGAAAATACTAAATACATATAACAGGGACGTTAACGTTTCGAGCTTGATGAAGAAAAATGATTGGAACCTTTATCTTTTCAAAGACCCGATCGTTGTTCCCGAAACGATCGTAATTGAAGTGAAAGGCATGTCAGAAAAGACGAAGAAAATAAATTTGAAAAGGACTGCATTTTAGAACAGGATTAAGTCAGTTGTTTACAAGCTCAGGGGATCAAATTATTTATATTTGAAGGATTTGGAGACATGACCTCGTATTTGCATCGATTCATTCGCGAAGAACAGGGATGTTACAGGGGGGAGCGGAGGTGTAGGTTTGGGATTGAAGGTGTATGGATCTGCCTCCTTTCATAAGCGCTAATCCGTCAACGATTCAAGTCACGATTAATGGGGAACAGGTCGAGTTTGTGAATCAATAATTTCCGAACTTGAATAAAATATCACGTTATTTACACTTTTTATACACGAGGTAAAGCATGCATAGACCTGAAACGGCGAGATTCTTATTATTTTTCATGCTGATTCTGATTTTTTTACTATTTTCTGTGGGTTGTAAAAATGAAAATGATTTAACTAAGAACGATGAACAGAATTCAACAACGATCAATTCCAAGATGCAGCAAGTGAATTCCCCTACGAACACTTCTCCTGCATTTGATCCCCGTAAAATCAAGGTCGGAGACAAAATAGGAAGCATGGCCGTGGCCTCTTACGAAAGGGTACGGACGGAGCTTTCTAACGAGGGAGAATATGTGGCTCAAGCCTTTGTCCAATTTACTGGCGAAGTTGAGGTAACAGGCACCTTCAAACGTTATCCTTTAGATCGGGAATATTTAGATGGTGAAGTTGTATTTCAAGTAGATGAAAATCAAAACTTCCCTCAAATGAGAATCAGGGATACACCTGAAGAGTTTAGGACCGACGAATGGATTGTTTTATCATTAGACGATGAAACGAAGCGAAAGTTCGGACCTCCCGACTCGGAAGGGAGAGCAACTTTAGTCTTGACAGATTACAAAATAGAATACGGCCCTACGGAGATCTCGGACCATGCGCAGCTAAAAAAAATCGTCAATATTAAAAGAAATAACGAAGCGGCAACAAAGGAATCTTCCAAAGGATCAAAATCTATCGAGATCATTGGCACGCCGATCAAGGAACAATCCTTTGCATCTATCCCTTTTGAAAAATTCGGCAGCAGTCAGTTCATCTCTGCGATGGAAGAAATAAATAATAAGAAAGTGCTTCATTTCTATGTTCAGGGGCCGAATCAAACGGTTGAATTAAAATATGAGCCGGCATCCCCTGATTCCATCCATGAAGTGAAAGCCGTTTCGTTTAAAGACGTCAATGGCGACGGATTAAAAGATATCATTATCGTTGTAGACTATACTACGGGTTTTGGCTATATGGGAGCCATTCCGATATCCGAGATTTTGATCTTTCTGCAGACGGACGAAGGATTTGTTGAAAGTAAAGCGCTCGAAGATCAAGTTTCTTCTGCAAGTCCGTATCGAATGCTGGATATTCCTACGGTATTGGAATTGTTAAAAAGCGGTTCAAAATCGGGAGCTTCGCAGTTTTGGGCCAAATTAGCAGCGGGAGACTATAGTTTAGACGGCTCGGATGAGTACGGGGGTTCAATACTAACGATTGAGAAAGTTTCCGACAACTCGATAATCTTCAGTCTCTCGGCTTTCCATGTTACTGGAGGAGACGAAGGGATCAAGAAGGGCAGCGTGAATATAGGGGAGCTTTCTTCAGTCACTGCTTATTTGTCGGGAAGCGAAATGATCTACCGAGACGGTGATTACGAACTATCGATTTCATTAAATTCGCCTGATACGATTTACGTCCGTGACAACGGAGTGAGCCGCTATGGTGCAGGCGTTTTCGTTAATGGGGAATATGGTAGAGAAAGGAAAACTGATTCAACAAAGAAGGAAACGCGATAATACTGGCCTGAGGTCCGATACAACGGCATTCCGACGTTTGAATAAAACGCAAGCGTAGTGTGGAGCGACCCCGGTAGATTAACGATCAAACAGAAAGGACGAAAACTGCAATGTGCAAAAATGTAATCGATGAGAACTTGCCCCATTTCAAATATCATCCCAACGCTTACCGGCTCGGACTGTTCAAGCAAGGTCCTGCACGTCGCTGTACGGTTTGCAACCGGGACACGAATTATGTTTACTCCGGACCGTTTTATTGCATCGATGACGTAGACGCGATCTGCCCATGGTGTATTCATGATGGACAGGCCGCCCAAAAATTTAACGGTACTTTTCAAGGAGCGGTCGAGTATAACGGTGGTTTGTTGTCGGTCGTCTTTAACGATGATACGAATCAATACATGTATTTTGTGGGCAATGAACAAGTTGAGCCTATCCATGACCGGTCGCTGCACGAGCTGCTATTTCGGACGCCAAGTTATTCAGCCTGGCAGGAGCCTCAGTGGTTGAGGCATTGTGACGATTTTTGCGTGTTTATCGGGTATTTGGACCAAGACCAGTGGATGGACCTTAAGGAAGAACTGAAAGAGGAAATGGAACGGTTGCAAGAGAGCTACGGGCTATCGCTGAATCATCCCGCTGACGATATTGGTCTTTATCTATTTCAATGTCTCACCTGCGGAAAGTACAGGCTGCATACCGATTACTCGTAACGTTCCCACCGCTTTCCTCTTCCTTTTTCCCCGCCGGCATGGCATACTCCAAATATACCCAATTCATTAGACGAATTTATCCCCCTGTTGTGAAAATCAAACCCTGCCGTCCGCGGCGGGGCGCGTACTATAATCGAAATTGGATAACTGGCGGTTCCCGAAGGAGGGGTACGGATGATAAACAAACGGCGGCCGCTCCAATTGACCTCGCTGCTGCTGTGTTCGGGCTTTGTCGCCGGGTGCGGTCAGATCCAGGCGCCGACCCCTGCGGGAGGCGATCAGACCAGTGGCATTAGACAGGCGAAGCCGTTCACGATCTCGCTGCGGCATACCCAGGTTCGTGACGATGCCAGGCTCAAGCTGAAGCTGCTGGAAGACGTGGCCAAAGGGATGGAAGCCGCCGTTCCCGGGCTGACGGTGGAGCTGGAGGGCATCGAAGACAAGGTGAACCGCTTCGAGAAGCTTCCGGCCGAGATGGCCGCGGGCTCGCCGCCCAAAATATTCGATTTGTTCGGCGGGTCGGATACGCAGAAGTATGTCAAAGCCGGACGACTGCTGGATTTGACCCCGATTCTGGAGGAGATGAAGCTCAAGGACCGCTTTTTCGATTTGGACGAGTTCACGGTGGACGGTAAAATTTACGGATTGCCGACGGCGTCCTTCGTAGAAGGCGTGTACTATAACAAGAAGATATTTAAGGAACTGGGCGTAGACGTACCCAAAACATGGGAGGAGCTCATCGCCATCGCGGAGAAAGCGAAGGCCAACGGCATTACGCCGTTTGCGCTTGCCGCGGCAGACGGCTGGGTGATCAACATGCTGATGAATACGCTTTGGGTGCGTACGGCCGGACCGGATTCCGTCCAGGGCTTCGTCAGCGGATCGCGCAAATGGACCGATCCCGACGTCCTTGACGGCTTCAAGCGCTACGAGCTGTTCGTCAACAGGGGCTACTTCCAGGAAGGCAGCCTCGGACTTAAATATGCGGAGCAGCAGTACAAGTTCCGCGCGGGCAACGCGGCAATGCTGTTCGACGGGAGCTGGGCGAGCGGGGCGATTGCCGATCCCCAGTGGTCGAAGATCGCGAACGATGTCGGCTTCTTCAACTTCCCGGATACCGGAGGGAAGGGCGACGGCTGGATTAACGGCAGCTACTCGAACGGCTACGGCTTCGCCGCGAACCTCAGCGAACAGGAGAAGGAAGCCGCCAAAGCGTTCATCCGCATTATGTACAGCGACGAAATGCAGCGGCGCCAATTGAAAGAAACCGGCGTCCTGCCCGCCATGAAGCTGATCGATCAGTCGGGGTTCTACCCGATTGTGGATGAAATCATGCAGACGACCCGGTTCAAGCAGTTTCCGGCGTTCGATGCGGTCGTTCAGGCCAAAGTCCGCGAAGCGCTCGAAACGGGCATGCAGGAGTTTGTCGGCGGCAAGCTGACGGCGGAGCAGGTCGTGGAGAAGCTTCAGCGGGTGCAGGAAGCGGCCAACAAAGAAGCGAAGAGATGACGCGGTTCGCCGGAAGAGCGGCAGCATAGTAAGCGAACCCTTCGGCATAAGAAAGGAACGACAGGCATTTGATGAATCTTCGGAAAAAAGTGTTTTTGGGGTTCATGGCGTTTATCGTGGCACCGCTGTTTGTGCTCGGAACGATCACGTATTTGCTGTCGCAGAGCATCATCCAGCAAAACTATGCGGAGCAGTCCGAATTTACGCTGAAAGCCGTCGGCCGCAATATTACGTACGTGCTGAAGGAAGCGAACTATTTCTCTCAAGCGTCGATGCAGCGGGAAGACATCCAGCGGATGCTCGGAGCCAAAGACGGCGTCGACGCCGTCACTTTGACTGAATACGACCGTTTGCTGCAGCGAACGTTTCTTTCTTATACTCCGGCTTACTCGGTGACGCTGTACGATTTTGAACGGCAGTCGTTCAGTCAGGGGAAAATCGGCTACAGGCCGCTTTCCTTCGCCGAGCTTGCGAAGCTGCCTGTGTTCGGCGAAGTGATGGCCTTGAACGGCGTGCCGCGCTGGATCGGTCCGCACGAATTCGAGAATTGGACCGGCAATAAGCTGTTATTTACGATGATTCGCGTGATCAACGACACGTATACGCTTGACAACCGCGGGATTCTGCTGCAGCAGTTTCAATTCAGCGAGCTGAACCGCATTTTCAACTATTTCGGCACCAGCCACAGCAACGGCGTCCGGTTCATGATCGTCAATCAGGACGGGCTGATCATGGTAGACAACAAGGATAAGCTTTCGGGGCAAACGCTTTCGTCGCATATCGACGGCTCGATCCATCTGGGCGGGGAATACGAGAGCGGCAAAATGAAGTTCGACGGCGTGGAAAGCATCGTCTCGGTGCATCATCTGGATTTGGACGAATTCGGCAAAATGAATTGGAGCGTCGTCTCCGTCACGCCTTGGGCGTATTTGTCCGGACGCTCGATGCAAGTGATCCAATGGATCGGTGCGATTACGATCTTGTCTCTGCTCAGCGCCCTGCTGTTCAACATGCTGTTTGTCGGGCGTATAATCCGCTTTATTTTGTACATTGTGAACTCCATGAAAAAGGTGGAGATCGGCGATCTCGGCATCCGCGTCGAAGCGAACAGCAAGGACGAGACCAGCGCACTGGCCCGGGGCTTCAACAGCTTGGTCGAGCGGATCAGCACGCTGCTGGAGGACGTGAAGCGGGAGCAGGAGCGGAAAAACAAAGCGGAGCTGATGCTGATGCAGGCGCAGATCAAGCCGCATTTTCTGTTCAATACGCTGGAGTCGATCAATGCGCTTGCGGCTCAAAACGAAGGCCGCAAGGTGAGCCGAATGGTTCAGCGGCTGGGAACGATTTTACGTGTTAGTTTTTACCATAAAGAGGAAATTCCGCTATCGATGGAAATCGATCATGTGCGCAATTATTTGGAAATCCAGAAATACCGTTTCGAAGATTTGTTCGAATATGAGATCGACGTGCCGCCGGCGTTGTTCTCGACTCCGATTCTGAAGCTGACGCTGCAGCCGCTGCTGGAGAACAGCATTCAGCACGGCTTCGAAGGGATGGAGAGCAGCGCGGGAGACGGCGATCCGGACCGGCAGAAGGGCTTCTTGTGGATTGCTGCGGAAGAGACGGAGGACGCTGTCGTGCTGTGGGTACAGGACAACGGGGCCGGTATCCCGGACGACGTGCTGCTTCGTCTGCATGGAACGCCGGGAAGCAGGTCCAGCGGCTCGGCGGAACCGGAATCTCCGATGCCGGAGGAGCGGATCGGGCTTGGCATCCCGAATGTGGCGGACCGCTTGCGCATCCATTACGGCAGCCGCTACGGCATGATGATTTGCAGCCGGCCGGGCTTCGGTACGGTCATTCGCTGCACGATACCAAAACGAACAACCGGGTGATCGCAATGAAAATCAAAGCCATGCTGGTGGACGACGAAATCAATATCGTACGCAATCTGGAGAAGGTCATTCCCTGGGAAGCACTGAACATCGAGTTGATCGGCACGGCGGCCAACGGGGCCAAGGCGCTCGATCTGGCCCGCGAAGGGAAGCCGGATCTCATCTTGTCGGATATCCGGATGCCGGTTATGGACGGCATCGAACTGCTGCGGCAGCTGAGAGAGTCCGGCTACGAAGGCGAAATTATTATGCTCACAGGCTTCCAGGAATTCGATTACGCCCGATCCGCCGTCAAGTATGGCGCGCGCGACTATATCCTGAAGCCGATCGATTACGAAGAGCTGCAGTTGGTCATCGAGCGGACGGCCGCAGGCATCCGCGAAATCAAGATCAACGAGCTGAAGGAAACGGCCAAGTGGCGGGAGCTGTCCGAGCTGGCTTACGAAAAAATTTTGCTCGATCTGCTGATGGACTATACGTCGTTTCCGCTGCACAGGCTTCGCGAAGAGGGGGACCGCTCTTGGCTCGACCAGCGCTATTGGATGCTTCTCGTCGATCTGGACGATTATTCGCAGATTGCGCGTCAGGACGAGCGGGAGCGCAAGCTGGTGCATTTTGCCGTGCGCAATGTGCTGCAGGACGCGCTTAGCTCGGAGCTTGCCGAATATGCGGTGCTGCTGACGCGGGAAGGGGAATGGTGCGTGCTTATTCCGCTCCCGGTGACGGGGCCGCCGAAGGGAGCGATGGCCGCCACCGCCACGGAGCGGCTGAGGGGATGGTCGGAGCAGGTGCAGCAAGCGGTGGAGCGGTACGTCAAGCTGTCCGTCAGCGTCGGGGTATACCCGTCGCCGCTTGCGGCGGAGGAGCTGGCGGACGCGTACCGTAAAGTGCAGCGCGGTCTCCAGCTCTCGCTGGAGAACCGGCACATTTTGATCCACGAGCAAACGGCCGGGACAGATGCGACGGGAAGCTCGTTCTGGGCCTTGGCCGACGGTCTCGCCACCGGTTTGACGCAGGGAGACTCCGCCAAGATCGAGCAGACGCTTGAGGAGCTCGGCCGCAGCATCAAGGAGGCCGGCGGCCACAATTCGATGCGCGCCGAGCAGATGCTGCATTTCCTGTGCCTGCATCTGCTGCGGGAAATGCGTTCGGTCGGTCTGCTCGGAAGCTCGCAGGAGCAAACCGTATGGGCCAAACTGGAGGATAGCTTAAACGTGAAGGAACTTGTCGAATGCGTACACCTGCTTATCCGGGAATGCCAGCAGGTCAGCACAGGCCGGCGCAAATCGCCCGAGCTGCTGATGGCTTCCGCCCGGGAGTACATTCAGAAGCATGTGGCCCGCGATCTGGGCGTAGAGGAGCTGGCTCAGCACCTGGGCATCAGCAACAGCTATTTCAGCCTGCTGTTCAAGCAGCATCATCAGGAGACGTTCCTCGAATACTTGACGCGCGAACGGATGGAGTTGGCCAAATCGCTGCTCCTCCACAGCGACAAGAGCGTTACCCAAATTGGCAAGCTGGCCGGCTACGCGGAGCGGCGGTATTTTACGAAAGTGTTCCACAAATATGAGGGGATGACCCCTACCGAGTTCCGGGAACGGGCCAAGCCGGGCGTGGCGGAGCTTGAGACAGAGGAGGAAGTTGCAGATGGTGTCTAAAGGAATCGGGGAGCTGACGCTCCGGCAAAAAGTCGGTCAAATGCTGATGTGCGGTTTTCACGGCACGGAGCCGTCGGAAGATATTGAACGTCTGATCCGGGAGGAGCATCTCGGCGGAATCATTTATTTTCGCCGCAATCTGACGGAGCCGGCTCAAGTAGCGAAGCTGTCGGCATCGCTGCAGCAACTGGCGCTTGCCCATGGAGACGTGCCGCTCCTGATCGCGATCGATCAGGAGGGCGGCATGGTGATGCGCATCGAACAAGGCGTGACGCCGATTCCCGGCAGCATGGCGCTGGGGGCGACCGGCGATGCCGAGGCGGCTTACGAAGCGGCGAAGGTCACGGGCAGCGAGCTGAAGGCGATGGGCATCAATATGAACTTCGCGCCGTGTCTTGATATTAACAACAATCCGCTGAACCCGGTCATCGGCGTCCGTTCGTACGGCGGGGATGCGGAGACGGTCGGCCGTCTCGGCACGGCGGCCGTGCGGGGCTATCAAGAAGCGGGCATCGCCGCGACGGTGAAGCATTTTCCCGGCCACGGCGATACGGGCGAGGACTCGCATACGGCGCTGCCGGTCGTGCCGCATCCGCGGGAGCGGCTGGACCGCCTGGAGCTCGCGCCGTTCCGCCGGGCGGCCGAGCTTGGCGTCGATGCGGTGATGACCGCGCACGTGCTGTTCCCGGCCGTAGAGCCGGAGCGGCTGCCGGCGACGCTGTCGTCCCGCGTCATCGACGGGCTGCTGCGGCAGGAGCTCGGCTACGACGGCGTCGTTGTCACTGACTGCCTGGAGATGAACGCGATTGCCGAGCATTACGGCATTGCCGAAGGCGCGGTGATGGCCGTGGAGGCGGGAGCCGACCTCGTGCTGGTCAGCCACCGGATTGAGCGGCAGCAGACGGCGCTGGACGCGCTCGTGCAGGCGGTGGAGAGCGGCCGCATCCGCGAGGAGCGGATCGACCGCTCGGTAGAGCGCCTGCTCGCGCTCAAGAGCCGCGTCGCGTCGGCAGCGGTCGCGGGCGCGGCGCTGGCGCCGGGCGCGAGCCTGGCGACCGAGGCGTCGCAGCGGCTGGCGGAGCGCATTGCCGAGCGCAGCGTGACGCTGCTGCGGGGCGAAGCCGAGCTGCCGCTTGACCCGGCGAAGCCGGTGCTCGTCGTCTGGCCGGAGGTGCGCGTCGGCACCGAGGTTGACGAGGTATTGGCCCGCCGCGAGACGGCAGGCTACTGGCTGGCGCAGCTGAATTACCGGGTGCGAGAGGAGCGGATCGGCGTGGAGCCGACGGCGGAGGAGCAGGCACGCGTGGTTGAGCTTGCCCATGCCGCGGAGCAGATCGTGCTAGTGACCTACAATGCCTCGTTCTCGCCGGGACAGGTGGAGCTTGCCAAGGTACTTGCGGCGCTGCCGAAGGCGAAGCTGGTCGTCGCTGCGGCGCGCAATCCGTTCGACATCAGCGTCTTGCCCGATGAGGTAACAATCTACCTCGCGTGCTACGAGAATACGCCGTGTGCGATGAAGGCGCTGGCCCGCGTACTGGCCGGCGAGCTAGCCGCTCAAGGCAAGCTGCCGGCGCCGCTGGAAGCGTCCGAAGGATAAATGGCTAAAAGCTATTCCTCCAAGGGGAAATTGGGGAATAGCTTTTTTCTTTTCGGTCGGAGCTTTTTACAAGCTACTTCAAACGTAAGGTCACGATGAACATGTTGATCATCAAGAGGGGCATTATTTTTTTAGAATGGATTTGTGACATAGAGATCTCCTTAGGGCGCCCGTGCCGAAGCCAGGAATTTGTTTAGCAACCGTGGTTAAGAAAACAGACAAGTGGCCGAGGTTGGAAAATAAAAAACCTCCTTATCCTTTTTCCGGATAGGAGGCGCACATGCGAACACAAATAAAGTACACGGCTTCGTCGGCAAAGCAAAGCCATGCTCTTTATTATGTATATATAAAAAAGCCCGCACGAATCCTATCCAGAAAGCTCGTAATGATTACGATCATTTCTTTTTGGCATAGGATTAGTGGATCATTGGGTGAATATAACGAAATTTTACAAAAAACAACGTCCGGTTCCCCTGTACAGAGGTTCCGAACGTTGTTCTTATTACCGGTTAGTTTACAGTCACAAGAATGGTCGTTTTCTTGCTCGCATAGCCAACGGTGATGGTGGAGCGGCCTTTTCCGGTCGCTTTAATCACTCCGTCTTTCACGTCGGCTACCCGAATGTTGGTGGAGCTCCAAAGTCCGGATACGGTCACGTCCAGATCCGAGCCGTCCATAAAGGTCGCTATCGCTTTGACATTCAGCGTTTCGCCCGGCTTCATATTCGCGGTAACGACATCCGTCTTCAAATATTTGAGACGGTCGATGTCGACCGGAATCGAGACGCTCTTGCCATTGAAGGTGGCGGAGATGGAAGCACTGCCGGAGGCGATTGCCTTCACCAGACCGTTCTCCACCTCGAGTAATTTGTAGTTGGTGGATTTCCACTGGGCTTGCGACGTGACGTCTTTTGTCGTGCCGTCCGCCATTGTAGCCGTTAGCTGAACCTGGAACGTACCTCCCGTTTTCATCGGAATGTAGCGCTTGTTCGGCACCAGGTCCGTCACGGAACCGATCTCGACCGGGATCGAGACGGTTTTTCCGCCGAATTTGGCCGTGATGGTCGTCTTACCGCGGGCCAAGGCGGTCACGACCCCTTTCTCAACCTGCGCGATCGTCGGGCTTGCCGAGGTCCATTCTGCCGTGCCTTCCACATCTTCGGCTTTGCCGTTGGCATCGGTGGAAGTCAGCTTGATCGTGCGGGTTTCGCCCAAGTCCATCTGAATGGAAGCCGGGCTTGCTTTCAGCGTGCTGGCCATATCGACTTGCACGGTAATCGTCACGGTTTTCGCATCGACTTTCGCGGTGATCGTCGTTTCACCCGAAGCGAGCGCTTTGATCGTGCCTTCGCTGACGGAAGCGACTGCCGGATTGGAGCTCGTCCATTCCGCATCTTGCGCTACGTTGTTCGTCTTGCCGTCCGTATACGTCGCGTCCAATTTGATCGTCCGGGTGTCGCCTTTTTTCAGAACAAGGCTGGTTGCGTCGGCGGTCAACGTTTTCAATACGCCGACGGACACTTGAATGGTCGTCGAGCGGTTGCCGAACTTCGCGGTGATCGTGGCGGTACCTGTGCCGATCCCCGTAATCATCCCGCCGCGCACTTCCGCGATTTGGTCGTTCGAGGAGGTCCACTCGGCTTTTTTCTCAAGGCCGTCTTCATTTACGCCGTCCGGATAAACGGCTTTCAGCGTAATTTGCTCCGAATCTCCGATTTGGAAATTCACTTTCTTTTTGCTAGGTACAAGAACATTAGGAATATCGACCAACACTTTGGCGGTCACGGTTTTTTCGCCGTATTGGGCTGTGATTGTCGCTTCGCCCGCTTTCACGGCGGTTACTTTGCCGCTAATGACGCTGGCGATCGTTTCCTTGTCGGAGGACCATTTCGCTTGGCTGGTCACATCTTCGCTGCTGCCGTCGCCATAGGTGGCGTCGAGTGTGAGCTGCTCCGATTTGCCCGAGTTCAAAGTAATCGTGTCTTTGCTCAGCTCCAAGCGGCGGGGCACGTCTACGTCCACGATGACCGTTACGGTTTTTTCGCCGTATTTGGCGGTGACGGTCGCTTCGCCCGTTTTGTTGGCACTGATTTTACCTTTGACGACATAAACGATCGTATCGTCGGAGGACGACCACTCTGCGCGATCGGTAATATCTTCCGTATTTCCGTTCGGATAGGTAGCGGTCAATTTCAACTGCTCAGTTGTGCTTTTCTTCATAAGAAGGTTTTGTTTGTTCAGGTCGAGCTTGATGGCGTTATCAACGTCCACTTTAATCTTGGCCGTCTTCGTTCCGTAGGTGGCGGTAATGTTCGCCTGTCCCGGACCGTAGCCGGTAATTTTGCCTTTGAGCGCATCGGCGACATCCGCGTTGTCGGATGTCCAGTCGGCGCTTTCCGTCACATCTTCCGTCGTTCCGTCAGGATAGGTTGCGAGCAGCCGGATCGTTTCCGATTGGTTCAGCAGCAGCGAAACCCGGGATTTGTCGGCATCGACGCGTTTGACCACTTCGACAGTCAGCGGAATCGATACCGATTGATTGCCGAACTTCGCCGTAATGGTGCCGGAGCCGGAACCTTGGGCGGTCACCTTTCCATTAAAGAGGGTAGCGATGGTGGCGTTGTCGATGGTCCATTCCGCTTTCGCGGTCACATCTTCCGACGCGCCGTCGTCGTAATAAGCCTTCAGGGTAATCTGCTCCGATTGGCCTTTGCGCAGATCGATTTTTTGCTTGTCTTTGATGAGCGATTTGACCCGCTTGGTCACCTTTACTTTGACGGGAACTTGCTCCGTCATATATTTGGCTGTAATGATCACGTCGCCTTCCGCTTTGGCCGTAATGACACCGGCGTACACCGAGGCGATGTTCGGGTCTTCGGAATTCCACTCGGTTTTGATCGTTACCGTTTCCGTCTTTCCGTTGTCGTAAATTGCAGTGGCTGTCAGGTTGGCGGTGCTGCCCACGTCCAGCGAAACTTCATTTTTGTTCAAAACCAGCTTCGTGATGATATCCGCGGCCGATGCGCTCA
>NZ_JTHN01000157.1 GCF_001399685.1 Paenibacillus sp. A3
AGACAAGGGATCACCTTCACTTCCACATTCATTGTGTCATAAAATTTCACTTAGCTGGAATTATTTCGGATGACAGCATCAAGTCCCATTATGAAGTTAATTGACCAACTTGTCATTAGGAATTTTAAAATTTTACAATTTTTTTTGAATTCTCCTTAAACACCAGTGAATTGAAAACAAAAAAAAGAGACGAAAAATGTAAATTTTTTTCGTCTATCAGTAAAATTTTGTTAGTTTTCAAGACTGCTATCGAATTCTAGAACGCATGAATGTCCGCCTTTTCCAGCCACGCGCCGATATCACCGATGACCGACTCGACTGTGCCTTCCGCAAACGGAGAAAGCAGTCCCGCCACCTCCACCAGCTCGCTGAACGAACGGCTGCCGCCTTCCCGGCAAAGCCTGACGTAATCGTCCCAAGCCAGCTTGCTGTCGCTTTGCGCGCGGGACCAGAATTGGAGCGCGCAGATTTGCGCCAGCGTGTAGTCGATATAATAAAACGGCGTTCGAAAAATGTGCCGCTGCTGATACCAGTACCCGCCGCGATTCAGCAAATCGTTCTCCTCCAGCGCCAAATCCGGACGATAGACCGATTCCAGCTCACGCCACTTGGCTTTGCGCTCCGCCGGGGTCGCTTCCGGGTGCTCGTACACGAAATGCTGGAATTCATCGACCGCGGTACCGTAAGGAATGAACAGGATAGCCGCGCTCAAATGCTTGTACTTGTATTTGTCCGTATCTTCGCGGAAAAACAGCTCCATCCAAGGCCAGGCGAAAAACTCCATGCTCATCGAATGAATCTCGCACGCTTCCAATGTCGGATGCACGTATTCCGGCACCTCATGATGGCGGCTCATGTACTGCTGGAACGCATGTCCGGCTTCGTGCGTCAGCACGTCGACATCCCCGCTCGTTCCGTTGAAATTGGAGAAAATAAAAGGCACCTGCTCCGATTTGATATACGAGCAGTAGCCGCCGAGCGCTTTGCCGGTTTTGCTGACGAGATCCATCAGTCCGCGCTCCGTCATCATCCCGAAGAAAGCGTCGGTCTCCGGCGACAGCTCGGCGTACATCCGCTTGGCGTTGTCGACGATCCAATCGGCATCGCCTTTAGGCGTCGGGTTACCTTTCGGAAAACGATAACTGGCGTCATAGTAAGTTAACCGTTCCAGGCCAAGCATCTGCCGTTGCTGCTCTCGGATGCGCGAAGCAAGCGGCACCAGATGCTTCCGCACCTGTTCCCGGAACACGGCAACATCGGCCGAGTCGTAATCCGAGCGCTTCAGACGGTCGTATCCAAGCTGAACGAAGTTCGGATAGCCGAGCTTTCGGGCGATGCTCGTCCGCACTTGGACAAGACTATCGTAGATTTCGTCAAGAGCCGTCTCGTGCTCCGCAAAAAAAGCGTATCCCGCATCCAGCGCGCGCTTGCGCGTCTCCCGGTCGGTAGACAGCGTGTAAGGCGTGAGCTGAGCCAGATTGAGCTCGCGGCCGTCAAACGAAATCGACGCGGAGGCGGTCAGTTTAATATAGTCGGAGACAAGCTTATTCTCCTGCCGCAGCTCGTCAATTATTTCAGGCGCGAACGTTTTCACGGTTCTCTCGGCGATCCGGAACAATTGTTGGCCCCATTGCTCTTCCAATGCCGCCCGGTAAGGCGATTCGGCCAATGCCGCATAATACTTCGACAGGAAGCCTTGATACACCGGCGTCTGCTGGTCGAAAAAATCCTGCTCCGCTTTATAGAACGGGTCGTTCGTATCGATGGTATGCCGGATACGGGCGATCGCGGCCATCGACTCGAAATGGCTCCGAAGCTCATTCAACCGGGTCAGAAGAGCCTGCTGCTCCTCCGCCGAACCGGCCTCGGAGAACTGCTGCAGCGATTCGTTCATCTGTTGCGTCAGCCGCTCCATATCCGGGCGTTCGTATACAAAATCTTCGAACTTTCTTGTCATCATCGCTTCATCCCTTTCCATGTCTATCGGGCGGATAACCTAACCGTTGACCTTCGTTAGAAACATAAGGGGGCAGGGCGTTTTTGTCAATATGCGGAAACAAAAATAAGCCTCCGACGCCAACAAACGGCGAACAGACGCTTTATGCGGTCCATGATCGTTTCCTTGGTTTAATCCAATGCTCTCGACAACTCTTCGCTTACGGCCACCAAATCGTTCGGTTCACTTTCATTCAAAATGGAGCGGGCCTGCTCAATCTCCACCCGCAGCACGCGAATTTGTTCCATAGGCTTTTTGACGTAGTGGATGTATTCGACGGCCAGATGATGATCCGGCTTTTTCCCTGCAAATAACCGACGAAAAGTTGACATCATTTGATAGCTTCTTTCTTCCATCATCCGCTTTTTCTCGTAACGTTCGATGGTTTGCTCCAGCTCCGCTAGCTGCTCCTCCTTACGGGCGATATACGCTTCGAGAAAAGGATACACTTCCGCCGCTTTCCGCTGGTTCATCCTTGCCGAACCCCCTGACGGCACAGCATTCAACATGAAACCTCACCTATCCTATGATGTTAGATATAATTACATCGTTAGTATCAGTTTACACCAAAATCCCCGCTTTGAAAATAACGAATTTCGTTCGGACTCCCGTCAAGCGAAAAGAAGAAGCCTCGAAATCTCATTCGGGCCTCCTCCTTGGATCTGCTTATTTCCTTATTGTCTTGCCGATTCGCTGGCGCTCTCGCTCGGGTTGTTTTGAGCCGGCTGCTTCACGTTATTTGCCACGACCTCCTCGGAAAATTCCGTATCGGTCTTCAGGTTTTTATTGATATTTAGATTTAAATTTTGATTTTTATTTTTAGCCATCACTATCACCTCCCCTGATATCCTTTATTATGGATTTCAAGGAGGGACGCTATGCTTAGCAAATTTTTTTAAAACAGCAGCTCGCTTTTCAATTGGTTCCAGAGCGCTTCGTTAATTTTTCCGTCGCCCCTTTTTACCACGAAGACATTCAACGTTTTTTTGCCCCACTCTTTGTACACTTGATCCTTCGTCTCGAAATACAAGTCGATCCGGTTGCCTTTGATAGCACTGCCCGTATCCGCGACAATCCCGTAGCCGTAGCCGGGAATGTACAGTACCGTTCCGATCGGAAATACCTTCGGATCTGCGGCGATCGTGGAGAACGATTGGACGTCCCGGGTAACCTTCATTCCGGAAAACGTGACTCCGTATTCGGGATGTCCGGGGTTTTTGCCAGTCGACTCCCGTCCGGCATAATATCCGGTTGCCGTCACCTCGACGGCTTTATAGTTGGATAAATCTTGTCCCTTGTGGGGAAACAGCTTGTAATTCATCGTTCGGCGGCCGCTTGCGGCAGATACGGGCTGGGAGTCAGGCTGCTTGACCTCCGGCTTGTTGACACCGGGCGTATGCAAGGATACGGGTAAAGCGGCGATCGGCAGCTCATTGTTCGGCGCGGTAGACCGCTTGTAATCCTGTTGTTTTTCAAACCATATCAAGAAGGACAGCATCAACACGATGAACAAGATCCATTTGGCATGGCTTGCGGTTTTTGGTAGCATATGCTTGGTTTAAACCTCCCCTTACTAGAAGAGGCTCTCCAACATTCGCAAGATCTATACACGGTCATATGCCGTCGCAAGCCGCACTGATTATAAAATTTTGTTTAAATATTGGCGGTTGACCGATACGTTATGTATTATTTTTATAAAAGGAGGGATCGCAATATGGGAAGTTTGCGGTTCAAACAATTAGATTCGTTGAGAGGTTTGGCAGCGCTTACAGTTTTGTTTCATCATCTTTTATTGGCTATGCCGCAAAAGAATGCATTTACTACAATTCTTGAAGTTACGCCTGCCAGATTGTTTATCAACGGGCATGGGGCTGTGATTTTATTTTTTCTGCTCAGCGGATTCGTATTGTCGCTACCGGTTTTGAACGGAAATTCACCCCCTTACTTTTCATTCCTCGTTAAAAGATTATTCCGAATTTATGTTCCTTATTTAGTTACAATTTGTATCACCATTTATATTGCCATTGTTTTATATCAAGGTATTTTGCCTGAATTCAATTCCTTCATCAACCAATCGTGGAAGAACGCTTCCGATCCCTCGTTAATCGCGGAGCACATTTTATTCATCGGCAACCCTCATACGATATCTTATAATCCTGTGATCTGGACGCTCATTCACGAGCTGCGCATCTCAATCATTTTTCCGTTCATCGTGCTCATGGTCAAAAACCTCAACCCCCTTGTCTCTCTGAGCGTTTGCATTCTCCTCACTTTCATTGCCGGATTGGACGGTATGTTATTTAAGCTTCCTAGCAATGGGTACCATTCAAGCTACTTTGATTCCTTGCATTATTTATCGCTCTTTATCATCGGTTCGTTAATTGCTAAGTATAGAAAGCAGCTGATGGATATGTACCTTCATTCAAAAGCTTCCTTGAAATGGACGGTGCTTGTCGCCGGATTGCTGTTTTATAATTATTCCGAAGTGTTGAATAAGTATTTCTTTAAGAAGCTGTTCGATACGCCCTATAATTTCTATTTATCCGAGTATGGCATCGCGATGGGCGCATCCGTTTTCATTGTCGCTTCGCTCGCTTCTTCCAGGCTCTCTAACGGGTTAACCCATTCCGGTTTCGTCTTCCTGGGCAAAATATCGTACAGTTTATATTTAACTCATTTGGTGGTCATGTTAACGCTTGCTCACGCTTTGCACGGGCGATTGTCCAATTCTATGATCCTGTCCCTATCCTTTATAGGAGCACTCATGGTAGCGGCAGTTTGCTGGTTTATGATCGAGCGGCCTTCCATGCAGTTGGGAAAATATTTAACGCGGAACAAGCAAGCCGCATCTAATCAACCTACACGCCCGCTTTAAAAACAGCTTCCCTTGGTCCAATGCAAAGAGCCTGCCCCCTTCAAAACAAGGAGCAGGCTTTCTGCAAATCATATCGCTATAGCAGCTTACGCTTGCTTGGTTCGGATCTCTTCCCGAATCATTTCGATGACGCTATCTACGCTGTGTGCGCCGAGGTCGCCTTGACCGCGCTTGCGGACGGAAGCACCGGACGCTTGCACCTCATTTTCGCCGACAACGAGCATGTACGGAATTTTCTCAAGCTGCGCTTCGCGAATTTTGTATCCGAGCTTCTCGTTGCGCAGATCGGCTTCGACGCGAATTCCCGCGTTTTGCAGCTTCGCTTCGACTTCCTTGGCATATTCGTCGAAGTTGCCGGAGACCGGAAGCACCTTCGCCTGGACCGGACACAGCCATGTCGGCAGCGCGCCGGCGAAGTTCTCAAGCAGGAAAGCGGTCATCCGTTCCATGGTCGAAATAATGCCGCGGTGAATAACGACCGGACGATGCTTCTGTCCGTCAGCTCCGACGTATTCCAATTGGAAGCGTTCCGGCAGCAGGAAGTCGAGCTGCGCGGTCGACAGCGTCTCTTCTTTCTTGAGCGCGGTCTTGATCTGCACGTCCAGCTTCGGACCATAGAAGGCCGCCTCGCCTTCCGCTTCGAAGAACGGCAGTCCGAGCTCTTCGACTACCTCGCGAAGCATCCGCTGCGACATTTCCCACATTTCATCGTTTTGGAAATATTTCTCCGTATCCTTCGGATCGCGGTACGACAGGCGGAAGCGGTATTCCTTAATACCGAAGTCCTCGTATACTTGGCGGATCAGGTTGACGACGCGCGCAAACTCTTCCTTGATTTGATCCGGGCGGCAGAAAATATGCGCGTCATTGAGCGTCATCGCCCGGACGCGGTGCAGGCCGGTAAGCGCTCCCGACATCTCGTAGCGGTGCATCGTTCCGAGCTCGGCGATCCGCACCGGCAGGTCGCGGTAGCTGCGCATGTCGCTCTTGTACACCATCATATGGTGCGGGCAGTTCATCGGGCGCAGCACAAGCTCTTCATTGTCCAGCTCCATCTTAGGGAACATGTCTTCCTGATAATGCTCCCAGTGGCCGCTCGTTTTGTACAATTCCACGTTGGCAAGCACCGGCGTGTAGACGTGCTGATACCCGAGACGCTCCTCCAGATCGACGATATAACGCTCCAGGGTGCGGCGTACTTTGGCGCCGTGCGGCAGCCAGATCGGAAGGCCTTGACCGACTTCGCTGGAGAAGGTGAACATTTTCAGCTCTTTGCCGAGCTTGCGGTGGTCGCGTTTTTTCGCTTCCTCCAACAAGTGCAAATGCTCGTCCAACTCCGATTTTTTCGGGAACGCCGTGCCGTAGATGCGCTGCAGCATTTTGTTCTTGGAATCACCGCGCCAGTAAGCGCCCGCTACGCTGAGCAGCTTGAACGCTTTGATCCGTCCGGTGGACGGAAGGTGCGGTCCGCGGCACAGGTCGAAAAATTCGCCTTGGTCATAAATCGTAATGACCGAATCTTCCGGAAGGTCGCGGATCAGCTCCAGCTTGAGCGGGTCCTCCAGCTCGCCGAAAATGCTCAGCGCTTCCTCGCGGCTGACCACCCGGCGGCGGATCGGCAAGTTTTCCTGAACGATGCGTTCCATTTCTTTCTCGATTTTGGTCAGATCTTCCGGGGTGATCGACGTTTCCATATCGATATCGTAGTAGAACCCGTCTTCGATCACCGGTCCGATGCCGAGCTTGACGCTTTTATTGCCGTACAGCCGTTTGATCGCCTGCGCCATCAAATGCGCCGTACTGTGACGGTATACCTCCAGGCCTTCTTCGCTGTCCAGCGTAACGATTTGCAGCGCAGCGTCTTCTTCGAGCGGTGTGCTCAAGTCGAAGAGCTTTCCGTTCAGTTTGCCTACGACGGCATTTTTTTTCAGACCCGAGCTTATCGAGCCTGCGATCTCTTCCACCGTCGTTCCCTGCGGATATTCCTTCACCGCTCCGTCGGGGAAAGTTACTTTTACAGCCATGTCCACTACCTCCAATAATTGTAGAAAATACAAAAAGCGTATCATCCCGAAAGGGACGAGTACGCTTAGCTCGTGGTTCCACCCTAATTCAATCCGCAGCTCATCGGTTGAACAAAAAGAACATGCTGCGAATCCTCAACTCATTCGGTAACGGGAATGATCCGGCGATTTATACTGCGCGTCTCCACCCGCTGGTCTTATCGGGCGAGGGCGACGTTTTCCAAATCACGGCTACAAAGGGGTAACCGATTGACGTTCGCTGAAGGGGATTGCAGCCGGGTGTCCCCTCTCTCTGGACAGCACTTCAACCGATCGTGTCTTCGATCTTGGCCTTATCCCTTATTATATTCAGCCGCCGTCGAGCGGTCAAGGTTTTGGCATAGCCGACAGTAGCCGCACAGCTCCACTCGGTTTTCGAAAATTTGCCGGATCGTCTTGATCACCTGCAAATCCGGTTCGCGGGTGTGGATATAGATCTGCTGCGGAGATACCGTAATCAGCGTGCTGACAATCATATCCTCGAAATTCATATCTTTCTCGAGCGTTTCTACCGTCACGACGGCATCCGCGTCGTTCGTTTCGATCTTCTCCAGATGCTCGCCAAGCAGCATAAACTCATTGCCGCCTTTATGGATAAGGTGTACGAACGGAATTTTCGCTTCTTGAATATAGACGAAATATTGCAGAAGGGAAATGAACTCCCGATACTGCCGGTCCATGACGAATTCGTCGACGGCATATTCGACAACTTCGCGGAGCTCGTTCAAGTAATCCGGCGCCCGGAAGCGCAGAAAGCCGTCCAAATTCAGCTCCGTATGCTCTTCGATGTATTCGGTAAGCAGGGCGGTCAGATTGTTTTTCCGCCGCAGGTACGCTTCACTCTTGTCCGATTTGACCGCCGCCGAATCGCTCTGCTCTCCCAGCATTTGGCTGCAATAGCCCAGGATGCTATCCGTCTCTTCGTCCTGCTTGTAATGAAACTCATGACGGATCATATGACGCAGCAGACGCTGCTCTTCTTCAGCCAATAAATAGTCCGCTACGGCGCCGGCTGCCGCTTCATATAGCGCGTGCCCGTCGGCCTGCAGTTGAAAAGCCGGCATAACCGCGCTCACTTCGACTCGCTGCAGACCGTTCCGCCGGTCCAGAACGATCCGGATCTTGTTCTCCTTATGTAGCCGTTCGCCGAAAAGCTCGACAAGACGCAAAAGCCGATCAGCCTGAGCTTCGGAGCGTTTCACCATTACGATCGTCAACAGCTTCATCCAGGGTCACACTCTCCTTTCGGGCCTTACGATTCCTTTAAAGTATATGGCTGGACCTTCGCAGATATACAAAGTACAGTCGCTGGGGACGTAGCAATAACTGTGAGGAGAATTCATCAGAAGCCTCCTTAAACGATACTAATTGTATTTTTTAACATGACTATGATACAATATGTATCAATTACGAAATACGATCCTGGGAGGTTTGCTATGCAGCATCTTCGCTCAAGGTTCAAATCGCCGGCTGCGGACAAGCTGGTTCGTCTGCACAAAAATATTTATCTTAATCGCAGCGATCCCAAGTACCACGAAAAGGTGATCACGTATCTCGATCCGCACTCTCCCGAGGCGCATTACAAGCTGGGGCAATATTTCGAAAATAACGGCAATATCGGCAAAGCGCTGCAGCATTATAAGGAAGCGATGAGCACGTATCCTTCGCCGTATTATTTTCCCGCTTCCGGCTCGATCCGGCGGCTGACGAAGGAGAAAGCTCCCGCTATCCCCGGACCTCAAGCTGCTTCAGACACAATTGCGCCCCGTACCAAAAGAAAAGGCGCTGCCGCCGGCCTAAAAATGCTGCTGTTGGTGCTCCTGTTCATCAACGTGCTGCTGCTTGCGCTGTTGTACGGACCGACCGCCGTCTCGAAGGTCGTGTCGGCGTTTATGCCTTGGAGCGTCGGGAAAGAAGTAACGTACGAAAGCATCGAAACCGCCTACGTCTTGCATTTTCCTTACGGAGAGCCGCAGAAGGCGGTGGAGGAGGCGCTTCATAAGAAAGCGCTGCAGCTTGCAAACGATCATCCGAAGCAAACGATCGTCCTGTACGGTGTGGCTTCCGGCGTGCGAACGGCCGATAACCAAGCGGTGCCGCTGAGCGACGAGCAGCTTAAAACCAAGGCGTTTGTCTTGGCGGAATACAATCCGGCCGTCGATACTTCGGTCAAAATCCGGTTCCTTCACCCGGAATTTCAAAAGCTCCGGACGACGGCCGGAGCCCAACTGATCCGCACGGCGCTTGAAGCTTACGCTGCGGATCACGGATCGCCCCCCTCCTCCATCGAACAGCTGTTTCAGCCTTATCCCAATAATTACGCCAGCTATATGCCTATAGAAACGATTACCGGTTCGGCTCATGTCCGAACCGTTTTTGATGGGAGCGGCGGATGGGTTTACGATGCCCATGCTCAAGACCCCGCGCGCAGGTTTTATCCCAATGTCGCGTTGGAGGGCATATCCGGGACGGCAGCCGCCTCCGCCAGCCTTCCTTTCGAACCGGTTATGGTCACCATAGACAAAAACGCCCACTTGCTCCGACTGAACGCCGGCCCGATGGTGCTCGCGGAGCTGCCGGTTGGACTGGGCGCCGACGGTCGAACTCCAGACGGCACCTTGACCATCCTGGAGCGGGTCCGTGAGCCGCAAGGAAGTCGCCCGGGGGTTTATGGCACCGCTGCCTTGGGGATGGGCGACATCGCCATTCACGGCACCGCGGACGCAGCATCGATCGGTGCAAACCGGTCGCTCGGCTGCATCCGGCTGACGAACGAGGCGATGTCCGCTCTGTACCCGCTTGTGCCGCGGGGCGCGCGGGTCGTCATCGGCAGCGGCGGAACGGGCGGAAGCGGCGGCGCCGCGGTTCTAGTCCAGCCGGAGCTGCTGCTTCCGGGCAAGGGCGGTTTGGGCCGGGAGGCCGAGGAAACGGCCGGGCACCGTGTCTTTCAGTGGCTAGGCTAAGCGTTGGCGCGAGCCGTGCATAAACATACGCAAAAAGACGCCTGCCTTCAAGCCTGAGATGGTTCGAAGAGCAAGCGTCTTTGATTTTATTTTGTGCTAATTTTGCATAATGAAGTCTTTATGCACCCGAACCGTTTCGTCGTCGAAACGGCGCAAAATCTCATAGCGCGTATTGCGCTGCGCGGGAATTTTTCCCGCTTCCCGAATGAGCTGCAGCGTCGATCCGATGTTCACCTTGTGCGTCGTCCCTGCCGCGGAAACGACGTTTTCTTCGATCATCGTCGAGCCGAAATCGTTGCAGCCGTAGTGCAGCGACAGCTTGCCGACCTCCGGTCCCATCGTCACCCATGACGACTGGAAGTTCTTGATGTTGTCGAGCATGATGCGGCTGATCGCGACGTTTTTCAGATAGTCTTGCGGCCCCAGCTTTTCCGCCTTCAAATTCGTGTTGTCCGGCTGGAACGTCCAAGAGATGAAGGCCAGGAAGCCCGGCGTATTGTAGCCGTTCGCGAGGCATTCATCCTGCGCGTCGCGGATGCGAAGCAGATGCAGCGCGCGTTCCTCGATCGTCTCGCCGAAGCCGATCACCATCGTTCCGGTAGTACGCATTCCGACCTTATGGGCCGTTTGCATGACATCCATCCAGTCGCGCCACGAGCCTTTCAGCCGGCTGATTTTGCGGCGGGTGCGGTCGTCAAGAATTTCCGCTCCGCCTCCGGGCAACGAAACCAGTCCGGCGTCGTGGAATCGCCCCGACG
>NZ_JTHN01000158.1 GCF_001399685.1 Paenibacillus sp. A3
CGAGAATTTGCATTCTCTTTATGACACTCACTCGATGTTCAGTTTTCAAAGGGCAATTTGGTTTTAGTATCTCCGAACCGTTTGTTCAAACAGCCGGAAGACTAATTTACCACATCGCTTGTCCGATTGCAACTGTTAATTTCAGGCCATTCGGCCGTTTCAATTAAGCTAGGCTTTCAAGACAACGATCATTACTCTACCACATTTGCCGTCTGCTTGGCAAGCACTTTATTTTTTCCATTCCAGGGGACGAACCCGCAAGCGCAGAAAGTTTAATCAAGTGCTGCATGAGACAGCGAAAGTAACTTTACCACATTTCACGAAGAAGATGCAAGTCCAAATTTTTTCAGCCATTGCGCTTATCTTGCGTGAAAATTGTGGCCGGCTCAAACGGCCGGAATGACACTATAACATAATTGCTGTCTTATGCGCAAGAGCTCTCAAAAATATCCTTTTTCATGTTAATCTATTAAAAAAGATAAGAAGCGGGGGGCGCGGATGACGAAACGAACAATTACGATGACGCAAGGCGTGGCTCTATATATGGGGGCGGTTCTGGGATCGGGCATTCTGATTTTGCCGGGATACACGGCGGACGCTGCCGGGCCAGCGGCGGTTATCTCTTGGCTTCTGCTTTCCTTATTAAGCGTTCCGATTGCCTACACGTTTGCCAGACTTGCACTGAAATACGAAAACTACGGCGGAATCGCAACGATCGTACAGCAGGCGTTCGGAGAACGGTCCGGCGCTGTCGTCGGCTGGCTCTTTTTTGCTTGGGTCGCGACGGGACAAGCCGTAGTCGGATTAACCGGCGCTTCCTATATCGTTACGGTCTTCGGACTGGCGGGCGAATGGCTGTATGGCTTCGCCTTTCTGTTTCTGGTAGCGGCGCTTGCCGCCAATCTGCTCGGAATGCGCATCAGCGGTCTCGTGTCACTGGGGTTGAGCGGGATTGTGCTCGTCCTGCTGGTGCTGACGATCGGCTTCAGCCTTCCGGCCATGGAGGCGGTCCACTTCCACCCTTTCGCTCCTCACGGATTGACCGGGATCGGGCAAGCGTGCGTGCTTATTTTTTGGGCGTTTTTCGGTTGGGAAAGCATCACCCATCTCGTACCGGAGTTCCGCAACCCGAAGCGGGACGTGATGCGCTGCACATGGGCCAGCGTCTTTATTATCGGCGCCGTATATACGCTGTTATCCGCGGTGACGATTGGAACGCATACGTACGGAGACATTGGGACCGAAGCGCCGCTGGCTGCGCTGATGAATCGGGCACTCGGATTAAACGCGGGGCTGGCAACCGTGGTTGTAGCCTGTATCGTATGTCTCGGCACGCTGAACGTATACCTCGCCAGCTCCTCCCGCCTCGGGTATGCGCTGGCCATCGAAGGAAAGCTGCCGCGATGGTTTGCGAAAACGAGCAAAAGCGGGACGCCCTACCGCTCGGTGTTCTTTCTGTTTGTAACCAATACGTTGACGCTGGCTTTCAGCTATGCGGCTTCGTTTTCGGTAGACCGCTTAATTCTGGTGCCCACCACGCTCGGGATTCTCGTATATATTGTAGCTTCGTTTGCCTGCGTTAAGCTGCTGTGGAACGACAAAGCCGGCCGCTTGGCCGCATTGACTGCGTCAGCGCTTTGTCTGGCGATTGCGCCCTTTTCGATGCAGTACTTGGCCGTACCGGCCGTTGTGGCCGCAGGCTGCCTGCTGTATTTGCGCTATCGCCGTAAAGTTTCGGCCGCAAATTCCCCGTAGTAAAAAGCATGTGCCATTCACATATGTATATGTAATAGAAACTTATGAAAAGATCGCCCTCCCGGCTAGGTCAGCCAGGAATTCGGCGATCTTTTTCGCGTTTTGACAATGGAAAACATGAGGCACAGCTTCCAGTCGTACTAAATTTGTCACATTTGACACTCCTCTGTGATAAATATCGCATAGTTGTGAAAAAAATCACTAATTTTTCGTTAGCTTCCCTGTATACTTTCCTTATACACAAGAAAAATTCAAAGCTTTCGAGGAGGCCGGACAATGACCCTCAATAAAGAGAAACTTGTCGTTATCGGAAACGGAATGGCTGGCATCAGTACCGTGGAACAAATTTTGAAATTGACAACGCGCTTCGATATTACCGTTTTTGGCAGTGAACCGCATCCCAACTATAATCGTATTCTGCTCTCCTATGTGCTGGAAGGCAGCAAAACATTCGACGATATTGTATTAAATGGATGGGATTGGTACAAAGAAAACGGCATTATGCTTCATACCGGAACGGCGGTTTCGCATATCGATCAAGCGGCTCATGAGGTCGTAACGGAAAATGGAGAGCGTGTGCCGTACGATAAAGTCATTATCGCGACGGGCTCGAATCCGTTTATTCTGCCCATTCCCGGCACCGACAAGCAAGGCGTGATCGGCTTCCGGGATATCTCGGATTGCCAGCAGATGCTGAAGGCAGCCAAGTCTTATAAGAAGGCGGCCGTTATCGGTGGAGGGCTGCTTGGGCTGGAAGCGGCCAAAGGTCTCGTTCATCTCGGCATGGACGTGACCGTCGTTCATCTAATGGACGATTTGATGGAGCGCCAGTTGGATCATCAAGCAGCATCGATGCTGAAGGCGGAGCTTGAGCGTCAAGGCATCAAATTCGCGATGGGCGCAAAGACCGTAGAACTGTTCGGAGATGAACGTGTCGCCGGACTGCGGTTTGCCGACAATACGGTGCTGGAGGCAGAGTTTGTCGTCATGGCCGTGGGCATCAAGCCGAATGTGGCCGTAGCGCAAGCAAGCGGAATCTGGACGAAGCGCGGGATCGTGGTAGACGATTATATGCAAACTTCCATGCCGGACGTTTATGCGGTTGGCGAATGCAACGAACACCGCGGTGTCTGCTACGGACTGGTTGCCCCGCTTTTTGAACAAGGCATGGTGCTTGCCAAGCATCTGTCCGGCGTAGATACACTCCCTTATGAAGGCTCCGTCGTATCGACGAAGCTGAAAATCTCGGGTGTAGACGTGTTCTCCACCGGCGAGTTTATCGAAGATCCGGAGCATGTCGTCATTGCCCATAAGGACGAATGGAAGCAAACATACAAAAAAATATTGCTGAAACAAAATGTGATGGTGGGCGCGGTGCTCTTCGGCGATATTACGGAATCGGCCAATCTGCAAAAGCTGATCAAGCAAAAAACCGTAATGACCGACGAAATTTACGACTCTCTCATGGGTACCGGTTGCTGCGGCGGCGGAGCGAAAGGCGCGGCTTCCGTGGAAGCCATGGCCGACGAAGAAATCGTGTGCGGCTGCAACGGCGTAACCAAGAAAACGATTGTCGACGTCATCACGGAAAAAGGATTGACAACGGTCGACGAAATTAAAGCCTGCACGGGCGCAACGCGGTCCTGCGGCGGCTGTAAGCCGGTCGTCGAGCAAATTCTGCAGCATGTTCTTGGCGACGGCTTCAAGGCTTCCGTCAAGCAGGGCATCTGTGGCTGCACAACTCTCGGCCGCGATGAAATTGTCGCCGAGATTCGAGCTAAAGGATTGACCTCAACGAAAGAAATTATGCATGTGTTGGACTGGAACCAGCCGGAAGGCTGCTCCAAATGCCGCCCTGCGTTGAACTATTATTTGGGAATGATTTATCCAGATACGTATGAAGACGAGAAGGAATCGCGTTTCGTCAATGAACGAATGAGCGCTAACATTCAGAAAGACGGCACCTTTACCGTCGTTCCGCGGATGTATGGCGGCGTTACAACGCCGGAAGATTTGAAGAAAATCGCAGACGTTTCGCTGAAGTACGATGTGAAGGTCGTTAAAGTAACCGGCGGTCAGCGGCTGGATCTGATCGGCGTGAAAAAAGAGGATGTGCCCAAAGTTTGGGAAGAGCTGGGGATGCCTTCGGGCTATGCCTACGCAAAATCGCTGCGGACCGTTAAAACCTGCGTCGGCTCGCAATTTTGCCGCTTCGGCACCCAGGATTCGATGAGCATGGGCGCATTCCTAGAACGCAAATTCGAGCGTCTGGACCTGCCGGCCAAATTCAAAATGGCTGTTAACGGATGCCCTCGCAACTGCGCAGAGGCGTGCACCAAGGATATCGGCATTGTCGGCAATGACGGCGGATGGGAGCTGTTCATCGGCGGCAACGGCGGAATTAAAGCGCGTTTGGCGGATTCGCTCTGCAAAGTAAAGACCGATGAGGAGCTGATCGACCTGTGCGCGGCCATCATCCAATATTACCGGGAGACCGGAAAATATCTGGAGCGAACTTCGGAATGGGTGGAGCGAATGGGCCTGGAAACGATCCGCAAGGCGGTCGTTGACGATATGGAGAACCGCAAAGCGCTGGTGGAACGGATCGAATTCGCATTGGCGCAGGTTAAAGATCCGTGGACCAAAATGCTGAATGATACGGATACGCGCACGGCTTTGTTCCAAAACCTGGAACCAGCAGCCCAATAAACTAAACTTTGTATACAGAAAGGAGTATGGAATATATGAAAGAGCAGGAAACTTTTTATCCGATCGGAACGCTTGATCAGTTTTTGCCGCAAATCGGACGCACCGTGAAATGGCGCGAATGGGATATCGCCGTGTTCCGAACTTCGGACGGAGGAGTCTATGCGCTGGAAAATCGCAGTCCGCATCCGAAAGGCGGACCGCTCGCTGAAGGGATCGTATCAGGGCATTACCTGTACGACCCGCTTCATGACTGGAAAATCGATTTGACTACGGGGCTCGTACAGCTCCCCGATCAAGGACAAGTGCTGACGTTTCCGGCAAAAGTGGAAGGCGGTCAGGTTTTCCTCGCTGCACCTGCAATCCAAACCGTCTGAGGCGGAAAGGCTTGACCGACTTTTATACAACGCAGAAGAGTACCCGGGGAGGACCGCCGTATGTTTACATCAAGCGTAGAAGCAATCGTTGAAGCGGCTGTAAAAAAGAAAGAGAAAATGAACGAGAATCTCGCCCGCTATGTAGTGTCCGCTTTGCTGGCCGGGGCGTACGTCGGGCTGGGCATTATATTGATCTTCTCCGTCGGAGCGCCGGTTGCGGCTGCTAAGTCCGCTTTTCAACCCATGGTGATGGGGATGTCCTTTGGTCTGGCGCTGACGCTTGTCGTCTTCGCGGGCTCGGAGCTGTTTACCGGGAATAATATGTTTTTTACAATGAGCACGCTTGCCCGCCGAACGACGGTAACCGATACGCTGAAAAACTGGGTCATCGTGTTCCTTGGGAACTTGGCCGGAGCCGTAATCCTTTCCTTGCTGATCGTCGGTACCGGTCTTTTCAAAACGGCAGCTCCGGAGCATCTGATCTTCGCCGCTGCGGCCAAAAAAATGGCGCTTCCGTTCTGGGAATCATTCTTCCGCGGCATTCTGTGTAACTGGCTCGTCTGCCTGGCTTTATGGATGGCGGGAAGGGCGAAGGAAGATATCGCCAAGCTGGTGCTCATCTGGTGGTGCCTGTATGCCTTTATCGCCAGCGGCTACGAGCATAGCGTCGCCAATATGACGCTCCTTAGTTTGGCCTATTTGCTGCCGCAGCATCCCGAAACGATCTCGATTGGCGGCTGGCTTAACAATATGATTCCGGTCACGCTCGGCAACATCGTCGGCGGCGGCTTTTTCGTCGGGATGGCTTACTGGTTCATCTCTCCCGTGCGAAGCAAGTCTTAGTTGTTAATAAAACTTTGCTGCGATTGGCATCAGAATGTTGAGAAAGTGTTTTTTGACAAGAAAAGAGATACAAACAGAGGTGGGGTATCTACTGGAGGAGCGATAGCGTTTGCCTTTGTCTGCGGGAAATACCCGCTACTAAGCGGCTTCAATCAAAGTTTCCCGCTGACAACAGCGACCGGAAGTAGATACCCCACCCCCTCGTACACCTCTATTACCTCAATTCACCACTTTCTCAACAAGTCTTTGCCGCGACTGCGGCATTTTTTTCTTTTCCGGGGAAAACAAGGTACAATAGCGATGAGGTGAATGGACATGCAGCCTTTATTGAAGGTTGAAAAGCTGACCGGCGGATACAGCCGCAAAAAGCCGGTGCTGCACGATCTGTCGTTCTCGGTTCGTCCAGGAGAGATGGTCGGCCTGATCGGATTGAACGGGGCCGGCAAAAGCACGACGATCAAGCATATCCTCGGCCTGATGCAACCGCACAGCGGTCAAATTCTGCTTAACGGCAGATCCGTGGAGCAAGACCCGACAGCCTATCGGCAAACGTATGCCTACGTACCGGAAAATCCGCTTTTGTACGAAGAATTGACGGTGAAAGAGCATCTCGAAATGGCCGCGATGGCTTACGGCATCCCTAAAGACGCCTTCGAAGAGCGGGCCGCCGCCCTGCTGGACGAATTTCAAATGACCGCCAACTGGAACCGTTTGTCGGCTCATTTATCCAAAGGGATGAAGCAAAAGGTCATGATCATGAGCGCTTTTCTCGTACGGCCTGCCTTATATATTATCGACGAGCCTTTTCTCGGCCTGGACCCGCTCGGCATCCGGGCGCTCCTCGAGCTAATGGTCCGTGTCAAAGAAAGCGGCGGCGCCATTCTGATCAGTTCGCATATTTTGTCCACGATCGAACGGTATGGCGACCGTTTCCTTCTGCTCCATCAAGGCCGGCTGACGGCTGAGGGGGACGTGGAGGCGCTGCGGAAGCAGACGGATATGCCGGGCGCTTCGCTCGACGACTTGTTTTGCAGCCTGGTTACCCGGGACGTGACGCTGCGATGAACAAACACGAGCTGCCTTCCGAAATTTCGGGACTGTGGAGCAAACGAACTTCGGAGTTTTGGCGGGAAGTACGGCCCTATGCCGGGTATGCGCTGCAAAGCTTCTCTTACGCGGCTATTTTGATTATGCTGGCCGGAGGATACTTTTATACCCGGTTACTAAGCGAGGCGCCGCCGGATTTTCCATTTCGCGAAACCGCAGCGCTCGTGCTCCTGCCCTTCTTGGCATTATCCCCGGTTCGGACCTACATAAGGAACGCGGACTTCATCTATTTGCTTCCGATGGAAACGAAGCTGTCGGGTTATATACATCGGGCGGTGATGCGGTCATTTTGGATGCAGTCGTTCCTGGTGCTTGCCGTATGGATGGCGGTTTGGCCGATGTATGCCATGGCGGCCGGCGGAAGCCTCGTTCAATTCGCTCACGTGCTGATCATGGCGATTCTCGCCAAACGAGCGCTGATCCACGGCGCATGGCTGGAACTCAAGCTGACGGACCGTCTGCTGATCGCTCTATGGTCCGCGCTTCGTTGGCTCGCTGCCGCCGCAGCGGCTCTGCTTCTGCTCCGCCTGCCGCTGTGGACGGGAACGTTGGCCGTCTCGGCATTGCTGCTCGTTTACCTCGGGGTGCTGCGGCTCATGGGCGGCAAAAGAATCTTGAACTGGCTAAGGCTCGCCGAGACGGAGCAAAAACAGCGGGCGCGGATTTTCAGGCTTCTGAACTATTTTATCGATGTGGCGGATATCCCGAACCGTCCGACGCCGATTCGCGCGCCGATGGAGCTTCTCCGGAGGCTCGGAGGCTTCGGGTACGATTCGGCTCATACTTACCGTTACTTGTTTACATTGGTATGGCTTCGCTCCGAGCTGGGCGGAATAACGATGCGGCTGACGGCGCTCGGCTTCTTACTGCTTGCCTGGACCCGCGGCGATGCGCTTGCCGTCTTCTTATTCGCCCTGTTTGCGGGATTAACGATGCTCCAGCTTAAAGAGCTGCAAAAAGCATACCGTCACTCCGATTGGTCGTACATATACCCGCTTCCGCCGGAGTTGCGCATGCGTTCGGCCGCAGCCGTCCGTTTCCGCATTCATGCCGCATGCCTGCTTCTGCTAGGCGTGCCTCTGCTGTGGGCGATGTCCCATCCAGGATACGCCGTTGTGACGCTGTGCGCCGGGTTGGCGCTATCTTACGGGTACACCAGATGGACCATGCGCGCGAAGCGAGCCGCAAAAAAGAAATAGACCCTGTCCCCTTATCCGATCCTGTCGTATAATGGGGTTGCTTTTAGAATCAGACCGTTTTTGGATAAAGAAAGGAACGCGACCTATGAAACCAACCCCTGCGATATCGAGAGTGTCACGAAGGCGAAGAAGCATGTCGAGGAGCCCGTTATGGCTGCGGATCGTCGTCGGATTGCTGGCCGTAGCGGTGATCGCTTGTATAGGAATCTCGGTCTATGTGGGGTGGAAGCTATCCCACCCTGTGCCGAAGGCTCTGGATGATTCGCCGGAACGCCTCGGGCTCGCCTACGAAAACGTGCAATTCCCAAGCCGCGAAGGCGGGCTGACCCTGAAAGGCTGGTACTTGCCGGGCAAAGTAATAGAAGGAGAAGACGCTGCCGCCAAACCGAACATCATTATGGCCCACGGGTACAAGAATAACCGATTGCAAAAAAGCGCCGAAGCGTTGTCATTAGCCAAAGAGCTGACGGACCGGGGCTACAGCGTGCTGATGTTCGATTTTCGCAACGCCGGGGAATCCGAAGGCAGCGTGACTTCGATCGGCTACTATGAAAAGCACGACCTGCTCGGCGCTATCGATTGGATGAACAAAAACCATCCGGGCAAGCTAGCGCTGCTCGGCTTCTCGATGGGAGCCAGCACTTCGCTGCTTGCCGCGGCGGAAGAGCCGTCCGTTCTCGGTGTGGTGGCGGACAGTCCGTTTAATCATTTGACCCGCTATTTGAAGGACAATTTGCCTGTTTGGTCGAATTTGCCCAACTTCCCTTTTACGCCGCTGATCTTGAGCATTTTGCCTCCGCTGATCGGGATCGATACGGATCAGGTCGACGGGCTCGCGGCGGTCGACCGCATTTACCCGCGGCCGGTGCTGTTCATTCACAGCACGAACGACCCCTCGATTCCTTACCGCAACAGCGAGTCGATGTGGGAGAAGCACAAGGATAAGTTCGAGTTGTGGACGACGGCAGCCGAAGGACATGCCAGGAACTATCCGCCGCTCAAAGCGGAGTATGTGCAGAAAGTGACGGCTTTCTTGGAAAAATTGTAAAATGCAGAAAAAACGAGCCGCGGTGCTTTTATGCGCCGGAGGCTCGTTTTTTCATTATTAAGGAGAAGTATAACGAATCCGCTGCCCGCTGCGGGACGATTCGTAAATGTCCGCCACGAGCCGGAGCGCTTTGTAGCCCTCGGGCCCATTCAGCGGGTAAGGCCTTCCGTCCAGCACATGCTCGTAAAAATCGCGGATTTGGTAGCCGTGGCTGACGCCCCAGTACGATTTTCCCCCTAGATCGTTCGGTACAGGCTCGCTCAAAACCGCCGATGTGCCGTTCCGATGCAAATACAAAGTGTCGCCCAGCAAATGCAGCCGTCCCTGCTCGAATACCAGCTCCACCTCCACCGGGGAGTTGACGCCGTACGCATTCGTTGCATAAAACACCGCCGTCGCCCCGCTGGCGAACACCAAATGGGCATGCGCCGAATCTTCGACTTCGATGACGCCTTCGAGCGCATCGGTCGAAATCGAGCCCTTGATGCTCTCCACCTCGCCGCCGAACCACTGCAGCAAATCGAGCGTATGAATCGCTTGGTTAATGAGCACGCCGCCGCCTTCCGTCGCCCAGCGCCCCTTCCACTCGGTCTCGTAATACTGTGGGCTGCGGTACCAGGTCACGATGCCTTTCATGCAGAGCAGCTTGCCGAGCTCCCCCGAATCGATCGCTTGTTTCATACGGACCGAAGCGGGATTGTACCGGTTCTGGAAAATGACGCCGAGCTGCACGTTCGTATGCTTCGCCGCCGCCTCCAGCATCGTGCGCGCCGACACTTTGTTCTCGGCCATCGGCTTCTCCGTCAGCACATGCTTGCCTGCCGCCAGCGCGTCAACGGTCATGGGAGCATGCAGATAATGGCCGGTGCATATGTGGATGACGTCGATATCGCTACGCTTCAGTATATCGCGGTAATCCGCGTAATAATCGCAGCCGTACTGCTGTGCGGTTCGCCGCCCGACCGTTTCATCCGTGTCGACAACCGCTTTCAAATCGGCCAAGCCGAGCTTGGAAATCACTGGCAAATGAACACCGGCTATCGCGCCGCAGCCGATCAGAGCCGTACCTAAACGTTTCACAGGGTTCACCTAGTTTCTTCAGTGGTAGAATATCTCCATCATGACGTATAATAAAAACAACTTCCTTGCATCGATTGCTAAATTTATTGCTTTTTTTGACTTTCACCCGATAGAGGAAAACGGCCATGCACATTCATGGAAAAAACAAGTATTTCGACTTTACCCACCGCCGGATGGAAACGCCTCCAAAAATCGATTTTCATCTTCACGACCGGTTCGAGATTTACTTTTTTATCGCCGGGGACGTCCATTATCTGATCGATAAAAACGTTTACCCGCTCAGCTACGGCGACATGCTGATTTTAAACAACCGGGAGCTGCATAAGCCGACCTTTCGATCGAATGCGCCGTATGAAAATGTCGTCATCCATTTCGATCCCTCCATCGCCGCCAGTCTGGCGTTGGTCTCGGATTTCCCTATGCTCGATTGCTTCGTCAACCGGCCGCAAGGGGAGGCCAACCGGATTACGCTCAGTCGCCCCCAGCTGGATGCCGCGCTCGCTTTGTTCAAGAAGGCCGAGCTTCTGTTGTCTGAGCCGCCGGACGGAGCCGATCTGCTGCTGACCGCCTGCATGATCGAGCTGCTCGTGCTGGTCAATCAGTCGTTCCGCGACCATCGCTCGGGCACCGGCTACAGTCCGGCCGTTACGCACGAAAAGCTGGGGCCGCTGCTCGAATATATCGACGGGCACCTGGAGCATGATTTGACGCTGGAAGCGCTGGAGCGGCAATTTTATATGAACCGCTTTTATCTCAGCCGTCTCTTCCGCAAGCATACGGGAAGCACGATTCACGAATATATTTTGCTCAAACGGATTGCCCGCGCCAAAAAGCTGCTTCAGGAGGGGCATAATGTCACCGCTGCCTGCGAAGGCTCCGGCTTCAACGATTATTCGCACTTTATCCGCATGTTCAAGCGGCTTGTCGGGGTTCCCCCCGGGCAGTACCGCAACCGATAACCGGAACGGGGAAACGCAGCATGCCCCTTACGTATCGAGAAACCGTTCCCGCACTTCGGGAGGCGGCAGCATGCAGGAGTCGCTTTTGCCGAAAAAGCGGTACCGGTTCGCGGCGATCCAGCCGTAAACCAAATCCCGCAGCGGCCGCGGGACGACGATACATGCGTAGAGCAGCGGCCATGCTCCGTCCAGCCTGCGGAGCACCCGGAGTCCCGCGGTCGATCGCGTGTACACCCGGCCCTGTTCAAGCAGCACGAACGTGTTCAGCCCGGCGGGATCGAGCCCGTGCCGCAGCAGCAGTCGGCTTCCGGTCTCGGATTGGATGGCGACGAACCGAAAGGCGGCGCTTCGGTCACGGGGAATTATGAACTGCACGACCCGTTGGCAAAATCCGCACACCCCGTCGTAAAACACAAGCGGATTCCGCTCCGCTTCCGTCGCTTTACGCGATTTCATTTCCATCCCCCTCCTTCCGTAAGCCTTACTTTATTCTATTGTACACCATGCGCTCTCTTTGTGGCGTCCACAAAAAAACGGTCCCGGAAGGCACTTGTGCGCCCCGGGACCGGTGGTGGGTGTAACTCCATCTAGCATGTTAGTCTTGAAAAGTAAACCGCTCATGAATCGGCATCTTGCCGGACAGGCTCAGCACCCTGCGCTGAACCGCCGCCAGCAGCTTGGTACGCGTAACCAGGGAGATAACCACCGGAGCAAGCGTTCGGACAAATGGGGTCGAGGTAAAAAACATTCTCGCCGCACGCGCTTGCATTTTGTGCACCGAGCGAATTTCGCTGTCGCGCAGCGCTTGAACGCGTCCGAGACGATCCGCGGACACGTCGCCGTCCTGGAGCGCATCGTAAATGACGTCCGCCGCAATCACCGCCGTGGTGACGGATAAGGATACGCCGACCGCGCCGACGGGAGAAGCGCAGTGCGCAGCGTCTCCGATGAGCAGGCAGCCGTCCTTGGCCCACCGCTTGATGTAGAAGTCCTTGACCTGCAGAAGCACAAACGGCTTGAAATCGGTCAGCGCTTCGGCAAATTCGCGAAATGCCGGATGCGCGGCCAGCAGTTCTTGGCGGAACGGCTCGATGCCGTGCTCCCGGATCGCCTTCCATTCGCCTAGGGGCACGGCGACGCCGACCTGAAGACAATTCGGGTATTTCGGCAAAATGATGTAGCCGTAGCCGTCGGTTATTTTAAGCCGCAGCTCGTCGCCCCAATCGTCCGGCTTCGGGATCGTGAACCAGATCAGATCGCCCGCGAGGTGCTCATATTCCGTCTCAAACCCGCCCAACCGACTGATAGCCGAGAAGCGGCCGTCCGCTCCGACCGTGACGAGGGCGCGTACCTCCAGCGTTCCTTCCGGCGTCTGGGCGATCGTACCGGTGACCCGTTCTCCCTCATAGCGCAGCTCCTTCACTGCGGCGTGAAACAACAGCTCGAAGGAAGGCAAGGACTTCGCTTTGTCGTAAAGCGCCTGCAGCAGAATAGGCTGCGGCATCCAGAGCGCGTACGGGATTTCCTCGGAGATATTATCGAAGCTGAACTCGCCGAGCCGCTTGTCTTTGTAATAGAGGGCGCCCTTGCGCACCTTCGACGAGGGGAACGATTCGATATAGCTCCGCAAATTCACTTGCTCCAGCAGCTGCAGAAAACGCGGCTGAAGCACCTCCCCGCGATATTCGCGGTCAAAGTTGTCATGACTTTCAAGCACAACGACATCGACGCCGGCTTTGGCCAGCAGCATGCCGAGAATGAGTCCGGCCGGGCCGCCTCCCGCAATACAAACGTCTTTTTCCATCACGCGATGAACCATCGTTATCGCCTCCGTTTGTGCGAAGATCGTGACTTAAACCAAAATGAGTGAGCACTCACTTTCATGATTTCAGTATACTCCGCCCGCTGACCTCCCGTCAATGGAGAGCTGTCGCCTACCGTTTCTTTTCCCGTTCGTTCATGTAGAGGGAAGGCTTCTCGCCCGTGATCCGCTTGAAGGTGCGCTGAAAATACGACTGGTCGCAGTAGCCCAGGTGGTCGGCGATATCGCCTATCGTCAGCTCCGAATGACGGAGCAAATATTTGGACGCTTCGATCCGCAGCGCATGGACGTATTCCCCGATCGTTTGCCCGGTCGTTTCCTTGAAGATCGTCGCCGCATAAGCGGGACTTTTGCCGATGAACCGGCCGAGCTCTTCCTTCGTCACTTTTTCCCGGTAATGCTCTTGAACATACTTTTTCATCAGGGCGGTCTGCGCGCTCTTGACATCCGGCCTGCGGAACGCGTCGTAGTCCCGATTGAACTCAGCCAGCAAATCAAGCAGAAGGCTCAGACACTTCACCTGGTAATAATCGGGCCGGTCCGTCCATTGCGCATGCAGCTTCTTCATCAGCCGCAGCAGCAGATCCATATTTCTCGGCTTGAACACAACCGGCCCGGCTTCGTCCAGCACCGGCAGCAAGCCTTCTTCCGGCTCTGCGGTGAACTCGACGCGGTATTTCTCGTGAGCGACGGTCGGAATGCTCTTGGCGTAAAACGGCACGTCACGCGGCACAAACAGCACGTCGCCTTTTTCCATCACGATCTTCTCATGGCGGACCCAGTAGCAGCATTTCCCGTAGGCCACGGCATGAAGCGAATAGGCTGCCGGGCTGTCCTCGGAGGCGATGTTCCACCCGTGCCCTAAATCGTGGGCCGAAGCCATGAGCCGAATCATTCCCGCACCTCCTTCACAAGATGATCAAACTATTTTACAAAAAGTGTACTATATTTCATAGTGCAACGGCAATTTTTTCGTTACAATACGTTCATTACAGACATCTTGTACCTGCCCGGAAAATTCGGAGATGACGGAGTCCCGGATGTCCGGACAAGCCGAAGGAGAATGAGACCTATGCGAAAAACGAAAATAGTATGTACGATCGGCCCGTCCTGCGAGACGGTGGAGCAGTTGAAAAAGCTGATTGAGGCGGGGATGAACGTCGCGCGGCTGAACTTTGCCCACGGCGAGCCGGCCGAGCACAGCAGCCGCATTGCGAATATCCGGCAAGCCGGGAAAGAGCTGAACCGGCCCATTGCCATTATGATCGATATCAAAGGCCCCGAAATCCGCACCGGCAAGCTGGTTGAAGCTTCGTACACGTTGAAGCAAAACGAGCAGGTCGTGCTGACGACCGAGCCGGTTCTTGGGGACGGCCAGCGCATTCCCGTATCGTATCCGGACCTCCCGAAGGATGTGTCCGTCGGCACGTCCATCCTGATCGACGACGGGCTGATCGAGCTGAAGGTAGAAGAAATCGAAGGCACGGAAATCCGCTGCCGGATCTTGAACGGCGGTGTCCTGAAGGCGCGCAAAGGCGTCAACCTTCCCGGCGTGAGCACCTCGCTTCCCGGTGTGACGGAGCGGGATATCGAGCATATCCGTTTCGGGGTGCGGGAAGGCATCGACATGATCGCGATGTCGTTCGTCCGCAAAGCGGCAGACGTGCTGGAAGTGCGGCATCTTCTGGAGCAGTACGGGGCGCCTGACATTCAAATCATTTCGAAAATCGAAAACCTGGAAGGCGTCGACAATCTGGACGAAATTTTGGAAGCTTCGGACGGCTTGATGGTGGCGCGCGGAGATTTGGGCGTGGAAATTCCGGTCGAAGACGTGCCTATTATTCAAAAGCAGATGATCCAAAAGTGCAACCGGGCCGGCAAGCCGGTCATTACGGCGACGCACATGCTCGACTCGATGCAGAACAATCCGCGTCCGACCCGCGCGGAAGCGAGCGACGTCGCCAACGCCGTGTTTGACGGCTCCGACGCCGTGATGCTGTCCGGGGAAACGGCCTCGGGCAAATACCCGGTCGAGTCGGTCGCCACGATGGCGCGTATTGCCGAGCAGACCGAATCGTCGCCGGAATACCGCAAGCGCAAGCTGGGCCACGTGCTGGTCCGCAGCAGCGTGACGGAGGCGATCAGCCAGGCTGTCGTCGGTTCGGCCGACGATCTGAATGCCAAGGCGATTCTGACCTCCACCGCGACCGGCTTCACTGCCCGCATGGTGTCCAAATATCGCCCTGACGCTCCGATCATAGCGATTACGCCGAACGAGACCGTCATGCGGAATTTGAATTTGGTATGGGGCGTCGTCCCGATCCTGGGCGAGCAGGTCGGTTCGACGGACGAGCTGTTCTCCTCCGTCGTCAGCCGCGGAATAAAAGAAGGCTTGCTGGAAGCCGACGATCTGGTCGTTATAACGGCCGGGGTGCCTCTCGGAAGCACGGGCACGACCAACCTCATCAAGATCCAGCATGTGTCCGATTTGATGCATTAAAATAAACGCAAAGGGATGACAAGCGTCCGCGTGTCGAGGCTCAGCCTGCCGACGGTCGCCGTCATCCCTTTTTTTCAAATCAATCAGCCCGAGTGGCGGCCCTGCTTCATCGATCGGTTAAAGCTTCGACGTAAACGCAAGGATCGCCTGCGCCAGCTCGCCCGGCGCTTCCATCATGCTCATGTGGCCTGCTCCGTCGATCTGGCTGCGCTGAAATGCGTCCTTGTCGACGGAGAACGTCCGCTGCGGCGGAATGATCTGATCGCCCGTCCCGGCGACGAGCAGCACCGGCACGTGCGCAGCGGACAATACGGCATTGCGGTCCGGCCGCTGCCGCATCCCTTCCAGCGTACGGACCGCGCCTTCCGCGCTCGTCCCCTGCCCGATCTCCTTTGCTTTGCGCACCGCCTCCGGCATCGTCTCCAGATGGGCCGGAGCAAACAGCTTCGGGATCAATCCTTCGATAAACGCCGGGAGCCCTTGCTCCCGGATCGTCTCCTTCGCCCTCAATCGGCCTTCCTTGCCCTTCTCATCGTCCGGAAACGCGGTCGAATGAAGCAAGCCGAACGCAAGCAGCTTGTCCTCGTGCTTCTCGGCCAGCGCAAGCGTCACGTACCCGCCCAGCGAATGGCCGAGCACGACCGGTCGGCCGATATTCAGCCGGTCGATTAATGCGGCGATATCGTCGGCCATCGCCTCCATCGTATACGTCCCTTCGGGGGCGTCGGATGCGCCATGCCCGCGCAGATCCGGTATAATCAACCGGCAGCGGCCTTCGAGCAGCGGCGCGACTTCGTCATAATATGCGGAGCTCCCGCAAAAGCCGTGAAGCAAAATGACAGGGGTTCCTTTTCCCCGGTCGATGTAGGCCAGCCTCGTGCCGTTTACGTCCGCATACCGCTTGTCCATGATGATCCACTCCTCTTTTTTCACATGCCATCGATGGTTAGCCGAGCTTGTTGAGAAACCCGCTTCGCGTGGAAAATTCTCTGCATACGCCGGTGGGGTAT
>NZ_JTHN01000159.1 GCF_001399685.1 Paenibacillus sp. A3
CTGCGCCGTTCGGACCGAGAAGACCGAATATTTCACCGGCCCGCACCTCCAGATCGAGTCGGTTGACGATCGCCTTTCCCCGAATCATTTTTGTAAGCCCGTGAATCTGTACTACGGGTGGCCGATCCCTCCATGCCCTGGAACCCGTTTGTTCCGTCGGGCGCTTTTTTTCCACAGCATGCTCTGCCTGCCTGTTCAAACCATATCCCCTCCGTACGATATCCTTCCGATCGAAACTCAGTATAGCCGGGACATCTTAATAACTAGCGGAGGAAATTCTTAACAACATCTTAAATTCGGGAGGACTGGGAAAAGGGGGCAACGACGAATAGGACCGGAGCAGCCCCCGGTCCTTATTAAGCTATATCATGGTTAATTCTGTACATGTATCGGAATCAGAGCGGCTGCACATGCTGGTAGGTCACAATCAGAGCGAACGTGAGCAGCAGACTTAAGAGCGCATACTTCAGTTGCTTCAGTGTGAAATTCATGAGCTTCCCTCCCTTTCCTAACCCTGTGAGATTCATTGTAGCGCAGGACAATACGTCTTGGTGTTAAGATTTTGTAACGGCGCGTCTAGCGGTCCCTTAACCATCGGGCCGTAGATAGTCGTCATTACCCGTTCGATTGTCTGCCTGAATCATAGCGGCAAGGTGAATAGTTAAGTAATTTAATTATCAGCGATTCATCATCCGATTGCAATTGAAGTAAATGGAAGAAAAGGAGACGATAGCTTTGTAGACGCTAGAGTAAGGAGAGAGGGAACATGGGCTCGAGAATCATGCATGACTGCATATCCAATCGAATTGCACAAAAGCTTTCCATCGAAAACCGCAGCGATTTTTGCTTGGCGGGCTTGCGCCGGACGGTCTTCATGAAATGAATCATTCCAAAGAGGTTACCCACTTTGTCGAAAGGGAGTCAACAGGGAGACGCCGCATTAACTATTGGAGGTTTGTTGAAAAGTACAAAGAGCGAATACGGGAGCCTTTTTACTCGGGCTATTTATGTCATTTGCTTTCGGATGATCTGTGGTCGGAGGATACGTATTTTCAAAAGGTGCGGTCGTTGTCGGCGGAGGAACGGAGCGAAGCGCTGAACATGAGCTACAGAGACTTTCGGAGACTCAACGGTGTCCTAATTGCGCGATATGGGCTGCAGCGGAACCCGCATCCGATTCCCGAAGTGATCATGGACGAAATCAGTGCGGAATCCGTTGCGTCATTGCTGGACGATTTGGATAAAGATTTCGATTATGACGAAACGGCGGCGCATGAGCCACTGGAGTTTCTGCGGCACGACGAGGTTTTTCACTATATCAAAGCATCGGTCAACCGGTGTATGGCCTTCCTGCTGGAGCACGTGATGGAGCCCAAAATTGGCGAGCTTCGGCCGGCTGCTAGCCCAAATCCCGCGGCAGACTGTTCCGGCTGCGGAAAGCCGTCGGACTGATCCCGTAATAGGCGGCAAACTGCTTGGAAAAATAATGAATCGAATCGTAGCCGAGATTGTCTGAGATGGATGTGACCGACTGCCGGCTTTCCAGCAGCAAATTGGCCG
>NZ_JTHN01000016.1 GCF_001399685.1 Paenibacillus sp. A3
CCCACGCCCAAAACGGGGAGGAAAACGAGGGAGCAGTTGAAAAAACCCCTCCCAATTCCAAAACAATCCCGACCGATGCCCGACACGGAGCAGCTTGACTTCTAAAAAAAAATCACCCACCCCCCCACGCCGGACGTGCGGCGCTGGAAGGCGAGCGAATGGATGTCGGGCGAGGGGTATAGACGCGACTAGCCCCGCAAGCGATCCAAAGCGTGAACCGCCGTAAGCGCGAATAAAGCCGCCCCCGGCGCTAGCGCATCCTCGTTCAACGTAAATTTCGGATGGTGCCATTCCTCCGTTCCGCTTGTGCCCATCCAAAGGAAGCAGCCCGGCACCTGTTCCTGATAGTGCGCAAAATCTTCACCGCCCGTGGAACGCCGGGCCTCCGTCACCTGGAGGTTCAAGGCTTGCGCCGCCCCGCGGGCGATCTCCACCGCTGCCGAATCGTTGGTTACGGACGGGATTCCCGCAAACCAAGTCAGGCGCGCCTCCGCGCCGTAGCCCGCAGCGATGCCGCTGGCGATACGCCCCAGCAGGTCTGGCAGCTTCTGCCGGACCTCCGGGCGGAACGTCCGCACGGTGCCGTCCAGAACGGCTTCATCCGGGATGACGTTCCACGTGCTGCCCGCATGAAAGCTGCATACGCTGACAACTGCGCTGTCGAGCGGGCTGATACTGCGGCTGACCGCGGTTTGGAGGCCGCCTACGATCGCGCTGGCGGCGACGATCGGGTCGATCGCCGCATCGGGAATGGCCGCATGACCGCCCTTGCCGGTCACCGTCAGCTTGAAGCCGTCGACGCTGGCCATCAGCGGCCCCGGGGCCAAACCCACGGTGCCGACCGGCAGCTCGGGCTTGTTATGCATGCCGAAGATCGCCTGCACGCCTTCCAAAGCGCCTGCACCGATCATCGCTTTCGCTCCGGTGCCCTTCTCTTCCGCCGGCTGAAACAGCAGCCTCACGGTTCCCTTCAGCTCTGCGGCATGCCGCTTGAGCAGCATCGCCGCGCCCACAATCGCCGCGGTGTGAAAATCGTGCCCGCAAGCGTGCATTTTCCCCGGAATTTCCGAGGCAAACGGCAGCCCGGTTTCTTCCGTCACCGGCAAGGCGTCGATATCCGCCCGCAGCGCGACCGTCGGCCCGGGTTCGGCCCCTTCGACCTCCGCCAGCACGCCGACGGGCAGGTCGAGCGGCAGCAGCCGGATGCCCGCTCCGTTTAACGCTTCCCGGATTTTGCGGGTCGTCTCCACCTCCTGCATCGACAGCTCCGGATGGCGGTGCAAATCGCGGCGAAGCCGCACCAGTTCCGGCTTCAGCTCCTCGGCCTCTTGAAGCAATCGTTCAGAGTTCATGCGCAGATTCTCCTTGTTTCAGCCTGTGGTGGCATGGACTTCAGGCAGCAAATTTTTACGCAAAAAGACGAGCTTGTCGTCTCGTCCCAGCTCCCGCTCATAGAAGCGCACGTAGCCTTTCCGTTCATACATGGGCAGCAGCCAGGGATGCTTCGCCGAGGTCGCGAGCACAACAGCCGGCGAAAGCAGAATGTCCCGTACGACCGCTTTCTCCGCGTAGGACAGAAGCTTGCTGCCGACACCGCGGTTCGCATACGCCGGATCGACGGCAAAGTTGTACAGGAACGGCAGATCGGTCACTTCCGGTAGCGACCGGAGCGAAATGGTCGCGACGATCGTTCCGCCAATCTCCAGCACGTAGCTGGCATGCTCGGCGATATTCGTCCGCACCATCTCCAAATCCGCATGGACGGCCGCAAATTCGATTTCCAGCTCCCCGATGCTCCGATAAGCTCTGCGAATTACGCCCAGAACCTGCTCGGCATCGTCTAACGTCGCTTGACGGTACACCTCGTTCACGGAACCCACCTCACGATTTTCGATATTATATCACATAACTCCATTCCGGCGTGATTCTCCGCAGGAACTGCTTGGTGCGCTCTTCCTGGGGGCAGGAGAAAATGTCCTCCGGCTTGCCCTCCTCGACGATGACACCTTCGTCCATAAACACCACGCGGTTCGACACTTCGCGGGCGAAGCTCATCTCATGCGTCACGACGATCATCGTGATGCCTTCGCGCGCAATTTTGCGGATGACCGACAGCACCTCGCCGACCAGTTCGGGATCGAGCGCCGACGTCGGCTCGTCGAACAAAATCACCTCGGGATTAAGCGCCAGGGCACGGGCAATCCCGACCCGCTGCTGCTGCCCGCCCGAAAGCTGGCTGGGGTAGGCATCGGCTTTGGCCGCGAGGCCGACCTTCTCCAGCACCTGAAGACTTCGCATCCTCGCCTCTTCCTTGGGCATTTTCTGCGTAATCACGAGACCCTCCATCACATTTTCCAGCGCCGTCTTATGCTTGAACAAATTGTAATGCTGAAACACCATCGCCGTTTTGCGGCGCAGCGTCAAGATGTCGCGCTTGCTCGGATGCTTGCAGCTGACCGTAAAATCGCCGATCGCCACCTCCCCGTCCTGCGGGCGCTCCAGCAGGTTGACGCAGCGGAGCAGCGTCGTTTTGCCCGATCCGCTGGGCCCGAGAATGACGACGACCTCTCCTTTTTCCACCGACAAGTCGATCCCTTTCAGCACCGCCTGCTTGCCGAACGACTTTTGAATGTTCGTCAGCCGAATCATGTCACGCCTCCCCGATTGTATTTGGTTACCTTTTTCTCCAAATAAGCCGTCAGCCGCTCCGCAACGACCGTGATTCCCCAATAAATAAGCGCTGCCGCGATAAAAGCTTCCAGAAACTTCAAGTTATTCGACGCCACAACGCTGGCTTTGCCCAGCAGCTCCATCTGCGAGACCGTGAACGCAAACGTCGACGTATGCAAAAATCCGACGAACAAGTTGCACAGATTCGGCAAAATCACCCCGATCGCCTGCGGCAGCACGACGCGTCGGAGCGCTTGCGGCGTGCTCATGCCGACGGAGTAAGCGGCCTCGATCTGGCCGCGGTTTACCGCCAGGAGACCGGAGCGGATGATCTCGGACATATAGGCGCCAGCCGTCAGGGAAAACGCCGTCAGCACGAACGACAGGATCGGGATCGAAGCCGTCTTGATCCCCCATCCGTAATGCGTCGACAGCTTGTCGATCAGCATCGGCAGTCCCCAATAAATGAGGAACACGTGCAGAATGACCGGCGTTCCGCGCAAAAAGGAAACGTAAGCGTCCGCGATCCTGTGAAGCACCTTCACCTTGTACATCCGGATCAGCGCCGTCGCCACGCCGATGACGAACCCGAACAAAAGCGGAACGATCGTAATGACCAGCGTCAGAGGCAGCGCATCCAATATTTCAAAAAAAGCCGTCACAATAAACCCGATGTCGATACTCATTCGTTCTCACTCCATCCCCGGACCGGCAGCCGGTCATGCGCTCGCGATTCTTTGCTCGTGCCGCTGCAGTCGGATTTCCGTCAACGCAAAGCCCTTCTCCAGCACGAGCACGGTCAAATAATAAATGATCGTCAGACCGATATACACCTCCAGCGTGTGGGCGGTCGTCGCAATCAGCGTCTGCCCCCGTCCCATCATGTCCATGACGCCGATGGAGTACGCCAGCGACGTATCTTTCAAGAAGCCGATCACCGTGCTCGCGAAGTTCGGAAAAGCAATGACGAACGCCTGCGGCAGGACGATCCGGAAAAAGGCCTGCGGCCCCGTCATACCGACGGCATATGCGCCTTCAAGCTGGCCGCGGTCTACGGCGTTGACCGCTCCGCGGATCACCTCGGAGATCGAGGCGGCGCTGCCGAGCGCATACGTAATAATGACGAACACGATCGGATTCATCCGCGACATGTCGAAGTCCACGAGCTGCAGCAGCGCCGGCACCCCGTAAAAGACGAGAAACAATTGGATCAAAATCGGCGTTCCGCGGACAAACGATACGTAAACGGCGGCGATCCGGCTCAGCACCGGAACGTTGTACAGCCGGGGGAGCGCGATCAGCAGTCCCAGCAGTACGCCGAAGAAGAGCGAGGCGGCCAAAATAAACAGAGTAATGTGCAGGTAAGACAGCAGTATAGGAAGGAACTCCCCTATGAGCGCGGCGTCGAACGATTTCCCCATTCCACCCATACCTTTCTGCAAGGAAAATTGGTTTATTTTTCCACGGTGTAGTCGTCGCCCAGCCATTGCTTGCTCAGCTTCGCCAGCGTCCCGTCGGCCTTGATCGCCTTCAACGCCTCGTCGATCTTGCTTTTCAGCTCGCTTTCGTCCTTGCGAAGCATGAAATACACTTTCGAATTGGAGAGCGTGTCGCCGACCGTCTTCAATTGGGCATCCACGCTTTTATTCAAATAATCGATGGCAAACTGCGTGCTGATCAAGGCGTCGACCCGCCCGGTTTTGACTTGCGTGCTCGTATCCTCGCCTGCGCCGGTATACACGATCTGGATCGGGTTGCCGTGTTCCTTATTGTATTTTTCGGCCAGCGCCGCCGCATTGCTCGTCGCGGTTGCGATCAGCTTCTTGCCCTTCAAATCGGCAATCGACTTGACGTCGTTATTGTCCTTGTGCACGACGATTTTGTTCGGGAAAATGTTGTACGCTTCGTCGTTGTACAAAAACTTCTTCTGTCGCTCCTCGTTCACTTCCATTTGATGCGCGATAAAATCGATCTTTTTCGTTTCCAGGCTCAGCAGCAAATTTTTGAATTCCATCGTTTTCAGCTCGAACTCATACTCCGGCAGACGCTTGTCGATTTCTTTGACGAGCTCCACGTCGTAGCCGGTCAGCTTGCCGTGCTTGTCGATAAAGCAGATGTTCGGAAACTGCGTGCCCGTACCGACGATGATTTTTTTCACGGCCTGACTTCCATTGGAAGCTGGCGCACTAGAGGTGCCCGCCCCTCCCGTAGAGGCTTGAGCGCCGCAGCCTGCCAGAAGGAGGACGGTAAGCAGTGACGCCGAAAGTAATCGTTTTTTCATATGGTAACCCCCATGATCATGATGAATTGTTAGTCCAGCCGGTCCGACCGTAAAGCTAAAAAGCCCCTGCTTGAATAAACAGGAGCTTTTGGCGGTCCAATCAGCTTCTTTACGGGTATGGTTATTTTACCGGTTCATTGTGCGGGAGCGCCTGCTTGATTCGCTCGATCTGCCGCAGATGCGTCTGCACGTGGTTGATAAAAGCTTGAACCGCCTGCTCCAGCGTCACGGTTTCGCCTTTGAAGTTGACGCCGCTCTTGCTCCAATCTTCCCCGGTTAACCGGTGGAACAATCGGCTGTTGAAGACGAGCAGCGCCCGGAAGACATCCAAAATATCGTCTGCGGAGCTTTCGTTTGCCCGGGCCGAGCTTACCCAAGGGTCCTGCTTGAAGGCCGGCAGTTGCGCCGCCGATCCGGACAACAGCTCGCGGATGCGGAACGAGACGACGATGTTGTGATCGGCCAAATGCGATAGCACCTCCGTTACGCTCCACTGTTCCGGCGCCGCCTTCCATTTCAGCTCGTTCTCCGACAAGCCTTCGATCGCTTGCTTCAATTGCTCATGCGTGTGCAAGTACGCTTCAATATCGATCACACTCTGACTCACGATGGTTTCCTCCTGACTTTATGCGGGATCATGGCACGCGGCCCAATGACCTGCTTCGACTTCGGTTAACTCCGGCGCCTCCTCCCGGCATCTCGCCGTCGCTGCGGGGCAGCGCGGATGAAAGCGGCAGCCTGAGGGCGGATGGGCCGGAGACGGGATTTCTCCTTGAATAGCGGTCCATGTTCTTTTGCGGGAAGGGTCGGAGACAGGGACGGAAGCAAGCAGCGCCCTCGTATAATGATGCGCCGGGTGACGGAACAGCTCCTCGCTCGGAGCGATCTCGACCAGCTTGCCCAGATACATCACCCCGATCCGGTCGGAAACGTAGCGGACAATCTGAAGGCCGTGGCCGATAAACAAATACGTCAGCCCCAGACGGCGCTGCAAATCCTGCATCAAATTGACGATCTGCGATTGGACGGACACGTCGAGCGCGGACACCGCTTCGTCCGCCAAAATAAACTTCGGACGCAGCGCGATCGCCCGGGCGATGCCGATCCGCTGCCGCTGTCCGCCCGAAAATTCGTGCGGATACCGGTCGTACCACGCCGGATTCAGCCCCACGTCAGCCAGCAGCGGCTCTACCCGCTCCCGCTTCGCGCGTCCGCTCCAGCCTTCATGCACCGCCAGCGGTTCCCCGATCAGATCGCCGACCTTCCAGCGCGGATTGAGCGAGCCGAACGGATCTTGGAAAATCATCTGCATGTTGCGCCGGGCTTCCCGTAAATTTCCGGCGGACAGCTTCGACAAATCGTGCCCGTCGAACCGGACCCGACCGCTTGTTGGACGGTCCAACTGGAGCAGCAGCCGTCCCAGCGTCGATTTCCCGCTGCCCGATTCCCCGACGAGTCCGAACGTCTCTCCTTTGCGAATGGAAAAGGATACTTGATCGACGGCGCGAATGTACGCTCCGGCACGCCCGAAGCGAAGAAAGCCTTGCTTCACCGGAAAATGCCTGGTCAGCTCGTGCGCTTCGATCAGGTTGGTGGTAACGGGCTGCGCTGCTTCGTCGTCCTCCTCCGGTTCGACGATCCGGGACACCCGGGCAGCGGCGGCTTCGGAGGCCCCGGAGGCGAAGGCGGTCTCCCACCGCCCGGAGTGCGCTAAAGCCCCGGCGTGCCAGCAGGCCACTTGCCGGTTGCCAATGTTCGCCAGCGGCGGGCGCTCTTCCTCGCAGACCTCCGTGGCAAACGGACAGCGCGGATGAAAGCGGCAGCCGACCGGTAGTTCGGACAAGCTCGGGATCGAGCCGTCGATCGAATACAGCTTCGCCCCCCGGTCGCTCTCCAGCGTCGCGACCGATTGCAGGAGCCCTTTCGTGTAAGGATGCTGCGGCTCCCGGAACAGTTGCTCTGCCGTCGCCTGCTCCACGATCTCCCCGGCATACATGACGATAATGCGGTCCGCGATTTCCGCCGCCACCCCCATATCGTGCGTAATGAGCAGAATCGACATGTTGAATTCCGATTGCAGCTCCTGCAGCAGCCGGAGAATTTGCGCTTGAATCGTCACATCCAGCGCGGTCGTCGGCTCGTCGGCGATGAGCAGCTCCGGGCCGCAGGCCAGCGCCATCGCAATCATCGCGCGCTGCAGCATGCCGCCGGAAAGCTCCCCGGGGTACTGCTTCATCCGGAGTTCCGGCTCCGGAATGCCGACCTTGCGCAGGAGCCCGATGCCGCGCTCCCAAGCTTCGGCCCGGGAAGCCACATCGTGGCGTACCATCGAATCGGCGATTTGACTGCCGACCGTAAAAACCGGATCAAACGCCGCCATCGGCTCCTGGAACACCATGGCGATACGTTTGCCGCGCCAACGTCGGATTTCCTCCTGCGGCAGCGCCGTCAAGTCCACGCCGTCCATCCGGACATGGCCGCCCGTAATGACGCCGTTCTCGAAGTCGATCAAGCGCATCAAGGCTTTGGCCGTCACGGTTTTTCCGCTGCCGGACTCCCCGACCAAGCATACGGTTTCGCCGGCTCCAATGCGGAGCGACACGTCCCGGATCGCCGGAAGATAACCGGCTGGGGTGACGAAATCGACGGTTAGCTGCTCGATCTCAAGCAATGCCTTCACTCGGGCACCTCCTCCTGACGTAGTGGAAAATTTGGCGCATCCAACTGACTCTATGTCAGGCTCCGCTTCGGGTCCAGCCGGTCCCGGAGCTGATCGCCGATCAGATTAACGGCCAGCACGAACAACGTAATCGCTAGCCCGGGGAACGTCGCCATCCACCAAGCGACGGTCAGGTAGCCGCGCCCTTGTGCCAGCAAGGTGCCCCAGTCCGGGATTTCCCGCAGCACCCCCAGCCCCAAAAAGCTGAGCGACGCGCCGATCAAGATCGAAGAGCCGACGCCGATCGTTGCCATCACGAGCAGCGGAGACCACGAGCCCGGCAGCACATGCCGCAGAAGGATATGCGCATGGGATGCGCCGACCGAGCGGGAAGCCGCCACATAAGGGCGCGCCTTGATGCTGAGCACTTGGCCCCGCAGCACACGGGCATATCTCGGAATGGCCGATACGCTCACGGCCAGCACCACGTTAAACAGACTCGGGCCGAGGGCGGCGGCAATGGCAAGCGCCAGCAGCAGGCTCGGGATCGCCATCAAAATATCGATGAAGCGCATGAGCACGGTGTCGACCGCACCGCCGATATAGCCCGACAGCGCGCCGATCAGACTGCCGGCCAAGCCGCCGAGCAGAACGGAAGCGACGCCGATGAGCAGCGAGCTTCGGGCTCCGTAGACGACGACGCTGAAGACGTCCCGCCCGAAATAATCGGTACCGAACGGATGGGCCGCTCCCGGCGGCTGCAAAATTCGGTCCGCCCGCATGTCCGTCGGCGAATAAGGAGCGATCCACTGCGGGAAGACGGCGCACGCCGCAATGAAGAGCACCACCAATATCGCCCCGTAGAAGAACGGCCCGGATAGCGACGACGACAGCTTCGGACGGCTCGGAGCGGACACGAGCGGTCTCCTGCGGAACAAAATCGGTCTGGCGGCCGAAACGACGCTTTTCATAGTTAACCCTCTTTTCCTTCCGGATTACTTGGTTTAAAGCGAGCGTCTTACCCTCGGATCGACGATCGAATACGAAATATCCACGAGCAGGTTCACCACGACATACGCAATCGCGGTAAAAAAGACGACGCCCTGAACGACCGGCAAGTCTTTGGTCGTGATGGCATCCGCCAGCAGACGCCCGATGCCCTGCCGGGAAAAAACGGTTTCGATCACAACGGCCCCCGCCATCAACTCGCCGATCTGAATCCCGACCATCGTAATGGCCGGAATGAGCGCGTTGCGCAGCGCGTGCCGGTACATGACGACTTTTTCCGGCAGTCCCTTGGAACGCAGCGTGACGATAAACGGCTCGCCCAGCACCTCCAGCATGCTGTTGCGCACCATCCGTACGATAAACCCGGCACCGACGAGCCCAAGCGTCAAAGCGGGAAGAATCAGCGTCCGGACGCCTTCCGAACCCATAGCGGGCAGCCACTGAAGCTGCACCGAAAAGATCAGAATAAGCAGAATGCCCGACCAGAACGTCGGCATCGAGATGCCGAACAGACTGACGATTCGGGCGAGCAGATCGACCGCACGGCCCTTATGGATCGCCGAGAGCACGCCGAGCACGACGCCAAGCCCAACGGCGACACACGAGCTAACCAGGGTTAAGAGAGCGGTAGCGGGAAACTGCTCCCAAATTTTCGGCAGCACCGGGTCGTCGCTGACCAGCGAACTGCCGAAATCTCCGCGAAGCATATCCCACAGGTAAGTTCCCAGTTGAACCCATACCGGCTGGTCGAGCCCGAGCTGGAGCCGCAGGTGCTGCACCGTTTCCGGACTGGCCGGCGCTCCGGCCAGCATGATCAAGACCGGATCGCCCGGCAGCAGGTACAGGATGAAAAAGACGAGGACCAAAGCTCCGATGATGACCGAAACGGACATTAAGAGACGCTGAACGATTACTCCAGCCATAGCAACGGCTCCTTCTGTCTTATTTTTTCACCGTTACGTCATAGAAGAGCGGATAACCGAGGGAATCGAATTTCAGTCCGCGAACCGATTTGGCCGCAGCCACCGTGTACGGGAATACGTAAACCGGGAATCCGTAGGCGTTGTCCACGACATAGCTCTGCACCTTTTTATAAATTTCCGCGCGCTTCGCCGGGTCCTGCTCCCTCAGCCCTTCCTCCAGCCACTGATCCAGCTGCGGATCGGAATGCCGGGTATGGTTGTGGCCCCATTTTTCCGGCGTCGGAATGGCGTTCGTATGAAAGAAGCTGCGCAAAATGTCCGGGTCGCCCGACACGTTGCTGACGCCGACCAGATCGTTCGTGCCCTTGACTATGACCGCATTGGTCGTGTCCGGAAGCAGCTCGATGTTGACGGCAATGCCGATCTGCTTCAACTGCTGCTGGATCATGGCGGCGATATCGTTGCGCTTCTCCCGGTTGGGCGAGCCGTCGATGTAATGAAGCGTGAGCAGCTTGCCGTCCTTCGCCCGGATACCGTCCGCTCCGCGCACCCATCCCAGCTCGTCGAGCAGCGCGTTCGCTTTGGCGATGTCCGGCTTCACGGTCCGTTCGAGCGAAGCGTTATAGCCCGGCATGGACGGCGACAGCGGGGACCACGCCCTCGGATACGCGCCCAGATACAGCGTCTTGACGATCGCCTCGAAATCGATGCCCAGCTGCACGGCCTTGCGCGCCTTCAGCTCGTTCCACGGGGGATGCTGCTGATTCAGCATGAGCGTATACGGAATGCCCGCCGACTCGGCCTGCAGCAGATTGACGTTCGGATCGCCCTTGAGCGAGACGAGATTTTGCGGCGGGACCGTCTCGACGGCCGACACCTGCCCGCTCTGCACGCTGCCGATACGGGTCGCTTCCTCCGGAATGATTTTGAAAGTCAGCTTGTCGATGTGCACCGGACCGGAATTTTCGGCAATCGGCGGCCCCCACTTGTAGTCCGGGTTTTTCTCCAGCCGAATCGCGGCATTCTCCGTCCAGCCGGCGAAGGTGAACGGGCCGGTCCCGACCGGGCGCTTGCCCAGCTGATCCTTGTGCTTCTCCGCCGCCGCCGGCGACACGATGCCGAGAAACGCTTGGCCCAAGCTGCTCAGAAAGGCGCTGTAAGGCGATTTCAAGTTGACTTTGACCGTATAATCGTCGATCACTTCCGACGATTCGTAAGGGCCAATCAGCGTCACCGCAAACCGGGATTTGGTCGCCGGATTGACGATGCGGTCCAAATTGTACTTGACGGCCGCAGCATTGAACGGCGTGCCGTCATGAAACTTCACGTCCTTGCGCAGCTTGAAGGTGTAGCTTTTGCCGTCTGGGGAGACCGTCCATTCCGTCGCCAGCCACGGCTTGATCGATTGATCAGGCATTTGCACGACCAGACTGTCGTACAACGCCCGCATCACCCGGTAATCGACGGCCCCCGGCACGACGTTCGGGTCCAGCCCCGACGGCGACGTGGCGAGGCCGAAGGTCAGCTCGCCGCCTGACTGCGTCTCCCCAACCTGCCCTCCTGACGAAGGCTTGACGCCCGTTTCGCCCCCGCAGCCTGCCGTAAGCAGAAGCAAAGCTGCGGCAAGTATCCATGGCCATAGTAACCGTGACCGTTTCACTGGGACCCTCTCCAATCCGTGAGCGTAAAATCGCAAGCCATGATCTTTAGTCCGATCAGCAGCTTTTCACAAAATCTTGCGGCGTTCGTCTGGCGAGCGCATATCGGTTTTCCGGTTTCGAGAGGCCCAAATTCCCGCGCAGCGTGTCGGACTCGTACTCCTCGCGGTATATTCCCCGCTCCTGCAGAATCGGTACGACCAGCTCGACGAAATCGTCAAGTCCTCCCGGCACGCTTGAATGAATAATAAATCCGTCAGCCGCCTTTTCCTCGAACCACTGCTGAACGAGGTCGGCCACCTTCTCCGGCGTCCCGATAAACTGGCCTTTCGGCGTCGCCGTCTGCAGCGCCACCTGCCGCAGCGTCAACCGCTGTTCCTTGGCGGTCTGCTTGATTTTGTCCGTCGTGCTGCGGAAGCTGTTGCTGCCGACATCGCCCAAATCCGGGAATGGTTCGTCGAGCGGAAACCGCGAGAAGTCGAAATGGTCGAAGAAGCGGCCCAAGTAGTTCAGAGCGTTCTCGATCGTCATGAAGTTTGCGATCTCTTCGTATTTGCGCTCGGCCTCCTCCTGCGTCCGCCCGACGATCGGCCCGATGCCCGGGAAGATGAGAATATCGTCGGCGCTGCGGCCGTATGCGGCTGCTCGCGTCTTCACATCCTGATAAAAACGCTTGGCGTCCTCGATCGACTCGTGCCCGGTGAACACCGCATCGGCCGTCTTGGCCGCCAAGGTGCGGCCGCTGTCCGACGATCCGGCCTGGAACACGATCGGGTGCCCCTGCTTGGAGCGGGCAATGTTAAGCGGACCCTGTACGGAGAAAAATGGCCCTTTATGATCAAGCCGGTGCATTTTGTCCGGATCGAAGAACACGCCCGAAGCTTTATCCCGAACGAACGCGTCGTCCTCCCAGGAGTCCCACAGCCCCCGGGTCACCTCCAAAAATTCCTCGGCGATCTTGTAGCGCAGGTCGTGCGAAGGATGCTCTTTTTTGCCGTAATTAAGGGCGGAGCCTTCCAGCGGAGAGGTGACCACATTCCATCCGGCCCGGCCTCCGCTGATATGATCGAGGGAAGCGAACTGTCGGGCGACCGTGAACGGTTCGCTGTAGGAGGTCGACAAGGTGCCGACGAGCCCGATCCTCGAAGTGACCGCGCCGAGCGCGGATAAAATCGTGATCGGCTCGAACCGGTTCAGAAAGTGCGGGATCGACTTTTCGTTAATGAACAAGCCGTCGGCGATAAACACCAGATCGAACTTGCCTTCCTCGGCCTTGCGGGCTTGCTGCGTGTAAAATTCGAAGCTGACGCTGGCGTCCGCCTGAATTTTCGGATGTCTCCAAGCCGCCATATTCCCTCCGACGCCGTGGATGATTGCGCCCAATTTCAGCTTTCTTGCGTTTGCCATTCCGATTCCTCCCTCGCTATCTATGTTTATACGACCGACTCGGCGAATGCTTCCTTGAGCTGCGACAGCGCCTGAAGCCGCTGTTCGAATTTCTTCAAGGCGAGAATCAGGATCAGTTCGTCCACGCCGTACTTTCGCTGGATGTCCAGCAGCTTGGCCCGCACCGTTTCCTTGGAACCGTGCACGACGTCCGCATCCTTGACCTCGATCGTATATTTCTCCTCGCTTTGCCGTCCGAATTCTTCCGCATGCTCTACGGTTTTCACGGTGATCGTCCTTCCGCTCTCCAGGTGAATTTTCACGAGCTTGGCGTCGGCGGCAAGCCGCTTCGCTTCCTCGTCCGTATCCGCGACAATGACCGACAGCGCGAGAATGGCCTCCGGCCGAAGGGAGCTCCGGGGAACAAACCGGTTCCGGTACGTGTCCAGCGACTGCCGGACAATCGCCTCGTCCCCGTTAATAAACTGCGCGAAGACGTAGGGAATGCCCCGGCTCGCCGCAAGCTCCGCGCTGGCCGGCGTCGTTCCGAGCAGGTGCAAGTCCGCAGGCTCGGCCGGAACCGGTATTGCTTTTAGCCCATGAAGCGGATGGTCACCGGGGATCGTATCGGTCAAATATTGCTCCAGCTCGATCAGCTTATCCGCCAGCGGTCTGCTTTGCCCGGCCGTCTCCTGCTGGAGCGCCTTCGTCGAGCGGGGAAGTCCTCCCGGCGCCCGGCCGATGCCGAGGTCCACCCGTCCCGGGGCGAGCGAGGCGAGCACGTTGAAGTTTTCCGCCACCTTGTACGGGCTGTAGTGCTGCAGCATGACCCCGCCGGAGCCGATGCGAATCCGCTCCGTCTGCGCCAGCAAATATGAGATCAGCACCTCAGGGGAAGAGCCTGCGACGGCGGCCGAATCGTGATGCTCGGACACCCAGAACCGGTGGTAGCCGAGCTCCTCCGCTTTGCGCGCCAGAGCCACCGTATGGCGGAACGCGTCGACTGCCGTTTTTCCCTCGTCAAACGGACTTTGATCCAAGATGCTTAGCTTCAGCCCCATCGTCCATTCCTCCTGTAATCCGGCTATTGAATCAATTATAATCCAATAGGTTTTGTCGGTTTTATTTGGTTAAAAAAAGTCTATCACCGCCCCTGTAGTCCGTCAACCGGGTACGTAATAGAGGATTTCTATTCTTAAATCGAACAATTTGATTCAAGCCTTTCGTTTCCAATCGATCTCCCGGCTGAGCTCCAGTACCATTTTGCCGAGAGCCGAGCCTTCCCCTTTGAGCGAAACGAGATTGGTGCGCAGGGTGATGCCGGCGAGGGATGGAATGTCGACCGGCCACAGCAGCCCTTCCTTCACTTCCTTGCGCACGCACAGCTCCGGCAGGAAGCTGATTCCCATTTCTTTCAGCACCAGCTTCTTGGCCGTCTCCAGGTTATCGAGCTGCAGCTCGATATTCGGCGGGCGGTCGAGCGTGTCGAACAGCCGGTGAATTTTCATCCAATCAAGGGCCCCGCATTCGAAAAACACGATCGGCTCGCTTCCGATATCCTCCAGCGCAATGCGGTCCTGGCTCACAAACGGATGCCCCTGGTACACGAAAAGGCGGATCGGGTCCTCGTAGAAGCGGACGGAGTCCACATGCGGATGCGTAATGTTGCGCACAAGCCCGACGTCCACTTCCTTGTTCAACAGCTTTTCCAAGATCGCGTCGCTCGAAGCGGTGACTAATTTTATCTGGAGATCCGGGTATTTCTGCTTAAAGAGAGGCACCAGCTCCGGGATCATGTAGTTCGCTGCCGATACGGTGCAGCCGATCCGAAGCTCGTGGGGCGCGGCGTTCATTTGCTGCAGCTGCTGCTTGCCTTTCTTGTAGGTCTGCAGTACTTGCTGGGCGTAGGGCAAAAACTGCTTGCCCTTGTCCGTCAGCGAGAAATGTCTGCCCTCCCGATCGAAAAGCTTGACGTCCAACTCGCGCTCCAGCGACTGGATTCTGGCGGTAATAGACGGTTGGGACAAAAACAATGCGTCGGCCGCTTTGTTAAAGCTGTTGAAATGAATGACGTAGACGAACGCCTCGAGATTCTCAATATTCACGAGCGCTCCCTCCTCCTTCCAGCTCTTGGCGAACTTGTTAAAAATCAATATATCACAAGTATTCCTTTAGGAATAGTGTAATTTATGTTCGGACGAAAACGACGAGAAAAGCAATATCCGTCAATTGTAGTTGAGTTTGCGCCATTTCGGAGAACGCGCAAATCCGTTAAGCTATAGGAAAGACGACCTGCTTTTTCCAAGCGGTCCGAACGGCGGATTCGATCCGAAATTTGGCGGCGTTTAGCGACAACGCTTCCGACATGTCGTCTTTGGAAGCACGGTTCGCGAAAGGGGTGACGTTAGAAAGTCCGCAGTACAAGCAGCCGACGGGTGCGGGGCTTGAACAAAGCTTTACAGCCTGTAAAGCTCAGAGTGTTGAGAAAGTGGTCAAACGGGATTATAGAGGTAACGAAGGGGTGGGGTATCCACTTCCGACCACTCTTGTCTTCGGGAAATTTGATTGGAAGCCGCTTACTAGCGGACATTTCCCGAAGACAAAGGCGGCCGCTATCGCTTCTCCAGTGGATACCCCACCTCCGTATGTTTCTCTATTTTTGCTTAGACCACTTTCTCAACAAGCTCAGCTTTACAGCCTGTAAAGCTATTCATTCGAAAGGACGTGTTTTGATGTTCGCCAAAAAATACGCAGCACTCTCGTTAGCATTTATCGTATGCCTTGCTATTCTCGCTTTCGGAGCGCCCGCGCGCACCGCATGGGCCGCGACCAAAACCGTGCCGCCCGGCGACGTAGCCGCTCTGCGCAGCTACTTGGCCGGCGCCCAGTCGGGAGACATCCTTGAAGTGTCGGGCACGTATGCCGTATCGGACGGCACGATTGCGACGTCGGTCAACGGGAGCGCGGGCAAGTATATTACGATCCGGGGAACGGGCGGCGGCGCAACCTTCAACTTTACCGAATCCGCGGGCAATGCGGCTTTTCATATCAAAAACAATTATTACAAGCTGGAAAACGTCACGATTAACTCGAACTCCAAATCGAACAAAGGGATTCTGATCGAAGCCTCTCACGGCTATCTTACAAAAGTGACGGTGAAAAATACGCTGGGCGAAGCCTTCAAAATCCGCAAAAACAGCCAGTATTGGCTCCTCAACGACTGCACGGCAGAATCTACGGGAAAAAGCGGGAAATTCGGGGAAGGGTACTACGTAGGGGATGCCGATCAGAACTGGCAGACAAAGCCGGATGCGGACCGGAGCGGATACATTACGTTCCTGAACTGCAAGGCCATTCTCACCAAGAACGACGGATTCGACTTCAAGGAAGGCACGCACCACATCAAGGTGATCGGAAGTACGGTCGATTTCAAGAATACCGTGCCGGAGTCCACGGTAGGAAACAACGGCTTGTTCATCCGCGCGAACAACGTGCAGGTGATCGGCACGACGGTGAAAAACAACGCCGGGACCGGCCAGGCTTTCCGCGCCAACAAAATAACCGCCTCCGACGGCGTATCGTACGGCAACAATCTTGAGCTCAAAGCCGTGACCGCTTCGAATCTCGGCGGCGCGATGATTCATACGAACTTCGGCTCGACGAAGCTGTATTCGGATTATACGATGACCGGCGTCGCGGGAGGGCTTAAAACGTCGGGCTCCGCTACGATCACCACGGTCGCGCCGTCCGCCTTCACAGAGATGACCTGGAATGGCGAGGGCGGCGATACGTACCAGTAAACTGAACGAACAAAGGCCAGCCTAGAGGCTGGCCTTGAGTGTTGAGAAACCTTGGAAGTAGAAAAATCTCAGACAAATAGCGGTGGGGTATATCCCGTAAGAGTTTACGTCCGCCTTTGAAACCCGTGAAAATACCGCAAATTTTAATCAAGTTCACGGGTTTCAAGAGCGGCTGGAGGGATATACCCCACCGGCGTATGCAGAGAGTTTCTAAGCGAAGCGGGTTTCTCAACAAGCTCGCCAGCCTAGAGGCTGGCCTTGCCGCTCGCTCAACCTGCCGCCTTCAGCTTGCCTTGGATCTTCTCCTTCCTTCCGAAGCCCTGCTGACCCAGGAAAAGCGTGGTCAGCAAGGACGATTTGGACATGAGCCAAGCGGCCCCTAACGGAAGCAGCACGCCGGCCAGCGTAAATACAAGCGAGCCATATTCCAAGCCTAAACCGTACTTTAGCACGATATTGACCGGAATGTGCAGATACATGATCGAGATGGTCACCGTTCCCAAAAAGGCCAGAACGGAAGACACTGGCCAGCGCGATATCCAGTAGCACAATTGAAGCGCGACGAGGACACACGCCAGCGGAACGATGAGATCCAGCACCGGCTGGGTATAAACCTTCATCTTCATGTCCATGCGGAATATCCAGATTTGTTCTTTATTAAGAACAATAGCAGCTGCCGAAATCAGCAGCGCCGGAATGAACCAGGTCCCCCGCTCCAACCATGAAGCCAACTGCGCCTTAAAGGTATAGCCCAGAAAAAAGAACGCAACCGCCATCAGCGCCACATCCGCATTCCAAGGGATGTCCACTTCGGCCAAAGGCGTCATGCTGACGAGATGAGCTACCGCATAGGACACAAGCACCGCTCCTGCTTGTACCTTAACCGGATATCGGGTCAGAAACCCCATCAAAAGATGCACCAGCAGCAAACAGGTGATGAACCAGAAGACGCCGTACCACCCGCCCAATACCGTTCCCCCGTAAATGAGATTCCAAATATCGCGGGGAACGGATAGCGGATCTCTCAGCTTGGCTGCGACCAGCACTGCAATGCAAATCCCGTAGGCAAAATACGGAATCATAAACGTGCGAATACGTTTCAGCGCCCACGATCTGTACTTGTCCGGCATCACGCTTTTGAACAAAAGCCCGCTGACCAGAAAAAATAACGGCATACGGAACCAACCGAAATAATGGTCGATGATTTCATTCCCGGAATGCCCCAATACGACCAGGATGATGCTTAATCCCCTGGCTACGTCAATCCATTTTCTGCGCTCCTGCATGACCGCTCCTCCTTCCAGTTTCGTAACCCACTAAAACGATACTAAATTTGGAAAGAGGATAAAATAGGTTCTATTGTCGAAAACTGTAGGTCTTCCGAATGGAATATGGACAGCCCCCGGCAGCCTATCCGCGGTCAGACGCATAAAGCTAATCCTAATGGCTTATTCATTTTACCGCCCATGCAGCCGATAATCCGCCACCCGATCCTCGCCTGCGCCGAACCGGGTCAAGTACACCTTGTCTTCGCTGCCCCGCACCGGAATCGTGATCAGATCGAACGCCGTCTCGGTGATCGTCCCCTCCGTCCGCGCCGGAGCCTCTTCGAAGTCTTGATTCGTATACGCATTCAAGGTTGAGATAACGCGAATGCCGTCTTTGAGCAGCATTTGATCGAAATGCACATGGCCGAAAAAGCTGGTGATCAGGCCCCCGGGACCCTGCTGCGTGTAATCGGCCACCACGTCGTAGCCGAACTCCCCTTCGCGGGACGAGCGGTAAGATGTGCCGGTCCGGAACGCTTTCATAATGCCCCACATTGCTTCGTCGTTCTCGATGCCGTGATCGCCACCGAAAACGCCCTCCTGCAAAACGGACGCGTGCGAGAACAGAACGACGCGCCAGTCCCGCGCATCGGACTTGCTGCTGAAGTCAAACGCCTTATGCGCTACCCAGTTGAGCTGCTTGTCCGAGAAGGCGTATTTCCACTGGCCGTTATACTGCAAATTCCCTTTTTCCGTTACGCGGTAAGGGATGTCGATGATGTTCAGCAGCACGATCCTCACCCGCTTCTCCGGGATGTCGTAGTAATAATACAAGCCCAGCGGATGCTCCGGGTCCAACATAACGGCGTCCTGCCGTTCTTGCACGTATAAAGCGAAGCTGTCCTCTGGAAAGACCACGTGGCCCGCGCTCTCCGGATGATGATAAAAGTCGTGAATCGAATTGTCGTCGTGATTGCCCTTGAGCGGCAGCACCGGGCATGCCGCTGCCGACAGCTCGCGCATGATTTCGCGCTGCGATTCCATAAAATCGCCTATCGGCCCGTTCAAGCTGTGGTCGCCACCGCAGACGACCGCGTCAAGCGGCAGCCGGCGCGTCAGCTCCTGGATGGCCCGGGCGGTGCGAAGCTGGTTCCCGCCCTTCCGGTGATGAAGGTCGGTGACGAAGAGCAGCCGGAGCGCTTCTTCCTGCGGCAGCTCGCTAAAACGCGTAACTACACGGTCCATTTCGGCGTTCATATAATCGGGCAGCGGCGGCTCGATCTTCGTTTCACAGACGGTTTTCGTTTTCATGTTCAGCGCTTCCCTTCAAGGAGAAATGAGGATACCCGTTACCCGGAACCGGCGATCATGACGATCCCTGCGACAACGATAACCGATGCGGCGAGCCTTCTTGCCCCTTGATGTTCCTTGAGCACGATCAGACCGAGCAGCGTACCGAAGACGATGCCGATTTCCCTCAGCGGCGCAATATAGGACACTTGAGCGTGCCTCATCGCCAATAAAAACAACAAATACGAACCGGGAGACAAAAGCGATCCGAGCAGCACGACCTTCCACTGTCCGCGAACCGCCCGCTTCAATCTCCCGGGGGTCATGACGGCCGGCGTCAGACCGAGCACGAATCCGATATTGGAGACGGCGAGCAGCGACAGCGGCGACAAATACTGCAAATTTTGCTTGTCGATCAGCGTATAGCAGGTAATACAGAGTCCGACCAACAGCGCGAACAGGATAGGCTTCCAGACCGCAGGCGCGCGTTCCGTTTCCCGCTTCCGCCCGCTCATGACCGTAAAGCCCAGAAGCATGCACCCGATCCCCAGCCACCCCCAGAGCGGAAGTGATTCCCCCAAGAAGAGGACTCCCGTCGCGGGGATGAGCAGCGTGGACGTCCCCCGCATCACCGGGTACACCTGCGATAAATCTCCGAGCTTGTAGGTATGGGACAGCAGCAGAGCATAAGCGCTTTGCGCCACCAAGGATGCGACGATGAATAGGAAGGCTTCGGCCGGAATTCCCGTCCGGATAAGCTCAAGAGCAAGATACGGGATGAGCATGATCGTCGTAGGCATGAAGATCGCCCACAGAAACGCGCTTTTGTCTTCGCTTTGTTTGGCGAACAAATTCCACACCGCGTGCGTCATGCCCGATCCGATCACAAGCAGCAATGAAAGCACAATGTTCAAGCACCTCCTGAGATATTCAACTTTCCCAACATAATAACACACATATACACACATTTACAACATCCTATTATTCACTCCACAAGCTAATGCCGCCACATCCAAAACAAAAAGTCCCGGACAACCTCCGGGACTCCAGTCTTACTGGGTATTTTTTTATAGCTGGCGGAACGGCTCCCGCTATTGGCAGACGATCTCGACGCCGTGCTTTTTATATTTGTCCACGATGGCCGGATCGATGCTCGAATCGGTCACGAACCGTTCGATCTCCGCACAGCCGCACACTTTGATCAACGAAACCGCCTCGAACTTGCTGCTGTCGGCCAGCGCAATCGTCCGTTTGGCGTTCCTCAGCATGATTTTCTTCATCTGCACCTCGCCGAGACCGTAGTCCGTGACGCCTTCGGTCAACGTGACGCCGCTCATGCTCATAAAAAACAAATCGGCATGGAACCGGGAAGCGAACTCCTCGGCCAAATCCCCGATCATGCCCTGCTCCTCGTTGCGGATCACGCCTCCGATCAAAATGATCGTGTACCCCGGCATATGGACCAGTTCGTTTGCGATCGGCAGCGAATTCGTAATGACCGTCAACCGTTCGATCTTTTTCTTCAGCGCTTTGACGAATTGCGTATTGGTCGTGCTTACGTCAAGGGCTATGGACTGCCCCTCGGCCACATAGCGCGCGGCAATTTCGGACAGCTCGTTTTTCCCGTCCAAATGGGCCTTTTCCCGGACCGTCATCGGAATCTCTTCGCTGTAGTCCCACTCCTTCAGGATCGCGCCGCCATGGACGCGCTTCAAGTACCCCGCCTTCTCCAAATGCTCCAGGTCGCGCCGGACCGTTTCGAACGATACGCCGAACAGCTCCATCAGGTCCGACGCCTTGATCGACTTCTCGCGGTTTATTTTTTGAATAATCGCTTGATGCCTTTGTTCAGCGAACAATCCGCTCCCCCCTCTCCGTGAAATAACGGGCACCGCCGCACTTCTTTATGCAAGTAGTCTACCATAAATAAAAACAAACACAAATATTCGCACATCGAAGTCACAGGGGGGCTGTAATGAAACGCCCAAACGGGATTGTCCTTACCCGCAAAAAACACGAAGCGGCGGTCTCCGCTCGGGAGTCCGCCGCCATACGGGCCGCAGCCTATCGGCAAATATTCAGCTCGGCCAATGCTTGAAGAAAGTGCCGACGCAGCTCGCGTTTGTCCGCCTCATCCATGAAGCCCGCTTCCAGCCCGTTTAACAGAAGCTTGCCGATCTCCACCGGGGTAAACCCGAACCTTTCCATCAGGATATGATATTCCTTCGTGAGATTCGTGCCGGAAACCGTGAGGTTATCGGTGTTGATCGTCACCGGAATTCCGAGATCGAAGTATTCGCGGACCGGGTAAGCCGCCCATCCGGATACGGCTCTCGTCTGAATGTTGCTTACCGGACACATTTCAAGCGGAATCTGCCGCTCCTTGACCAGCTCCAGCACGGCAGGGTCTTCCTTCATGCGAACGCCGTGCCCGATCCGTGCCGCGCCCAGACGGATGACCGCTTCGTACACGCTGTCGGCTCCGGCCGCTTCCCCGGCATGAATCGTTACCGGCAGCCCTTTGCTGCGGGCCAAAGCAAACAGTTCGCGATGAAGTCTGGCAGGGTAAGCCGCCTCGTCCCCGGCCAAATCGACTCCCACGATCCCTTTGCCCTGGAAACGCGAAGCGGCTTCGATGACTTCCGTATTATCGAGCTGCCCATGATGCCGAAGACAGCAGGCGATCCCCTTGGCCTTCACGCCAAACTGCGCTTCTCCCTGATTCAACCCCGCGATGACGCTGCTAATGACTTCATCCGGCGTCATGCCGCGATTGCGATGCAGCTGCGGGCCGAATCGCACCTCAATATAGCGGCAGCCGTGCTCCGCCGCCTGCTCTACGACCTCGAACGCCACCCGTTCCAGCGCTTCGGGCCGATGCAGGAACCGCCCGACAAACTCGAACTTCCCGAGGTACGCCTGCAAGCTGCCGCACGGCTCATCAACCTGCATGTAAGGAAGCAGGCCTTCCGGCGTAGCGGCAGGCAGCCGGATTCCTTCTGCCGCGGCAAGCTCGAGAACCGTCTCCGGCTTGACGCTCCCGTCCAGATGCAGGTGCAGGTCGACCTTTGGCAGCAGGCGCAGCCATTCCATGCGGACGTTCGGTTTCACCTTCTTCACCCTTTCCTTTATCTTAGTTATCTTCTCAGTTCAGTTATTGAGTTATACTATATGTCGACGTTATGTAAATGTCAATATAACTTACATGTATTGCATATGACTTTTCAGATAGGCCGTATCTAACATTTATGTATCACTTGAAAAGCCGCTTCATAGGCTATTCCGCTGAAAAACAAGAAAATCCTTGATCGGCTCAAGGATTTTCCTGTACAAGCTTATTCGGCGGCCGTTTGCATGCTGCCGGCAAGCCGTCCCTGTTTTAGCGGATAACGCGACGGGCGGTAACGAAGGTCTTATCCCATGTGCTGCCTTTAAAGTTGGAAATGGTAACGCCTACGCCGACCCGATACGTATGGAGCAACTTGCCGTTCCCGATGTAAATGCTCACATGGTTGATTTTTCCGTCCCGATTCGTATCCGAGAATACCAGATCGCCCGGCTTCAGTTGGCTCTTGGCAACCTTGGTGCCAACCGTAGCTTGTTGTCTGGAGGAACGAGGAAGCTTGATTCCGTGCTGCTTGAATACATATTGAGTAAATGAAGAGCAATCAAATACATCCGTTCTTCCGGCAGGCGCCCCGAACTTATAGCGGACTCCTAAGTAACGCTTCCCCGTGGCTATGATTTTATCTGCAACCGATGCTTGAGATACGGTAGCCGCTTGAGCCGATTGCGGCACTGCAAGCATATTCCCTGTGACGGCAATCGATAGGCTCATCGTTACTCCTAGTAAGGCTTTGACGATCCGGCTTTTCTTCGTGTTAATCATGACTTCCTCCTTGGTTTGGCGATTGGGCAAGCGCCCCAAGAACACCATAACACAATTAAAAAGTACACGATTTTCCAGCAAATCAATTTTCCCGCGCCCCGCCTGCTATAAGAAGCTATTATTAGAAGTTAATGAGAAATTTTTAACCTTAGCTTATTGACAAAAAAAAGCCGTGCTCCAAGAGCACGACTTCCCGTGTTCGCCGCATGAATAAAGATCAATCCATAAAATCTTTCAGCCGCTTGCTGCGGCTCGGATGTCTGAGCTTGCGCAGCGCCTTGGCTTCGATCTGCCTGATGCGCTCCCGGGTCACACCGAATACCTTACCCACTTCTTCCAGTGTGCGCGTGCGGCCGTCATCAAGACCGAAACGAAGACGCAGCACGTTCTCTTCCCGCTCCGTAAGCGTGTCCAGCACATCCTCAAGCTGCTCCTTCAGCAGCTCGTAAGCCGCCGCGTCCGCCGGAGCAAGCGCCTCCTGGTCCTCGATAAAGTCGCCCAAGTTCGAATCGTTCTCTTCGCCAATCGGCGTTTCGAGCGACACGGGCTCCTGTGCGATCTTCATAATTTCCCGCACTTTATCGGGCGTCAAATCCATTTCCTTCGCAATTTCTTCCGGGGTAGCTTCCCTGCCAAGCTCCTGGAGCAGCTGTCTGGATACGCGTACGAGCTTGTTGATCGTTTCCACCATATGTACCGGTATCCGGATCGTTCTCGCCTGATCGGCAATCGCGCGCGTAATCGCCTGACGAATCCACCAGGTGGCATACGTACTGAATTTGAAGCCCTTGGTGTGATCGAACTTTTCCACCGCTTTGATTAAACCCATATTGCCTTCCTGTATCAAATCAAGAAACAGCATACCCCGGCCGACATAACGTCTTGCGATACTCACCACCAAACGGAGGTTTGCCTCGGCCAGTCTGCGCTTCGCTTCTTCGTCCCCCTGCTGAATCCGTTCCGCCAGTTCGATTTCATCATCCCCCGAAAGCAGCGGTACCCGTCCGATCTCCTTCAGATACATACGTACCGGGTCATTGATCTTGATCCCCGGCGGGAGCGACAGATCGTCATGCAGCAGGTCATGTTCCTCTTGATCCGATCCGAATACAGGCCCCTCGTCCGATTCGCCGCCTACCTCGATGCCAAGCTCGCTAAGCTTCTCGACGAACTCGTTGATTTGTTCCGGATCGGGATCGAACGGAGCGAGTTTCTCCGTAATGTCTTTGTAAGCGAGCGAAGCTTGCTCTTTGCCCTGCGCGATGAGTTGCTGTTTCACCCGATCAATCGTAAGCTCTGTTTCCGCTTGCTTGTGCTGATCGTTCGCCATATGCTGCCCCCTCTTCTCCGAACCCACTCTTTATTAATTCTTGACAAAGCCGTAAATATGTGATAGTATAAAATTGGATATTAGTGATGAGTATCACATTTTTTTCAACTGCTAACCGTCATTCTAACACAAAATCGATTAAAATTCAACTGTTTCTATAAAACCGGTATCTGCCTTGGCGGACGCCGGTTTTTTTGCTTTTGCCATCAACATGAGAAAGACCTGCCCGGACCTAAACTTTTTTCCAACAAAAAAACGGAGCCCGCAAAATCTGCCAGGCTCCGTCGCTTCTGTTCCATCCTATGCTTGCTGTTTACCCACCGGAAAATACCGCCCGCCCTCTTTTCTCCCGCCTTTAATCGAACGTTAGAACAACTTTACCTCGCCCGTGTCCGGTTTCGACTTCACGGTGGGCATCGGCGGCTTGGCGCAGGGGGAATGTGCTGCGAATATGGAGGCGCAGCTTGCCTTGCTCGAACAGATCGGCGAGCTCCGCCAGCCGGGCAGCCGACCGCTGGCTGCGAATCGGGCGGATGCCCAATTCCTCCGCCAAGACGAAG
>NZ_JTHN01000160.1 GCF_001399685.1 Paenibacillus sp. A3
AGCTGATTAAAGCTCAAAATTTACTACTGACGAGAATTTACATTCTCTTTATGACACTCACTCGATGTTCAGTTTTCAAAGGGCAATTTCCTTTAACAACTGCTGCAATGTCAAGCTCTGCAGCCTTTGTTTCTTGTTGTCACCTCGTTTAGCGGCGACTTTTATAATATATCACATTCGCCTGTCGAAAAGCAAGCTTTTTTTTATTTCTTGTTGTTTCCAGAGGTGAAGCTGCTTGCTTGCAAAAGGAGAACGAGTAATAAAGTATCATAAGAGCGCACCGGAAGTCAAGCGTTTTTTCGATTTATTTTAATGGTACATCCGGTTTCTTGCGTATTTCGAAATTTCTTTTGGCGAGGCCAGGCGGGCATACATGCGGAAAATGACTTTGTACCGCGATTCGATCGCCGTTTTGATGTCCGCATCGATTCTCTTGTCGTTCAAGTCGAAGAGCATTTCATCCAGCTCCTTGCGCAGGACGTAATCCAGTTCTCTGCATTCCCTTTCGTTAAACAAAAAGCCAAGCATGCCGATGTGGCCCCTTTCCAAAATGAAGTGCGCAAATGCAAAAAAGATATGCAGCGTTAGCGTAATCGAACCTAAACCAAGAAAGTCCGGCGCTTATCTGCATACCTCTGGATATCGCCAAAACCGTCTTGTGTTTTACTGTTATGCACAGTTTTGGGTATTTTTATTAGTTTGCGTTTCATTTATTTTTATCCGCGGGCCAGCCATAAGGTTAATGTACTTTCGATTAACGCGGCCACGAAAAGTACGGCCACGAGCATTACACTGACAGGCAGCAGCGCTTTGATAAACAGCAGAAACTGTTCTCTTGTCTTGACGGAACGGGTCGGACTAAGTGCGGAAAGCAGCATCTTCAGTACCATCACGCCCAATCGCAGCCCGAAGGCGCAAGCCACGATAATTGCCGGAATTTCCAGGATTCCGTGGGGAAGGATTGTTTTGATCACATACAGCCAGGATTGCTTCTGGGCCGATACCATACATACGTAGCCAAGCAGCAAGCCGTTGGCAAGAAGAAAGAACAGCGGGAATACCCCGAAGAACAGTCCTAGGGCAATAATCAATAAAGATTTGGAAGCATTATTCCAAAAGATGAGCCAAAATAATGACCATTGCTGATTCGGCTTGCTTGCAATGGAATCCGATATTTGTTTTAAAGCTTCGAGCTGGCCGTTGATGAATGCATGAAACTGGCTTGAGTACAGTGCACCCATCACGATCCCCGCGACAAATACCAAGGTGGATGCAATAAAGTAATGCTTCATCAGCTTCATTTGCATAAAGGCATTTTTCCAATTCAATGAGAGTCCTCCTTTTAAGCATAAGATATGGGTACGAGCATACACATCTACTAATACAAGCCTTTCCGGACGAGATGGGCAAAGGAGGCCTAGCCAGTGAATTATTTTTATGTCATGAACGGCAAAAAGCTAAAACAAGCGCTAATTATTACCGTTGCTGTCCTGTTCGCCATCGGCATCATTTATTCGGAAAGGGAAAATGTTTCCGTCTTCTCCCAATACGAACCCGCCGCGGTCTACAGCATTCCCACGGAAAGAAAGGTGATCGCTCTCACCTTCGATATCAGTTGGGGAGATACACGCACGGAGCCGATCCTTCAGATTTTGCAAAATAAGGGGATTCGACACGCAACCTTCTTCTTATCGTCCCCTTGGACCAAAAGCCATCCCGACACCGTGAGCAAAATCGTCAAAGGCGGGTGGGAAATCGGCAGTCACGGACATAAGCACGTGAACTACAGCAGCTTGAACGATGAGGAAATTCGCGCCCAAATTAAGACGGCTCACCAAATCATTCAGGAAGTCACCGGCACAAGTCCGAACCTGCTGAGGCTCCCTAACGGCGATTTTGACAAACGCGTGCTGCGGATCGCGAACGAGCTGCGTTATACGGTCATTCAATGGGATACGGATTCGCAGGATTGGATGAATAAAGGGGTCGACACGATCATCAACCGCGTCTTATCTAAAGCGCATCCCGGCGATATCGTGTTATTTCACGCCAGCGACTCCGTAAAGCAAACCCACGAAGCGCTCCCCGTTATTATCGACAAATTACGTGAAAAAGGTTACGAGTTCGTGACCGTCAGTCAATTGATGAAGCAAACGAAGGTCGGCAATCAACCGCCTGTCGAAGATCAAACCATGAAGCCTGTACGTTAACCCCGCTTCTTATACAAAAAAACAGCAAGAGCCGTTACATCGGCTCTTTATTTGTGTTCAGCACTTTGCTGAGGATCAATATTTGCCAAGCATTGCACAAGTACAGCGGAACCATCATAAAGATTGTAGAAGCCGCGTTGTCGAGCCGCAGGGAAGGAATAGCCTCGATCGCCGTGACCGCGATCATAAAGAATAATGTCGGAATGGCGGCGCTTCGATTCGTCATTTTTACTTTCCACCAAGCTACGCCGATTGACACCATAATGAGCGAAAGCGGAAGGATCATATACACTCCCCAGCTCATCTGCTGCTCACTGCTCACATAGCGCAAATAGATCAGATCGAACAAGACGATCACCGTAATGATCAATTGGACGATATCCCAGGCCCATTTTCGAAGAATACCGCCTATGATATACCGGACAATCAAATAAGCGAAAAAGCCCATCTGGCTCAACACACTGATCGTAGCACCGCCAAGGATCATCGTGATCACGCTAAAGCCGATTTGTTTTCCGCCGAGCTCAACCTGTTGGTCCGTCAATTGTAGTGCAAGCCCGGCAATAACGGCCGTCACGGCACCGATCAGCAGCGTGGTCCAAAATAAATAAAACCATTTTCTTAACGTCACGACCGCTATACCCCCAATAAGTCATTTCAACAGTTAATTGTACCAACCTTCACAATAAAAAGCTAACAACAATTGTGTTAATCCCCGGGGACGTAACAAATACTAACGGCAAAACAATGAAAGGAGCCTGAACTGATGATAGCGCGATGGATTCGTTTTTTACCCGCCGTCCTAATCGTCGGCTTCTTAACTTCCTGCGGTTCCGAATCACAAGCTTCATCCGCCGGCGGCGGGAATACTTATAAAGACACCAAGTCGATGGTTCTCGATATTTTGAAAACCGAAGACGGGCGGAAAGCTATCCAAAAAGCTACCATACAGGAGAACAGCAAGCTCCAATTATTATCCGCCGGCGATACGCAACAGCTTCAGCTTGCTGTAAAGGATGTGTTGACCGATACGGAGAGCAATCAGTTTCTGCAAAAAATGATTAGCGATCCGAAATTTGCCGGTGATTTCGCGAAGGCCATTCAAAAAGATACCAAGCAGCTTCAAAAAGATTTATTAAAGGACCCGGAATATCAAAAAGCAATGATGGATGCGATGAAAAGCCCGGATTTTGAAATGATGATGCTCGATACAATGAAAGGAAACGCCTACCGCACTCAAACGAAAGCTGTCATTCAGGAATCGCTCCAAAGTCCGATCTTCCGCATGGAAATGATGGAATTAATGAAGAAGGTGCTGCAGGAAGAATCGATGCCTAAGCAGCAAGGACAACAAGGAAAAGGACAACAAAAGCAAGGTGGAGGACAAGGAAAGCAGCAAGGCGGAGGGTCCAAGC
>NZ_JTHN01000161.1 GCF_001399685.1 Paenibacillus sp. A3
CGAGAATTTGCATTCTCTTATATGACACTCACTCGATGTTCAGTTTTCAAAGGGCAATTTCTCCAACAAAAGCCGTACTGTCAAGCATTTCAAGCTTTGTCGGTTGTTGTCACCTCGTTTAGCGGCGACTTTTATAATATATCACATTCGCCTATCTTAATGCAAGCATTTTTTTAAAACCATTTTTTTGAAGCAGCTTGATTAAGTTTTTTAAAGGCAGCCGTTTTTAGCGGCGAAAATTAATTTAACACATCTTGAGTTTGAAAGTCAACCCTTAAAATAAATAAAATATCCGGCCGCTCGAAAGCAGCCGGACGATACCAGCACTCTACTACTCTATCATGCCTTCGACGGGGCTGCTGGCAGAGGCATAGCGCTTCTTCGGAATGCGGCCCGCCAAGAACCCTTTGCGCCCTGCGATCACAGCCAGCTTGAACGCCTCGGCCATCAGAACAGGGTCCTGCGCACCGGCAACAGCCGTGTTCAACAGCACGCCGTCCGCGCCAAGCTCCATAGCTAAGGCAGCATCCGCAGGACCGCCAATGCCTGCATCGACGATAATCGGAACTTTCGCTTCCTCGATAATAAAACGCAAATTATTCGGGTTCACGATCCCTTGACCGGAGCCGATCGGCGATGCTCCGGGCATAACGGCCGCAGCTCCCGCTTCCTGCAGCTTGCGGGCCAATATCGGGTCATCCGAAGTATATGGTAATACGATAAAGCCTTCCTCTACTAAAATCTTCGTCGCCTCCAGCGTTCCTACCGGATCCGGAAGCAGCGTCTTCGGATCTCCGATCACTTCTACTTTGATCATATCGCAAAGCCCGGAAGCTTTGGCCAGGCGCGCAATGCGTACAGCTTCCTCTACGGTATAGGCGCCGGCCGTATTAGGAAGCAGCGTGAACTTTTTCAAATCTACCGTTTCCAAAAAGTTAGGCGCATCCGGATTGTCGATCGGCAGACGGCGGATGGCAAAAGTCAATACTTCGGCATCCGAAGCTTGAACGGCCTGATCTTGAATCTTCAAATCCGAAAACTTTCCCGTCCCAAGCAGCAGCCGGGATTGAAATTCGTAAGGTCCGATTTTTAACGTGTCGCTCATGCTGGTAGCTCCTTCAACGATAGTTTTTATTCAGCCGCCGCCGACAAAATGAACGATTTCGATCTGGTCTCCATCGTTCAGGCGGGCTTCTTCATACCGGGTACGGTCAATAATTTCCCGGTTTAATTCGACAACCAAAATTTTATTGTCCAGTTTAAACGCCGAGAGCAGTTCGGCTACGGTAGCCGCGTTGTCCACTTCCCTCAGTTCCCCGTTCACGGTCAATCGCATCCTTATCACCTCCAGCGCTTTGCCGATAAAAGCAAAAAAGCCAACCCGCATGGCGGGCCGGCCGAATGTTGTCTGCACACTTCATATGCAGCTTGCTGGCATTCGTCCACTTCCCTACGCTGGTATAATCCAGTGATGTCTGCTCTACGCAGACTTCAAAACAGGTTCCAAGGGTCAAAGAACACGCTTCTTTTTCTCAGCCCCGCAAGTCGGAGCTCCCCTAGTGGCTATTTGATTGTCCAATCCATTATAACACAACGGTCAGCTTTTGACATCCTTATACCGCATCTCCAGCACGGATAGTTCGGGGTCATGGGTAAAGACGATTTCTTTAGCCAACGATTTTTTGACCAGCTTATTCAAGAGCAGCGGGAGATCCGCTTTAATATCCGTCAGCTCAGGCTGCTGCTGGAGTTCCTGAAGGCTCCATGCTTCATCGCGGCTGGCAAGCAATTCGATCAACGGCCTGCAGCAGCGTTCCATCTTGGACATGACGGAAAATTCGCTGGCCAGAAGCACCAGTTGAACGCGCTGTTTTAGCGTCTCTTTACTTAACGTCAGCTCCTCGTACAGCTTGTACACGCCGGGATTGACCGTCTTCACTTGCCGCCAAATCGTTACCTCCGGATGATTGCCGGACTCGATAATCACGATTCGCGCCCAATGGTGCAGGGCCTCCAATATATTGTTGTATGCATCGAGCAAATGCTCGTCTAAGATGTATTCTTTACTTTGCGAATAGCAGCGCAAAAATTTGGAGAACTCGATCAGCAGCTTGTGTTCTCTAAGCGGTAGCGGGAACTCAAGCACTTTATGCCGCAGGGTCTCCAAATACATATCCCGATCCAAAAGTATCTCCCCTTTTAAGATCCAATAAATAACATTGCGATACTCGCCGCGCAAAATCAGTTCATCCAGAGTATCCGGGCTTATCCATCTTTCTTGTATACGGCGGTTGTCTTTTATATAATGAACTTGTTGATGCGCACGTTCGTTATTGCTGCTGACAACCAGAAGCACAATGTCGAATCCGTCTGTGACAGCCGAGAACAAAGAAGGATTGTCGACGGCCGCTATGCTGATAACGGACTCGTCTTGACGGAGCCTTTCCACCCAATATGCTTTTAAGGAATCCATCGCGAAAGCCTCCTGACGATAGCCACATGCGTTCTTCATGATAGTTATTTCTACATGAAGCCGCCGTTTCCTGCATTCTTTTGTGACGACACTCACAATTCTTACGAGAAAGAAGTGAAAGACATGAAATTCAAGTCAAGTAAAGTAAATGAATTCCGGCTGTGGGGGCTCCTGCTGACTATGGGCGGTATGCTTCTGATGATCCTCGGACTTGCCGGGATCGTCTTCGAGTGGGGAGCCGCCGGCCGTATGCTTGCAGCCGTATGTATGGTCATCGGAGCCATCGCCATGCTGGTGAGCATGGGAATTTATTTTGCTGCGGGCATGATGTCGACCAGCGCTACGGTGATCGAATGCCCGGAATGCGGAAAGCCGACCAAGATGCTAGGGAAAACGGACCGCTGTATGTTCTGCAAAACGATTCTGACGCTCGATCCGAAATATGCTCCGGCCGCCGAATCTGGACCCAATCCGACGCATCAAGCCGGGGAAACAACCTCTCCGTAATCCGCTTGCAACGTAGTTTTAGATACGCAAAGACCATCGCCCCGGTTCCATAAAGGAACAAAATAAACCGGCTCCGCCACTATCGTTCGATGAGGCGAGCCGGTTTATTTTGTTATTGATCGTTATTTTTTCGGCGCTTCCAGTGACGTGCGGATCCAGTTCCATGCTTCGGGATTCTCGAAGCCTCTCCGCCACGATGCGACGCCGGCCAAATCGTACTTTTTCACAAGCTCGATACGTGCTTTTACCGACGTCTCGTCTTCAATCCAAATTTTGTTGAGCTTGCCGTCTTCCGTGTACTCGATGTAATTTTGTCCCGTTTCCGGGGAAAATACAGGGGTAAGCTTTTTCTCCTTGATGATGCGCTGCGGCATGTCCATAAAGACGGCTTTCGAGCTCACATTGGTTTTGCCGTTCTTTTTCGTTTCGGTCCACACCCGCGTATAGAAAGGAATGCTGAGAATCAGCTTGGACGGCGGAATCTCATCTTCTTTCAGCAGGTCGGAAATCGACTTCTCCACCCACGGCAGCGAAGCGACGGAACCGGCCTTCGGACTGCTCGCCCAATGCTCGTCATAAGCCATCAGCATCATATAGTCGAGCGACTGGATCAGCGTTTTCCGGTCGTAAAACATGGACCACGACTCGCTGCTCGATTTGGCGGTGACATCCATAGAAACGACGAGGCCTTGCTCATGCATAAGCGGCGACATTTCCCGGACGAATTGAACCAGGTTTTGCTTGTCTTTCAAATTGACGTTCTCGAAGTCGATGTTGATTCCTTGCAGCGAATACATCTGTGCAAAGGCAAGCAGCTGCTTGATCATCTTCATTCGTTTGTCATAAGTGGAGAGCGCTTGGGTCGTGCGCTTCTGCTCGAAGCCGTTGCTGAAAAGCCCCCAGACTTGGTATCCTCTGTCGTGAGCCCATTTGACATAGGCAGGATCAGCCAAGTTCTTGAGATTGCCCTCGCCGTCTTCCAAATGAAACCACGTCGGACTGACCACATCCAGTCCCGGCATGTCGGGAATTTTGCCGGTGTCCGGATTTTTCGTTACGACCTGCTCCCAAGTCATATTGATTTTGCCGCTGATTGGCTTTTTAGCCACGAACGGAGGCTCCGGTTCTTTCCTCGGGATGACTTCGTCCTTGTCGGCAACCAACTGATCCTTGCGAACATATCCCATATAGCCGTTCGTCTGCTGCACCCGGTACCATTCGCCTTCCTCGCCCCATACGATCAAGCTCTCTCCCTGCTTCAGATCGGCATGAATCGGAGCTTTGATCGTCGGGTCCCGCCGCATGGCAATCGTTTTGTCGGGTTTATCCGGAATGGTGATCGTCTTATACCAGCGAATCGTCTCGCCTTCCTTAAACAGCAAAACGGCGCCCGTATCCGGCGATTCCCGCAGGTCGATTTTATACAAATCTTTCAACGGATCGATCGGAAGGTACAATATCCCGTTCGTCTTTTCGAGCGGAAATTTGAGCGTAAACGGCTTTTCGTTGACCATCCCGGTCAACTGGCTGGTGCGAAGCCGGATCACTTTGTTTTGCGTCGTAATGATTGTCGATTCGCTCGCTTTCTCATAGACCAGCGTCGGATCGATCCGTTCCTTCACAATGTCGAACGGAAGCTTCAAGCTTTCCTTCTGCCCTACGGCGGGTTGGTCCAGCATTCCCCCTTCGTAGAAGATCGGTTTGGGGTTGCCTTTAAAGTCGGGCTGCTCATGCTGCCAATTCGGAACATAGTTGATCCATAAGTAAGCACCTAAAATAAGACCGCATAGGAGGGCAAAAAACAACAGGACAAAGGTCGATTTCTTTCTTTTTCTGCGGCGCGACCCGCCTCCCGCTTCAAACGTCGGTTCCATGGTTTCACTCCCGTCACATGATGAGGCAAAGCTGATGAATAATGAAAAAAAAGGACGCGTCTACCCGCAGCCGCGGGAATCCAGACACGTCCATTATACCTTAATTCTACCAATCTATCATGTCGTCTGCTTGGCACAGTCCGAACAGATGCCGTAAACTTCCACCCGGTGGCTTTTCACCTGGAATCCGGTCATTTCACCGGCTGCTTGCTCCAGGTCGTCCAGCGGCTTGTAAGCGAAGTCCACCAGCTTACCGCATTCCTCGCAAAGCGCATGATAGTGATCGGACAAATCCGCGTCAAAGCGGCTGGAATGGTCGCCATAGGTCATCTCCCGTACCAATCCGCTTTCGATAAACACCTTAAGGTTATTGTATACCGTCGCCACGCTCATGCTGGGAAAAAGCGGGGACAACGCTTTATATATTTCATCCGCCGTCGGATGGGACATTGTATTAATCAAATATGATAAAATGGCATGCCGTTGCGGAGTCATCCGAATGCCCATCGTTTTGAGTTTGTTAAGTGCCTGCTCCAATGAATGGTTCATCGTGTTCACCGCCTAATCCGGAAAAGGAATGTATCGCTTTATTCTACCCGGATGTTCAACAAATTGTCAATTGGACCCCTGTATGGTAAGCCTGTCGTTGGTATGCAGCTTAATCGTGTATTTGCCGCTTCCGACCGTGCCTTTGACGCTATCTTCTTGAATGGACAAAGGCAGATCGGTTTTGATGCCTCCCTCGTTCCCTTCGCCGTCGATCCGGTAGTCGCCTTTTTGCGGAAGCTTGACTTCGAGCTTGCCGTTGGACGTTTCTATGTCCCAGTCCCCGTCGATAACCGTGCTGCTCACTTCGACGGCCCCGTTGGTGGTCTGTATTTTTACGCCTTTGAACGCGCCATGTGCAGTGACGGCTCCGTTGTTCGTTTCGGCCTGAAGCGCTCCCGTTACATTATCGATACGAAGCTTCCCGTTGGTCGATTTCAGCGTCGTATCCCCTTGATGATCCGTCACTTCCATGTGTCCGTTCGTGGATTTGAGCGTCAGCGGCCCAACCGTCCGGTGAGTTTGAACTTTGCCGTTGGTAGTCTCCAAATTCAACTCGCCTTGCAGATCTTCGAGACGGATTTCCCCATTCGTCGTATGCCCGACGAACCGTTGTTTGATCGGCAGTCCGGACGCGTCGATCTTACCGTTGCGCAGCTGCAAATCCAGATTGACTTTATGCTGCGCAGGCACTGTGACGACCAGATCCATCCGCGGCTTGCGGTTTCCGAACAAAGCACCGATGCCTTCGTATTCTTTGGCGACAGCCCGGATGTTGAGCGTATTGCCGCTCACACTGTGCTCCAGCTTGGATTCGTTCGCAATGGTTTGCGCCACGTCTTCATCTATACCGTTAACGTAAACCTTAACATCGACCTGAAGCTGATCGACCGGCCCGGACTTAAGAACGGCGCTGCCATTCTCATTGTCCAGCCTCACATTGTCGACGGAAGCAGGAAGCTCGATTGCCGTCACGCCTTTATCGAAGTTTTTCCCGTCCGTCATCATATCGATCGTCCCGTTAACGGTCCAACCGTTGAACTTTTTCAGAAGCTCCCCGCTCTGGGTGCTAATAATGACGATGGCGGCGATAACGACCGCGAAGATAATCCCGCCGATGTCGAGCTTCAATTGGCGATCGCTGTTTCCAAATTTGATATTAAACAAAATATATTCGATTCCGAGCAAAACAAACAACAGCGGCCACCAATCCGCCAGCATGGCAGTCAGGTGCGTGCCCATCGTCTTGTCGGCAATAACGGCGCCGCCGACACATAAGAGCAAAATTGCTGCCGTGTAACGGCCTGCCTTATGCATTCGAATTCTCCCCTTACTTTTTCCTGGATTCTTTGTAAAACATGTAAGCCCCGATAACAATCAAAATTACGGCGCCGAACGATGAACCGACAAAGTCAAATACGCGTTCGAGCCACTGCGGTTTGCCTCCAGCCAGAAACAGCAGCGCACCTGCTGCGATCAGCGCGTAGCCGAATAGGTTCCCCTGACGCAGTTTGCGCAGCGGTTTCTCGGACGCAAACGGAGCGTCCCCTTCCATCCGGGGCTCGTCAAAATAAACGGATTGCCCGTACCCGTTAACCCGATCCGTCTGCTGCAGCGCATCGAAGATATTGTAGAAATAAGTGACGGGCATGAGCAGCGAAAACAAAACGATCAGCGGAATATTTTCCCCTTCGTTGGTAGCGAAATACACAATGGCGAAAATATTCAATATGAACAGCAGCATGATCCCCAAGCCCCGCTGCATCAACCCCAGGTACAACTGTCCGGTGCCCGGAATAAAAAACGATAATACCCCGGCTAACCATTTGCTCTTATGAGGCTTCGGCCTGAGAAAAGGATCGAACGGCGGTTTTCGGGACTGTCCCCACCGCTCCATGCGCTCCCGCAAAAACTCGTCTTCCCGATCCTCTCCGTGATCATACGGGCCTTTCCGTTGGTCCTGCATTCGTAGATTCCCTCCTTATGACAACAATTGGCGCGATACCGATTCGACGACATGGAACAATTGAAGGGCGCCGGTACGAACATCGGCTTCCCATCGATTCGGGTCCAGAGACGTCAGCTTTCCGAATACGCCGGACACAATAAACAGGAACGTAGCAGCCATGGCGACCATCCCGTGTAGCAGCTCGGTACGCCAATAAGGTTTCCATTTACGCCGGGGCGAGGAAGCTTGCGCCTCGAACCCCGGGTGATCCGATAACGGACGGTCCGGTGACGCATACGCTCTTCCCGAACGCAGAGCGGTCATTACGCGGTCCGTCAATTCCGTAGGGGCCTGTTCGACGGCAAGTTGATCCAGCATCAGTTCGACGTCCAAAAAGTCGGACAGTCTCCCGCGGCATGGAGCGCAAGCCTTCATGTGACGCCCGATCCGGTGGTATTCCAATTCAGAGCAGTTTTTATTCAGAAAACGTAGCAGCTCTTGATCGTTTGGATGCATGATGGTCATGTCCCCGCACCTCCAGCCATTTTTCTTTAAGCAGCGATTTTCCGCGATACAATCTCGTTTCAATCGTCTTCATCGGCAGTCCGGTCACATCCGAAATTTCTTGATAAGACAACTGTTTGTAGTGATACAAATACAGAATGAGCCGGTATTTGTCCGGCAGGTCGGCGAGCAGCCGCTGCATCGTTTCCTGCTCTTCCTTTTGCAGCGCGCGGGCCTCGGGCTCTTCCCGGCGGTCTCCGAACCAGCCCTTAATTTTGTCCAGAATCGCTTCGTACGGCTTGCGCTGCTGCGAACGCCTGTAGTCGGTGACCAGATTGACGGTCATCCGGTAAAGCCAGGTTTTAAACTTGGCGTCGCCGCGAAAGTTGGCCAGGGAACGGTACAGCTTGATAAATACTTCCTGAGTCAAATCTTCGGCTGTTTCGCGATGTAAGGTCATGCGATAAATCAGCGTATAGATATAGTCCTGATAACGTGCCATCAATACCCGGTACGCTTCTTCATCACCTTGACGGATTAGGTCGACCAGTTGTTCATCCGCCATGCTCTCCACATTGCTCACCGCCTTGATCTGCGCTCTTGAAATCTTAGACGCCGTTCCTCCCCCTAACCCCTTCAAAACGTTCAAAAAATTTTATTTTAATCACAGGAAACGGAACGGACGCCATCCAGCCGCATCAGATCTTCGACCGTTTGGCTGACATTGTCGCCTTTGGCAAACCTCAGCGTAAGGGTGATGTGAATCAAGTCCTCTTCTTCCGAAGGAATCTCTTCGACGGAAAGCTTCTGGATTAGGCTTCCTTTGTTGGCGAGCAAAGCGGACACTTTGCCGATCAAACTCGGCGTATCCAGTGCTTGGAGCTGAATATGTCGCAGCTTTTTGGCGCGGAGGTATTTTTTCTCCACTAAGTTAAGTACAAACAAACTGATCAAGGCAAACACACAGCTTAATGCGGCTGCATAGTAAAAGCCCGCTCCCGTCGCAAGACCGATCGCCGCTACCACCCATAGGGAAGCGGCCGTCGTGAGGCCGGTGATCGATTTGCCTGTATATAGAATGGTTCCCGCACCGAGAAATCCGATTCCGCTGATGACCTGGGCCGCCAGACGGGCCGGATCCATCCGTACGTTGTCCAGCTTGGAAAATTCGGAAAATCCGTATATGGATAAGAGCATAATCAGCGTGGAACCGAGGCACACGAGCATGTGCGTGCGCAATCCGGCGGCATGGCTGCTCTGCTCCCTCTCGATCCCGATCAAGCCGCCGAACAGCAGCGACAATACCAGTCTGAGCGTAATATGAAGCGTATCGATCGTCCATGGATCGTGCATAAAAGAAACCGCCTCCTTGCCAACAAGATATTGATGACTATTGTAACACGTCATGCTCTTCTGATGGAGACCCGGTAAAAATATTCCGCAGAAAAGTCATTGACTTCGGGACAGTTGCAGGTAGACTTAAGAAGTGAAACGTTTAAATTAACATGGGACGAGTACTGGAGGAATGGTGCTTCATGAAAAGGGAAACGAACGAACGGAGACTTCTCGTTCTCCGGCTTGCGGCCGAGCAGGCTCTTGCTCTGCCTCTGCTGGAGAGCGGCTATTGGTTTCATAAAGATTTGCGCGACAACTTTTATTTTGCTTCCCATCTGTTTGCCTATGTAGCGGAAGGCGCTCCCGGTTGGAGTGAAGAGACCCGGAAAGCGGCGGCCAGTCTTTCAGTCCGAATGCTTCGCCAAGTGCTGACGCTGCAGGACCAAAATCCGGACAGCCCGATGTACGGGCATTGGCCGTTAAATCTGGGAGCCGATCCGGCCGCGGCGAAGCCGCACGTACTGCCGGTAGAGCTGATGGGATGCCTGCTGATCCTGTTCCACGAAAGCATGCGGCACGCGATGCCCCCTGAACTGGACAACGAGTTTCAAACGGCTCTGCAGCATATTTACAAAAGCGGCGTGTACCGCCATCCGCTGGCGTCGATGCATCATCACGAGGCGAAGCATACCGCTTTAAAGCTGCTGCTCGGTCACATCTTCGCCGACAAGGCGCTGCTTCGGGAAGGGACGGCATGCGCCCGCCGCCTGCTGAACCACGTACATACGTTCGGATTCAAGGAGTACGGCTGCCTCCCTTGGCATTGGCATTGGATTCAAGCTTTCACCTGCGTGTGGGAAATCGTCCGGGATGAACAAGCGCGCAAGGTCGCGGAGGAGCTGCTCGACTACTTGTGGAGACTTCGCGCGGAATCGTATTTGCGCGGCGCTTGGGTCGGACCGCAGTCCCGGATCTGGCCGCACGATGCGCCGAAGGATACGAATACGCCGCATGACTATATCCAGTTCGGCGATTTTCCGGCGCCGACGGTGTTTCCTCGTCTGGAGGGAGCGACGCTCTTCAGCTATGAAGTATCGGAGGCTGTCCGGGAGGCGGCCATGAACCGCCAAGCGCCTTGCGAGCTCAAGCGCAAAATCCGTTTTGCCGGAGCCGACGAGAAGGTCGAGTCCGAAGCTCATACGTACGCCTATTTGACAAACGACTATGCCTTCGGGGGCATTTGGGAGCGGCGCGACGAATTCGATAACGAACAGCTGCGCTGGGATGTCTCGCTGCCCCTGGATACGGAAACGGCCGCGCTTGGCGTAAATCAGCTGTATTTCTTCCATCCCGGGGCCCATCACGCGCCAGGCGACGACCGCCACGCCAGCTCTTACGGACAGGTGCTGCTGGACAAAAATACGGTTGTCGCCGTCTGGGACGTACCGCCGGACGCCGAGGCCGCCGATACGTTGGTCGGATGCCTGCCCAAGGGCGATTGGCATCTCGAAGAACGAAGCGGCTACGGAAAGCTCGGGCAGGTCTTCGTAGCGATCCATCTGATGCAGCCGTTGAGCGTGACGGAGCAAAATGACCGCCTGTCCGCAGCATCGCTGCTCTCTAACGGGCGGAACGCGGTCGTGGTCGAAGCGATGGGGGCGGTGGAAGCGGAAGCGTCCGGCGTAAAGACGCTGGACGACTGGCGTGCGTTTGCAGGCGCTCCGGACAAGCAGCCTCTCTTCGAGGACGGAGATGGCGCCTTGTCGGCTGCTTATACGACTCGCCGTGGCCGCAGGTTGCAACTGACAGTACGCGGCGAAGCCATTGTACAGCGTACGGTCGACGGCGTGGCGATTGCTTTTGACGATTATACGATTTTTTGAAATTGCGTCAGCGTAATGCCGGGCGCGAGCAAATGGACCTGTACCGACTCGTACCCGTGCTTTTCGTAAAGCCTTACTGCCGGCGTGTTGTTCGTACCCGTAGCGACTTTAATCACCGTTCCCGGCGGGGCATGCTGCTCGATATGCTCCAGCAGCCGGCTGGCAATCCCGTGACGGAACCAGTCGGGATGCACCATCATCCGGCAAACGGTCATTTCCTTGGGCGATTGCTTGCAGGCTGCCGCTCCGACAAGCCGCTCATCCGAATAGCAGCCGAAAAACGCTTCCCCCGACTCCCGGAGCGAAAGCGGCGAATCGATCAGCGGCGGAATCTCTTCGAAGCCGACAAGCTCCGCTTCGATGCGGTATGCGACCTGTTGAAGCGACAGCAGCTCCAGCACGGCGTTCAGATCGTTTAAATCAATCGGTCTGATCATGAGGATGCAGCCTCCTTCGAGCCTCATTTGACAGCGGAGGCACTTAGATTGCCCTATATTTTACCAAACGAAACGTTGTCTCACAACAAAAGAGGCTGTCCCTTGGGACAGCCTCTCAGCTTGTTGAGAAAGTGGTCAATTAAAGTAATAGAGGTTACGATGGGGCGGGGTATCCACTTCCGACCGCTGTTGTCCTCGGGAAATTTGATTGAAAGCCGCTTGTTAGCGGACATTTCCCGAAGACAAAGGCGGCCGCTATCGCTTCTCCAGTGGATACCCCAC
>NZ_JTHN01000162.1 GCF_001399685.1 Paenibacillus sp. A3
CATTAAAGAAAAGCTGATAAGCTCAAAATTTATTACTGACGAGAATTTGCATTCTCTTATATGACACTCACTCGATGTTCAGTTTTCAAAGGGCAATTATATCGACATAAACCGCGCCGTTAGGCTATTCAGCTTTGTCGGTTGTTGTCGCCTCGTTTAGCGGCGACTTTTATAATATATCACATTCGCCCAGTAGATTGCAAGCATTTTTTTAGACTAATTTTTGGATCCGAGGTTAAACCCCGACGACCCACAATTTCAGAGCCGCTAAAGCGGCAAGTCCGGGCAAGCCCAGAACGCTTACGGTCCCAACCGTCACTGCGTTCAGAGGCAGCTCCAAATGCGTGTACGAACTGAACAGATTTAGAATATACAACAAAATCGAAGCAAATGCAATATGCAGGCAAATCATACCTAACCATTGGAACGCATACCGATTGCGCAGCATGACCAATCCTAACAACAAACCGGACCCAACAAGCACGCTCCACAGCAAATACGATTTCACGAAGACACCCCCATCGAACGGGCGGCAGATGCTTCCCTAGCCGAGATATTCAGGTTCTTGGCTTGCTTCAGCAGCATTTCGAATCGTTTCTCCGCCGCTTCGAGGGCAAAAATGGCATAGTCGATCTGTTCTTTCTCCACGACATAATCAAAGCGTCTCTGTGCTACTTCCCATTCCATATGGGCTTTGCGGATTTCTTCCACCAGCAGCAGACGGTCTTGT
>NZ_JTHN01000163.1 GCF_001399685.1 Paenibacillus sp. A3
CGCCGCTTCCCGGGCAACGGCGCTGCCTACCACTTTCGTTATAGCTAACACCCGCTCGCCGCAGCGTTTTGCTTCACGAAGTGCAGCCAACGTGTCTGCTGTCTCGCCGGATTGGCTCACGACGATGACGAGCGTCGCCGGTGTAATAATCGGAGCGCGGTAACGGTATTCCGAAGCGACATCGGTTTCTACCGGAATCCGTGCCAGCTTCTCGATCACCGATTTTCCGACAAGACCCGCATGATAAGCCGTACCGCAAGCCACGATGTGGACTTGTCGAATGGTGCGAATCTGCTCCGGCGTCATGCCTACTTCGCTCAATACGACCTTTTTTCCGCTTTCATCCAAGCGGGCGCCCATCGTATCACGATAAGCCTTCGGCTGCTCGTAAATTTCTTTCAGCATGAAATGATCGAATCCGGCTTTTTCCGCCGTCACGATATCCCAATCGACATGGAATAATTCCCGGGAAATAAAATTCCCCTCCAATGTCATTAATTCGACACCCTCACGCGTCAAAGCGGCCATCTCGCCGTCGTTCAAAATATACACGTTTCGCGTATATTCGAGGATCGCCGGAATGTCCGAGCCGATGAAGTTCTCGCCTTCGCCGACACCGATAATGAGCGGGCTGGACAACCGAACCGCAACGAGCTTATCCGGCTCATATTCGGTCAATACGCCCAGCGCGAATGCGCCCTTCATGCGCGAAACCGCCTTCTGTACCGCTTTCACGATATCGCCTTCGTACAAGCTTGCGATTAAGTGGGAAATGACTTCCGTATCCGTCTCCGAAACGAATACATGGCCTTGCGCGATCAATTCTTCCTTGAGCGAAATGTAATTCTCTATAATGCCGTTGTGTACGACGGAAAATTTAAACGAATTATCCGTATGCGGATGCGAATTCTCATCCGACGGTTTGCCGTGCGTCGCCCAGCGCGTATGACCGATCCCGATCGTTCCGCTGAGCGGCTTCTCTCCAAGTTTCGACTCCAACACGGCCAAACGGCCTTTCGACTTCTTCACCTGCAGACCATCGGTCGTATACACGGCTACGCCAGCCGAATCGTACCCCCGGTACTCCAGTTTTTTCAAGCCGTCAATCAATATATCTTGGGAATTCCTTTTTCCCACATAACCGACGATACCGCACATATGTTCAGGACCTCCTGATTGTCAAAGAAAGTAAAATTTCGTAGGATCCCGTCAAAAACTTTGTCGGTCCGGTCGCCCGGACGTTTTCAGTTTTGACGATACGGCTGGATCGATGGCCGGAAGGTCCCCGCCGAATGTTTCGAACACCTTCACCTCGTCAACTGGTTGCCAACCTGAGATACCCGCTTCCCGCGTTGTCTAAGAAATAGTGGAGTCTATACCCGCCGCGCCCGCGGCGACGACCCTGTGACCGAATGCGCAGAAAATCAAGCAGCCCCGGATAAGCCATCCAGTCCTGGCGCTTGTCTTGCTAAGTAACCCCGCCCCACCTTTCTGTTTAGAGTAAGATTCTATACCAATCTTATTCATTTTGGCCCGAAAGCGCAACCTCTATTTTCAACGGTTTTCATTTCCGCCATGGCGAAGCGAAAATCCCGGATGCCTTTCCGGCGTCCGGGATCTCGGATCCCGCGTCATAGAGAGCGGCCGCGCAGCGTACCTTCTCCCACGTAAACCCGGCTACACCAGCTCTCGCTGAATCACATCGGCGATCTGCTGCACATAGGCTTCGACCTGGTCTTTGTCCGGTCCTTCGGCCATGACGCGAATCAGCGATTCCGTACCGGAAGGACGCACCAACACCCGGCCATTGTCGCCCAGCTCGTCCTCGACCTGACGAATAACGGCTTCGACGGCAGGATTGTTGTTGAGCTTGTTTTTATCTGCTACACGCACATTCACAAGCGTTTGCGGATATTTGCGCATGATACCCTTCATCTCGCTCAAGCTTTTGCCGGATTTCACCAGCGTATCCATAAGCTGCAGCGCCGTCAAAATGCCGTCTCCCGTCGTAATGTGGTCGAGGAAAATGACATGCCCGGACTGCTCGCCGCCCAGATTGTATCCGCCTTTGCGCATTTCTTCCATCACGTAACGGTCGCCTACCGCGGTCTTCGCCGCCTTCAGACCTACCGCTTCGATGCCTTTGAAGAACCCGATATTACTCATGACAGTCGTCACGATCGTCGAGCCGCGCAGCTTGCCGGCCTGATTCATCGAATGACCGCAGATGCTCAGGATGAAATCGCCATCCACCTCTTCGCCGTTCTCGTCAATCGCAATCAGGCGGTCCGCATCCCCGTCGAAAGCAAGCCCGATATGCGCCTGCTTCTCAACTACCAGCTTCCGCAGATCTTCGGGATGCGTCGAACCGCAGTGGTCGTTGATATTGCGTCCGTTCGGCTCCGCACCCATCGTGATCACTTCCGCGCCGAGCGCCTCGAACACCTTGGGAGCCAGCTCGTAAGCTGCGCCGTTGGCGCAATCCAAGGCGATACGGTAGCCCTTGAAAGAAGAGGTTACCGTCGATTGAATGTAGCTCAAATATTGGAATTTTGCTTCTTCATTGTCGATCACATTGCCGATAGCTCCGCCGGTCGGCCGCGGCAGTTCGTCGGTTGCCGCATCCATCAGCCGCTCGATCTCAAGCTCCGTCTCATCGGACAGCTTGAAGCCGTCCGCGCCAAAAAACTTGATTCCGTTGTCCTCCACCGGATTATGGCTCGCCGAAATCATGACACCGGCGTCCGCCTTCAATTCGCGTGTCAAATAAGCCACGCCTGGTGTGCTCAGCACGCCGAGCCGGATAACATTGGCGCCGATAGACAGCAGACCTGCAACCAGCGCCGCCTCCAGCATCGGACCGGACACCCGCGTATCGCGGCCGATCACGACATTCGGCTTCTCCACTTTACCTGCCAAGACATAGCCGCCGCAGCGACCGATTTTGTATGCGAGCTCCGGGGTTAACCCTTGGTTCGCAACTCCGCGGACACCGTCCGTACCAAAATATTTCCCCATCGAATCTCTCTCCCCTTGCAGTACCTTATGTCAACAAGCTACTTCCCATTATCACCGATTCACCCCAAACGGTCAAATCTTGCCCATCCTAGGGCGTGGCAGGCGGGGTAGCCGGCGGCGCTTCCGGCTGTTTGCCGGGCTTAGCGCTGATCTCTACCGTCGCTTTGAAATCCTGCTGCGGCCCCTTCTTCACGAACGTCGGCAAGTTCCAGGTCACCGGCACCTCATGCTTGCCGGGCGGCAAATTGCTCACGTCAAGAATTCCCTGAACATCCTGCGGCTTCAGCTTGTCAATCAGCTCTTGCGCGCCTTCAACGGTCAAGTTCAGCTGCCCCGACTCCGGAAGCACGACTTTCGTATCAAAGCCGTCGTTTTGCCCGATGATCGACAGCGGGATCGCCTCCAGCGTCTTCGTTACCGACGGCACGATCGTGACGTTCACTGTCACTTTATCCGGGTCAAGCTGCTTGACGTTATTCCGCGGCGGAATAGGCAGGGTGAACTCCTTATTCTCTTTCAGCTCGTTCAGATCCACCTGCGGTCCTTCGTAAAATTCCAACCGATCCAGCACGTTCTGCGGGCCGAAGACCGTGACTTTATCCGTACTCTGCCGGACGGAAGCTACGGCGTAGCCCCGAGGCGGTTCGCCCACGAGCTTCACCTGGAGCGGCACGAGCGTGAACGGACTGGTGATAGGCACTTCGACCTCTACCACCGCCGGATTGATCACGGCAGTTTCAATCGGCTTGCCGTCCTTGTCATAGGCCACCAGTTTCACCTTGCTGGAAACCGGCGATTGGGCTTTCTCTACATTAACGTCCGCGCGCACCGATTCCACTTCATCGTAAATGCGGCTTGGGACGGATACGGTGACCTGCTTCGGCTTCACGACCGGCTGCCCGGCTTTCAGCCCGACAGCGGGGATTCCCGTCACATTGACGGTGACCGGCATCGATTTATTTTTCTTATCGTCGATCACGACCCGGACATTGGCCGGCGTTGCCTTAACATTTACATTCGTCGGAAAGCCTATTGGAGTGACCGGGAGCAAATACTCCCCTTTACCTACCTTGGTCAAATCCAGCTCCACCGAATAGGTCCCCGAGTTCATGACCTTTTTCAGGGCGGAATCCCTGCCGGATAGGCTTAGCGTCACTTGGGCAGGATCGATCTGCACGACATAAAACTGGTCCGTATCATACTTCGGCGTCACCGCGACGTTCCCGATTTTTTCCTCCAAAATACCTGATCCGGTCGTTCCCTTGATTGGAGTATTGTCCGAACGGACGACGGCCCACAGCATGATTCCTATAATCAGCGCAATAACCTTCACGACGTTCGTGTTGCGCAGCCATTGATCCATTCTAGCTTCGCCTCCATTTCCAAATGGAGCGTTTTTCCTTCGTCTTCGCTTTTGGCTTCAATTCCTCGAACAGCTTGGCCAACAAGGCATCCTCTTTCACATCTCGCAAAATATGACCGTTCATCGCGAGCGAGACAGCCCCCGTCTCCTCGGACACAATCACGCACATCGCATCCGACACCTCGCTCATGCCGATCGCCGCCCGGTGCCTTGTCCCCAGCTCCTTGCTGATAAAAGGATTTTCGGACAGCGGCAAATAACAGCCGGCCGCCATCAGCTGATGCTTCCTCAAAATAACCGCTCCGTCATGAAGCGGCGTGTTCGGCACGAAGATGTTAATCAGCAGCTCCGAGCTGATATGCGATTCGATCGCTATGCCCGACTCGATATAGTCGGTAAGTCCCGTATCCCGCTCGAATACGATCAACGCTCCGATTTTGCGCCGGGCCATATAGGTAACGGCCTTCAGCACCTCGTTGATCCGGCGGTTCACTTCCGTATCTTCCTCGACGTTCGTCCGGCTGAACAGCTTGCCGCGGCCAAGCTGCTCCAACGCCCGACGCAGCTCCGGCTGGAAGATGATGATGACCCCGACGAGCCCGAAGGTGAACATCTGGTTCATCATCCACTGCAGCGTATTCAGCTGAAACCACGAGCTGAGCGCCCAAGTAACGACAACGACCAAAATGCCTTTAAGCAATTGGATGGCACGGGTTCCCCGGACCACCAAAATTAATTTGTAAATGACATAGCTGACGATCAATATATCGACAATATCTTTGATATCGATTTCCGTAATCCAATCCATCGCGTTGCCCCCAAGCCTGCCTCCGTCATATCGGTTCCCCTGTAGTGTTCCCCTTCCTTAGATCATACCATATTTGCAACAAAAAACCCTCCCTTTCTACCACGCGCAAGGGAGGATTTTAAAAAATTGGGCCGGTTGGACTATTTCATTCCCGAAATAGTTCCAGCCCACTGATGCATTTTGTACCAAAGCCAGCTGAAGGCTTCGTCGATTTGTTGAATATGTCCGGAAATATGCGCCGTCGAGGCCAGCTGAACCGATCCGTCAATCACCGTAATGTTGCCCACGATGTCGCCGTCGACCTGCAGTTTTCCATTCTCTACCGTTAAATCTCCTGCCACTTTGCTGCCTGCCGGCACATAGACCGTATCTCCTTTAATAACGACCGACTGCAAGTCATTTCCCTTCACGAGCAATTCGCGATCATCGTTCCATGAGGAAACGAAGGTCGACAGCATCACAAGAAAAAAGACCGCCGCCACCGAGGCCGCCGGATGCTTACGGATCCACCGGTACCATGGATTTTGCCGTTTGACCGGTGGCAGCGCCTGCATGACCCGCTCCGTCAGGCCTTCAGGAACCTTCTGCGACGGCCAAGCATGAATCAGCGCTTCCACTTTCTCAAACTGCTGCAGGCGCTTGCGGCATTCCGGGCAAACAAGCAGATGCTCTTTGAGCGCCGCCGCTTCCCTTCCTTCCAAGCTCCCGTCCAAATATTCATGCAGCAAAGGGAGGGCTTCCTCACAATTCATTATGAGCCACTCCTTTCTTCTGTCCATTAAATCAGGTTTGTGTCATACAATACGTTCGAAGCCGAGAGATGTTTCAAAAAACAACTATAAAACCTGCTCTAATTTTTTGCGCAAAAATTCCCTGCCCCGGTGCAATCTGGTTTTGATTGTCGTTACCGGCATCGCCAGCACATCGCTAATTTCCTGAAGCGACAAGTCCTGGAGATAACGCAAAATCACGACCGCCCGGTATTTCTCCGGCAGCGTCTTGATCGATTCGCGAATCTGCTCCTGCGTCTCCGACAGCACCACCTGATTGTCCGGCGTTTCTTCGCGGCTAGGCAGGGCGGAATACCAGTCGCTGCCTTCTCCGTCGCTCATCTCGGCATCCAGCGAATAGTTGATCTTCCGCTTGCGGAGCCGGTCAATACACAGGTTCGTCCCGATCCGGTATATCCAGGTCGAGAACTTCTGCTGCTCGTCATAACGGTCCAAATTCGTGTACACCCGCAAAAACGTCTCCTGCACGATCTCCTCCGCCTCATGACGGTTATGCAGCATACGATAGGCGAGATGGTAAATTTTATCCTTGTACAGCTCCACCAATTCGGCAAAAGCCGCTCGATCCCCGCTCCGGGCGAGCTTGGCGAGCCGGGTGTCCATATGATTCACCGACCTACCTCCAACCTCCGAGCTTGGATCCGCTTGGCTTGCCAACGGTCAAATTCGGATTCTTCCGGACAACGCCTGACCTTTCTTCGATCACCGTTCCGTCTACTAGTAAAAGAATACCAAAGGACTGCACCGCCTGTACAGTCTCTTCCCAAAAGAAATTGTGCGCCGCTCCCCTCCATATTCGCACTTTAACAGATTTACCATTTTGCGATTTATTAATAAATTGTTACGATAAACGACGGCACTTGGTTTCGGCCGCCGACCTTCCTAATGAAACCAAACATGAGAAAAACCGGGCGGCTTGGCATAAGCCAAGCTCCCGGCTTTCGGTTCGCAGGTTGATAAGCATCAGCCCGTATTGCGAAGTCCAGCGGCAATTCCATTGATCGTCAGAAGCACTTCGCGGAGCAGAAGCGAATCGTCGCCTCCTTGATCGCGCAGCGGGCGAAGCTCCGAGAGGAGCTGAACCTGCATATAGCTCAGCGGATCGACATACGGATTGCGCAAACGGATCGATTCTTGAATGACCGGAACATTGTCCAAAATTTCCTGCTGGCCGGTAATTTTCAGAATCAGGTCCGACGTCCGCTCGTACTCTTCTTCGATCATGCGGATGATCCGTTCGGCAATCGTCTGATCCTCGATCATGCTGCCGTATTCTTTAGCAATCAACAGATCGGCTTTCGCGAGCGCCATCTGCAAGTTGTCAATGAGCGAACGGAAGAACGCCCAGTTATTGTACATCTCCTGCAAAATGCGCAGGTTCTCCGGATTCCCTTGGTAGAAGCTGTACAGCCCGTAGCCCGAAGCATACCAAGCGGGCAGCAAATAACGGCTTTGCGTCCAAGCGAACACCCATGGGATGGCCCGGAGGTCTTCGAAACGGTCGCTATTTTTCCGCTTGGACGGGCGGGAGCCGATATTGAGTTCCCCGATCTCCGGCAGCGGCGTGGACTGCTTGAAGAAGGTCAGGAAGTCCGGATCGCGGAAAATCAGATCCTGGTACTTCTGCTGAGCCTGCTCGGAAATGTCAAGCATAATCGTTTCCCAGCCCGGCTCAGAAGGGTCGGCCTGCGGGTTGCGCGCCCACAACGCGCTTTTGATCAGCGCGGATGTCGCTTGCTCCAAGCTCCGGTAAGCGATCCCCTTCATGGAATAACGGGAGGACAGCACTTCCCCTTGCTCCGTGATTTTGATCCCGCCGCCTACCGTATCGGCCGGTTGAGCCAGAATGCTCCGGTTGAGCGGCATGCCGCCGCGGCCAAGCGCACCTCCGCGCCCGTGGAAAAACTTCAGCTTCACGTCGAACGGCTTCGCCGCCGCCGTAATGCTGCGCAGCGCGACCCGCAGCTCCCAGTTGGCGGTAATCACGCCGCCGTCTTTGTTGCTGTCGGAATAGCCGAGCATAATTTCCTGAAGGTGATTCGTGCTGTTCAGGCTGTTCCGGTAAGCCGGAATTTGGAACAGCGTCGTCATAATCTCCGGAGCCGCATGCAAGTCATCAATCGTCTCGAAGAGCGGGACGGATTGCAGCGTGCAGGTGACGGAGCCGTCCGGCTCGTGCAAATACAAGCCCGCTTCTTTGCCGAATACCAGTACCTCAAGCAGGTCGCTGGCTCCTTGCGTCATACTGATCAGATAGCTTGTGATACAGCTTCTGCCGAACTCCTCCTGCGCCTTTTGGATGACGCGATACACGTCCAGGCACTCCTGCGTAGACTCGGAATAATGCAGGTAAGGCGAAGTAATCGGCCGCGGGTCGTTCAAGATATCGGTCAACAGCTTGATCTTTTGCTCCTCCGGAAGCGCACCGTAATCGGAACAAATGCTCATCTTAGCCAAAATTTCTGTCATCGCGGCTTCGTGCTCTTTACTATGCTGTCTGACGTCCAGCGAAGCCAGATGGAAGCCGAACAGCTCTACTTGACGAATCATCTTTTGCACATAGGCGTCGGCGATATAATCGGCATAATGATTGCGCAAGCTGCGCTCGATAATCAGCAAATCTTCCTTGAATTGCTGAGGATTATTGTATTTTTTGCCCGCCGGCACGTTCGGCTTGGCCGTATTGCGAATTTTCTCGACCATATACCGGACTTTGATGCGATAAGGCTCTTTTTCGTTAGGCAATACTTGGTCGGACGGGAGTTCGACCATTTCCCGGTCGTGCTGGATCGAATCCAGCAGTTCCTGCGTCACTTCGACGATATTTTTGCTAAAGCTCATATGCTTCAGCAAATCGGTCAGCAGCTCCTCGTACTTCTGCAGCGCGAGCTCCCGGTGCATGGTCAGCGTCTCCCACGTCACGGTAGAAGTGACCGAAGGGTTGCCATCGCGGTCGCCGCCAATCCATGAGCCGAATTTCAGGAACGTCGGCACGTGCCAGGACTGCTCCGGGTAGTACTTATGCAGACATCGTTCCAGCTCCTGATACACTTGAGGGAGCACATCGAACAGCGTTTCATCAAAATAATACAGTCCGTTTTTGACCTCGTCGCCGACGGTCGGCTTCCGGTCGCGCAGCTCGTCCGTCTGCCAAAGGGTGATGACCTCGCCCAGAAGCTTCTCACGCAGCTGCTCGCGCTCGCGGAACGTCAGGCTTGGGTTGTCCAGCTCCATCACGTCCGCTGCAATCCGCTGATGAATATCGAGCACCGCGCGGCGGGTCGCTTCCGTCGGATGCGCCGTCATCACGAGCTCCAGCGAAATGCCCCCGATCATATCCCGAACCTCTGACGCAGGCGTACCGAGCGTCTTCAGCTTGCGAACCGCGTCCTCAATCGAACCCGGCTGCACGTTCTCTCCTGCGGTACGCTCATAATCGCGTTTGCGCCGAATCCGGTGATTCTGCTCGGCGATGTTGATCAATTGAAAATAAACGGCAAACGCGCGGATGACCTGATGGCGAATCTCCGGAGCCAAGCCGTTTATCGTATCCTTAAACTCCGCGTACATTTCCGGCGTAAACTGGGCGCGCAACGATTTACTCATCTCTCTTATCTTCTCTACGATGGTAAACAGTGAATTGCCGCCCTGGTGAACCAGCACCTCACCCAAAATATGCCCCAAAAACCGAACATCACGGCGAAGCAAATTGTTGGACGTGTTTTTGTTGATCAAACTGACTGAATCCGACATGGTTCTCCTCCATCCCTAAGCCAAGATCATAACCCCTATTTTAGCACAACCTTCGGCAACCATGTAGTCCATTTATGCGGTAAAGCGAAAAAAACCTTTGTAAATTTATAGGATTGATCGCATAGAAGCGGTGTGGCGGACATCATTCGGGGAAGAAACCGGAGGAAAAGACGGGGCTTGTGCGACGACGTGTACTCTCGGTGTAAAGCCCCGTCGCTTGTAACTTAAGGCTAGTAGCCTGTAATCAAGCTTCCGGCTGTCGAATTTGCATCATTGAGCGTTAAAAGCAGACAACCCCGATCGGTATTATATACGATCATAACAAAACTGCAGAGCGGCCGCAATATTTTTAACCAATTGCACCGGTTAACACTATCCGGCAGATATCTGCTCCAGATCCCCTACTCCTTGCAGAAAACCTTGTTTAGCAGGGGCGGCGTCCGGTTAATAGGAGGATAGGCTAATCCAATGATTTGGAAAAGGAAGTGACGCTATGCTTCGGGAGTGCTTTTATCACGTGTCCCAAAGCAACTGGGCTTATGCATACGACAAACATACCATTCATCTGCGAGTCCGCACGAAACGGGACGATGTGCTGGACATCTTGGCGGTCACCGGAGACAAGTACGACTGGGATCGCACCTACGCGGAATATCCGATGAAGAAAACCGCTTCGGACGCGTATTTCGATTACTGGGAGACGAGCGTCAGACCGAGGTACGGCCGGGTCTCATACGGATTTCGCATGAGTGCGGGCTCGGAGAGCGTATGGATGACGGAGTCAGGCATCCATGAGGAGCAACCTGCGCCGCCAGGCGGCTATTACGATTTTCCCTATATCCACGAGGTCGATATGTATGCCGCGCCGGAATGGGCCAAGTCCGCAATCTTTTACCAGATCATTCCCGAACGCTTTGCCAACGGAGATTCGTCGAACGATCCCGACCCTACGGAGCCGTGGGGCGGCCAGCCGACCAACGACAATTCGTTCGGCGGCGACCTGCAAGGCATTATCGACCATCTGGATTACATTGAGAACTTGGGTGTCAATGCCATTTACTTGACTCCAGTCTTCCACTCACCCTCCAACCATAAATATGACACGCTCGATTATAAACAGGTCGATCCGCAGTTCGGCAGCAACGAAACGCTGAAACAATTGGTGGACGTCTGTCATGCCCGCGGCATCCGTGTCATGCTGGATGCGGTGTTCAACCACTGCAGCGAGCATTTCCCCTTGTTCCAGGATGTTGTCCGTCACGGCGAAAAGTCGAAATATGCAGACTGGTTCCGCGTTCGCGAATATCCCTTGACCGTTCGGGACGGAATTCCCACGTACGACACATTCGGTTTCTTCCCGCACATGCCCAAGTTCAATACGGCCAATCCCCGAGTGAAGCAATATTTATTGGACGTGGCCGAGTATTGGATCAAAGAGATCCGAATCGACGGCTGGAGGCTCGACGTGGCCAGCGAGATCGACCACCACTTTTGGCGCGACTTCCGCAAAGTGGTGAAAGCCGCCAACCCGGACGCTTACATTGTCGGAGAAGTGTGGAACGATTCGATGAAATGGCTGCTCGGCGACCAATTCGATTCCGTGATGAACTATCCGTTCTCCAGCAAAGTACTCGAGTTTTTCTCGCAATCCGCCATGGACGGATATACGTTTGCCAACAGTATGGGCTTTTTGCTCATGCGTTATCCTCAGCAGACGAACGAGGTTATTTTCAACCTGCTCTGCAGCCACGATACGCCGCGCGTGCTCACATGTGTCGGCGAAGACAAGCGCCGAGTCAAATTGTGCGTCGTGTTCCTGCTCACGTATATGGGGACGCCGTGTATTTACTACGGGGACGAGATCGGGTTAACCGGGGGACCTGATCCGGACTGCCGCAAGTGCATGGAGTGGGATCCGGATAAGCAAGATAACGAGCTGTACGACTTTTATCGGCTGCTCATTGCGCTTCGCAGAGATTACGATGTTCTTAGATCAGGAAGCTTTCGCTTTCTCAAAGCCGAACCCGGCGATCCGCGAATTATTTACGAACGGCTGAACCGCCATATGCACTTTACCGTCTGGATGAACAATACGGAAGAAGAAACCGTTCTGTCGCATCCGATGGAAACGGACGATTGGCAAGACGCGCTTTCCGGGGAAACCGTTATCCCGGAAGACGGCATGATGAACATTAAGCTGGACCCCCTCGGTTATCGCATCTTATATCGTTTTCTTTAGACCACGCACTGTCCTAAAAGTTTAAAGGAGGAAACCAACATGCATCGATCCTATGGAGAAAATACAGATGGCAATCAACGAATGGGCAATAAAGTTGCGCTCGTTACGGGCGGAGGTTCCGGAATCGGTAAAGCAGCAGCCCTGCTTCTCGCCTCACATGGAGCCAAAGTAGGTTTGGTCGGACGCAATCAAAAAGAACTCGACGAGGTTCAGCAGCAAATTGAGAAAACGCATGGCGAAGCCCTATCCATCAAGGCGGACATCTCGATCCCCGACGAAATTCAATCGGCCATAAAGCAAACCGTGAATCGATTCGGCCGGCTGGACATCGTTGTGGCGAATGCAGGAATCAATGGAGTGCTCACGACTATTGAGCATATGGAAGTGTCCGATTGGGAGCAAGTACACAACATTAACTTAAAGGGGACTTTTCTTACCGTAAAATACGCGATACCGTATCTGAAGGAATACGGCGGAAGCATCATCATCACGAGTTCCATTAACGGCAACCGTGTCTTTTCCAACTTCGGGTTCAGTGCCTACAGTACCACCAAAGCGGGTCAAGTCGCTTTTATGAAGATGGCCGCGCTGGAGCTCGCCCAATACCGTATTCGAGTCAATGCGATTTGTCCGGGAGCAATTGAGACCAAGATCGAGGAGAACACTTACCGGCGCCCGGAAGTAGAAAATATTCGTATCCCCGTCGAGTTCCCGAAAGGGGATCATCCGTTAAAGCAAGCCCCGGGCTCTGCCGAACAAGTCGGCCAGCTCATTCTCTTTCTTGCTTCAGACAATTCATCGCATATTACCGGTAGCGAGATTTATATTGACGGCGCCGAATCCCTGCTGCGGGGATAATTCGGGGAATATAGTCTAAGAAAATAGAAAAACCGTGCTAAAGCAATATGCCTTAGCACGGTTCTTTTCGATAAGCGGGTGATGGGAATCGAACCCACGCTACCAGCTTGGAAGGCTGGAGTTCTACCATTGAACTACACCCGCATAAAAAAAATGTTAAACAAATTAATGGTCGGGACGACACGATTTGAACATGCGACCCCCTGGTCCCAAACCAGGTGCTCTACCAAGCTGAGCTACGTCCCGAGATGTCAAGCAAATATTTGAAATGGCGTGCCCTGAGAGATTCGAACTCCCGACCTTTTGATTCGTAGTCAAACGCTCTATCCGGCTGAGCTAAGGGCACAAACTGTAAATATGGAGCGGAAGACGGGATTCGAACCCGCGACCCTCGCCTTGGCAAGGCGATGCTCTACCCCTGAGCCACTTCCGCAACTATGGTGCGCGTAGAGGGACTTGAACCCCCACGGTCTCCCGCCAGATCCTAAGTCTGGTGCGTCTGCCAATTCCGCCATACGCGCCTATGCTGCAATGTTTAATGCATACTCTCCGCAGCTGTAAAGAAAGTGAGCCATGTAGGACTCGAACCTACGACACCCTGATTAAAAGTCAGGTGCTCTACCAACTGAGCTAATGGCTCATGCATGGCTGGGGATCTAGGATTCGAACCTAGGCATGACGGAGTCAAAGTCCGTTGCCTTACCGCTTGGCTAATCCCCAATAAAGTCTTGTTGCTGGTGCCGCCGAGAGGACTTGAACCCCCAACCTACTGATTACAAGTCAGTTGCTCTACCAATTGAGCTACAGCGGCATGGTGGAGGCTGACGGGATCGAACCGCCGACCCTCTGCTTGTAAGGCAGATGCTCTCCCAGCTGAGCTAAGCCTCCAGCAGAACAATGACCCGTAGGGGATTCGAACCCCTGTTACCTCCGTGAAAGGGAGGTGTCTTAACCCCTTGACCAACGGGCCGAAAATGGAGCTTCCAACCGGGATCGAACCGGTGACCTCATCCTTACCATGGATGCACTCTACCTACTGAGCTATGGAAGCATATGGCTCCCCGAACAGGACTCGAACCTGTGACAACTCGATTAACAGTCGAGTGCTCTACCAACTGAGCTATCAGGGAATACCGCTTGGCGACGTCCTACTCTCCCAGGACCCTGCGGTCCAAGTACCATCGGCGCTGGAAGGCTTAACGGTCGTGTTCGGGATGGGTACGCGTGGTTCCCTTCCGCCATCATCACCAAACGGATGTTGATGTTTCTGCCACGAAACATCTTTAATTAACTCAAGGCGACTTGCACCCTGAAAACTGGATCGAAACAAAGCGTAAGTGAATCGTATT
>NZ_JTHN01000164.1 GCF_001399685.1 Paenibacillus sp. A3
TAAAATAAATAAAATATCCGTCTTCGGCAGGCCGAAGAACAAGGCAAGCGCCAGGATGCCCAACGCGGCGAAAAAATGAAATTTCATGTTCCGCTGGGTCGCAAGAGCGTATTTGACGCCTTCGTAAGCGTACCGAAAGCTGCGCTGCCATTTGACCGGCTGCTTCACCGCGTCAATCCCGCCTGATGCAAAATTTGCTCCTGCTTGCCAAACATGACCTTCTCTTCTTCCTCGTCCTGATGATCGTAACCGATCAAATGCAGAAAGCCGTGCACGAACAGAAATCCGAGCTCCCGCTCGACGGAATGGCCGTATTCGTCCGCTTGGGCGATCGCCCGCGGCACCGAGATGATAATATCGCCGAGAGGCTCTTCGTAGCCGTCTTCCTCGTCGTCCTCATCCTCCGCCGTTCCGGACTGTTCTCCGCCCGTTTCGTCCGCGTACTCCACTTCCTCGAAGCCGTCGTCGCCATAAATGATCTCGATCTCGTCTTCGCCCATCTCCCGCATGGCGAATGACAGTACGTCGGTCGGCTTATCCAGTCCCCGGTACTGCTTGTTAAGCTCTTGAATGGCCTCGTCGTCGACGAATGTCAACGCCACTTCGCCATCCGGCACCTCTTCCTGCTTGCCGGCAAGGCGAAGCAGCGTTTCCAGCTTCTCGATGAGAGCCGGCGTAATCTCGTAAGCGGTTTGTTCGCTGTTCCATGAAAGCTTCAGGCTCATGGCTTCACCTCTTTCTTCGTTTCGGACATCTTCGCTTCGGGCGTCGTTTTTTCCTGCTTCGCCGCCGTCTTCTGCTCCGGCATATCCGCGGGATATTCGATTCGCGAGTGGAATATGCCAAGCAGCGTTTCATTCAAAATCTTAACGATCTGATCCAATTCTTTGATGGTTAGATCGCATTCGTTAAACTGGCCGTCGTCCAACCGGTTTTTAATAATTTTGCGCACCATCGAATCGATCTGTTCAACGGTCGGATTGCGCAGGGAGCGGACAGCCGCCTCGACGCAATCGGCAATGCCGACGATCGCCGCCTCCTTCGTCTGGGCCTTCGGACCGGGATAGCGGTACTCCGCCTCTTCCGGCGGCTTCTCCTGACGCTCTTCGGCGAGCTTTTTCGCTTTATGATAAAAATATTGCAGCAAGGTCGTGCCATGATGCTGCTCCGCAATATCGCGGATCGGCTTCGGAATGTTATGATCCTTCAGCATTTCGACGCCGTCGCGCGCATGGGCCACGATGATCGATTTGCTCAGCGCCGGTTCTATTTTGTCGTGCGGGTTTTCCGTGTGCGATTGATTCTCTATAAAATAACTCGGCCGCTTCGTCTTCCCGATATCGTGATAATAAGCTCCGACCCGGCAAAGCAGCCCGTCGGCGCCGATCGCGCCGGCCGCGGCTTCCGACAAGTTGCCGACCATAACGCTGTGATGGTAGGTGCCGGGCGTCTCGGTCAGCAGCTTGCGCAGAAGCGGGTGGTTCGGGTTGGAAAGCTCGACCAGCTTGAGCGGCGACAGAATGCCGAAGGCGACTTCGAAAAACGGCAGTAGGCCCATAACGAACACGGCGGTCAGCAGCCCACTTCCTAAGGCGAAAGAAGCGGCAAACAGCGCGTTCGTTCTCGTTTCGTGATCTTCGAGCAGCAGCAGCGCGGATACGAGCGCCAGAGCGAAGAGAGAGACCATGATCCCTGCTTTCAGGATCGAGGAGCGCTGGCTTGCCCGCTGGATCGAGAAGATCGCCGCAAACGAACTGGTCAGCGTCAGCAAACCGTATTTGAATTCGAACGACTGCAGGTGATCCGAGTTAAAAATGACGCTGGAAATGACGCTCAAAACGACCGCGGTCACAAAAGCAAGATGCGAGTTGAGCAAAATCGTCACCATCATGGCTGCCATCGCCGTCGGGGCCAAGTAGCCGATATACGGATAATCCAGATTTTGCAGCAGCGAGAACAGCTTCATCCCGGCAATCGTCAAGACGACAATCAGCACGTACATTAACAGCTGAGCGTTATTCTGATTGATCGGGAGCGAGCTTTGTCTGACATACATATACAAAAACAGGCAGCACAAGACGATAAATAAAAAGAGTCCGAGATTTGGCCAATAGCTGGCCTCGTCTTTCAGCAAATCGAGCGAAGCCAAACGCTGATACAGCTCTTCCGTTACTTTTTCGCCCTTGGGAACCAGCACTTCATTTTTGTTGATCATCACTTGCTTGACGTTGTCGCGCGCGTGTCCCTTTGCTTCCTCGGTTCCTTTTTGGTCGTAAAATTTATTCGGCGAAAGCGCCGCCCGCACAAGCTCCTGAACCAGCTCGCGAGCGTTATTCTTGGTCAGCGTCGAAGAATTCACCAATTCCGGCACCTTGACTCTGGCCGTCTGCGCATCCGTAATCTGGTCGCTCATCAACTTGATGACGATCTCTCTGGCGACGGGCTCCATCGCGGTCAAATCTTCTTTGGTGAGCCGCGGTATTTTGTAAAACGATTCCTCCGGAATCCGGTACTGCTGCTCACGGATGCTCTTGCGCATTTCCGCCAGCAGCAAGTCGTTGTATTGACCGCCGTCCACAAGGCTCTTGGTCTGACGGTCCAAATGGTCTTGAATAATCGTCGGAATAACCGTTTTGTAAATATTGACTTTGTCGGCGACGGAAACCTCCGCATCGCTGTTGATCTGCTGCAGCTTTTCAAAAATCGCTTCGACCGCCACTTCGTTGCGCAGCGGAGCGATCTTATAGACCGGCTGCACCCGTGCGGCCGCTTCTTCCTTCGCTTTTTCCGTTGCTACTTCGTTCGCAATCGCCCTGGGGGCCAGAATGTCCTTTTCCGTAACGCTTCCGAGCTGTATGTCGTAGGTCTGCGGCACGATCCGGTGCAGCATAGCGAGATAAAACACGGCGGCAAGCGCTAAAAACAGAAGAAAGCGCACGATGGCGCTGTATCTCCAGCCGGCAAGCCGGTATTGAAATTTGCCTTGAATGGAAACGCGGTTGTTCATGACGAAAGGTCAACCCTTCCTCAGCCTTCTTTGTCCTCATTATAGGCCATGATGATTTTTTGCACCAATGAATGTCTGACAACGTCCTGCTCGGCAAACCGGATAAATCCGAGCTCTTCGATGTTTCCCAGGATGCGCTGCGCCTCCACCAGCCCCGACGATTTGCCCCGCGGGAGGTCGATCTGCGTCACGTCGCCGGTAATGACCATCTTCGATCCGAATCCGAGACGCGTCAAAAACATCTTCATCTGCTCCGGCGTCGTATTTTGCGCTTCGTCCAAAATAATGAACGAATCGTCGAGCGTCCGGCCGCGCATGTAGGCGAGCGGAGCGATCTCGATGAGGCCGCGCTCCAGCGATTTGAGCACCTGCTCCGGCCCGAGCACGTCGTTAAGAGCATCATACAATGGACGCAAATAGGGGTCAACCTTTTCCTGAAGGTCGCCTGGCAGAAAGCCGAGGCTCTCGCCCGCTTCAACCGCGGGTCTCGTCAGTACGATCCGCTTCACTTTGCCTTCCTTGAGCGCGGAGACAGCGAGCACGACGGCGATGTACGTTTTGCCCGTACCGGCCGGCCCGATCCCGAAGACGATATCTTTTTTCTTGATTTCGTTAACGTACTGCTTCTGCCCGATCGTCTTGATGCGAATCGGCTTGCCTTTGTGGGTAAGGGCGATTTCGCCTTTAAACAAATCAAGCAGCTGATCGGCCTTCATCTCTTTGGCCAGGTCGATCGCGTAATGAATATCCCGCTCCGTCAGCGCGTATTGGTTGCGGACCAGCTCCAGCAGCACGGTGAACAGCTGCTCAAGGCGCGCCGTATCGGCCGCCTGGCCTTGGATGACGATCTCTTCCTCGCGGGTAAAGATGGCGGCCTGCGTGTGCTGCTCGATCAGGTGCAGGAATTTGTCCTGCGGCCCGAAGAGCGCGAGGGCTTCGGCCGTATTTTTGAGTGTGACTTTTACGGTGGTCTGTTGATCCATGTACAGGGCTTAATCTCTCCTCCGGGTTTTCGGCGGGAAGGCGGTTTAGCATCCTATGTGCGGGCCTTGGGCTGCGAGTCGACTATAACTGCCTGCGGCCGCTGTTGAACTCGGATTCTATGAATAATAGATGATCGGGTAGAATCCGAATTCAAAGGCGGCACGTAAACTCTCCGGCAGTTATATCGCTCTCCGCCCAAGGCCAAGAAACGACTGCTAAAAAACCTTCCGACAGTAAACCGCTCCGTCAGTAGTATTTATGGGACGATCGGTTGTTCGGTTGCGATCGGTTCTTCCACTTCCAAAAGCACTTCCATATAAACTTTACCATTCTCCGCCTTTTCATGCAAAATTTTTTCCGAAACGACACGCGATTCGCTGCCCGCCGCCGACAAAATTTGCGCTTTGGCCTGCTCGATGCCGAGCTCCGAAGCTTCCTTCGGATCAACGGTCTGCTCTATGATTTGCACCTCGAGCAGCTTTTCGCTGAGCCATCCGATCGGGAGCGTGTAGCCCCGCCAGCTGAGCGTTTTCCGTTGGGGGATGGATTCATACTGCTCGAACGAAATTTTCCCGTAGCCGCTTAACTGGAGGCCGCGGCTGCCCAGGACAAGGTACGAGCGGTTTTTCGTTTCGCCGGTATAGGTCTTGTACTGGAGCGTAAGCGGCACTTCGACGGTCGGCTTGTACCACACAATTCCCTTAACCTTTCCCGCGGCGACAACGGTCTGCTGGTTCGTCTCGACGCCGATGATGCCGGATATCAAAATGTCACCTTTGCGCACATATGTATTCGGCTTAACAAGCGGCCTTCCCTTTTCGGCGAAGATTTCGGTGACCAGCGCGCTTTTAGAAGCGACCAGATGCCTCGGGCTAAGCAGCGGCGGTGTATCGGGCACGGTCGATTCGACGACCTTGATAACAACATGCGTCCCGTTTACCTCTACACCGACCCAAGCGGTGCCCGGCAGCTCCCGCTGCAGCGCCCGGGACAGCTCGGCCGGGTCTTTCAAGCGGAATTTCCATTGCAGCTTGTAAATGCCTTGCTGCTTCGCAGCTTGCAGGATCTGCTCCTTGCTGAGCTTCTCATTGCCTTCGACGCGAACCTGCCACACGAGCGAGGACAACACATAGATTCCGATAACGAAAGCAAGCACGCCCAGGGCAAAAAATTTGCGTTTCTCCAGCTTGTCTATCCAAAACGGAAGCCCCTGTTTCTGGCGAATCCGGGTGCGGGAGCCTGTCTCCTTCAATAACGGGCGAAGCCGGAAAAAGTCGCGGATCGTGATCGACAGCTCGGCTTTGTTTTCCGCCGTATACCGGATGTCCCAGACGGCCATCTTCCGCTCCGTCATACGGTTCAGCAGCTTCTCGAGCTGCCCGCCTTTCACTTCAATCCGAACAAAGCCGCGCAGGCGGTGGATATACGAAGATTTCACGATCGACTTCTCCTTTCCGGGCTACGGAATATATTTGATATCGCGGATCATGCCTTCGATGAACACTTCCTCCGTCAAAATGGCGCGGATAACAAGCTCCGAGCCGTATACCTCCACCCGCCCTGCGGTCAGCGCCAGCTTGAGCACTTCGTTGGAAAAATGCAACACGCCACGGTGATTTTCGATATAAAGCTGCCGGTTCCCGATCATGGTCATACGGGGCAAGTCCATCACGACATCCTGCGGCAGGTCGAGTAATTTAGCGGTAAATTGATTGAATCGGCGGGTCAGCTTTCGCATAGGCAACCTCCTCCGCAGTCCAAAAAGCATAACACGGCTATTTACACCTTATGCCGGGAGTTGGAAAATATGACGTAAGACGAAAGCCCATGGCGCGGACAAACGAAAAAGACGGTCCCCTTTCCTCCTCGGAAAAGAAACCGTCTCATGAAACGATTATTGGGAGCCGGCAAGCGGCAGGATGACCTTAAACTCCGTTCTTTCGCCGGGCACGGAGCATACCTCGATTCTTCCCCGCTGCCGCTCCACGAGCCGTTTGGCGATCGCAAGCCCCAGACCGCTGCCGCTCAGCTTGCGGTTTCTGGAGCCTTCGCCGGTATATAACCGGTCGAAGACAAACGGCAGATCGCCTGCCGCAATGCCCGGCCCCCGGTCCCATACGGTAAGGGTGCATACGTCCGCCGCCGAGACGACGGAGAAGCCGATAACGCCCCCGGACCTCCCGTATCTCAGCGCGTTGACCAGCAGATTGTTGACGACCCGCTCCAGCAGCCGCGCATCCGCCCATACCGCCACGGGAGCGTCGGGCAGGTCCAGAACAGGCTCCAGCCCCAGCTTTTCCAGCTCTTGATGAAACGTCAGCAGCCAGTCCGGCACCGTCTCGTTCAACAGCACCCGTTGGAGCCGTACCGGCGTATCGTCGGCCTCCAGCTTGGACAGCTCGAAAAAGTCCCGGAACATCCGGGAAAGCTCCTCTCCTTTGCGCGCCGCAATTTCCAAATAAGCTCGTCTTTCGGCGTCCGTCAGCTGCGGGTCGTCGCGGACCGCCTCCACATAGCCGAGCATGGCTGCAAGCGGCGTCTGGAAATCGTGGGCCAGGTTGGAAAGCATGCGTTTGCGCGATTCGTCCAAGTGCTGCGAGCGGGCGTTAAGCGCCTTCCACCGAAGCGCCCATTCGTTCAGGCCGGCGCTCAATTCTCGGGATTCGTTATGATAGACGGGAAGCCGGATGCCGCCCGGATCCCCGCTCTCGAGAAACGTTCCGACCGCGCGGCTCATCCGCGAAAGCTGCCGTTTGAGACGCAGCAGCCGGATTAGCAGCACCAGTGCCGCAGCAAGCAAAAGAATCAGGAGAACGAAGATGACGAATCCCCCGCTTTCCCCAGCTTGTAGCCGATGCCCCAGACCGTTTGGATCCATACGGGCTCGGAAGGATTCGGCTCGATTTTCGCCCGGAGCCGCCGGATATGGACCATGATCGTATTTTCGTCGAACATATAATCCTGCTGCCACACGCTGCGAAACAGCTGCGCTTTTGAAAATACGCGGTTCGGATTTTGCATGAGCACCTTCAGCAGGTCGAATTCTTTGGCGGTCAGCTCGACCGGCTCGCCGTACACCTGCGCTTCCCTCGTATCGGGATCGATCGTTATCGGCCCGTGGACAAGCGCGGACGATCCGGCGGCGGCCGGGCGGTTCAGCTCCAAAAAACGACGCAGAAGCGCCTGCACCCGGGCGGTAAATTCGCCGAGTCCGAACGGCTTGGTCAAATAGTCGTCGGCCCCCATCCGCAAACCGACGATTTTGTCCACCTCGTCGCTTTTGGAGGATACGATCAAAACGGGAGTATTACCCTTCTCCCTTATGTATCTCAGCACCTCCAATCCGTCCGATTGAGGCAGCATCAAATCAAGCACAGCTAACTGAAACGTCTTTTGGCCCAGCGCCTCCTTGGCCTGCCCCCCATCCTCGGCGGTACATACGTCATAGCCTTCCCTCAGTAAATAGGTTTTCATCAAATGCCGCAAATCGTCATCGTCTTCCACAATAAGAATGAATCCGCGGGTTCCCGCCATTCGCCGCTCACCTGCTCTGTCTGTCGATAATAGAACCAATGCAATTTTATCACGACTGCGGCAGGAGGGTCAGTATCTTTTGCGTCATGCCTTTCACATCGGCTTCGGTGACGTTGCTCAGCAAAATAATAACCAGCTCTTCGTCAAGCTTCCGGTAAAACATCGTGGAAAAGCCGCTGCCCGAGCCGGTATGATAGCCAGTTTGCAATTCTTTCACGTACCAGCCGTACCCGTAGCCGCCGAGATTCGGAGCAAACAACCGCCCGACGCTCTCCGGCTTCAACAGACGTTCCGTATAAAGCGCCCGGTCCCAGACGTACAGATCCCGAACCGTTGAGTACAAGTCGCCCGCTCCCGGCTGCGACACGTGATAGGTCTCGGGCTTCAGCTTGCCGCCGTCCAGCCAGTATCCAGCCGCCAAATGCTCCGCATCGTAAGCCGGCGAGGACTGTCCCGAACGCTCCATCCCGAGCGGCGCAAACAGGGTGCTGCGGACATAGTCGCCGTAGCTTTTCCCGGTCACCTTCTCGATGACGGCCGCCAGGACGACATAACCGGCGTTGCTGTAGGAAAACTTCTCACCCGGTTCAAACAGCGGCTCGCTCTTGCGGATGGCGTCCAGCGTTTGTTCGAGGGTGGCGTCCGACGTTCTCGGATATTCGCGGGGGAGCCCGGACGTATGCGAGAGCAGATGGCGGATCGTTATTTTATCGCCTTGCGGCAATACGGGAACGTACGTTTGAATAGAATCGGAAGTGTTAAGCAGGCCCTGCTCCTCCAGCCGCAAGATGGCCGCGGCCGTCATTCCCTTGGTCAGCGACATCAAGCGGAAGCGGGTGTCCGGCCCGTTGCTTTTCCCCGGCCGTTCTTGGCCGTATCCGCGCTCCAGCAGCAATTCGCCCTTCCGGGCGACGAGGGCCGTTCCGTTGAAGCCCGCTTCTTGAAGATAACGGTCCGCAACCGCTGCGGCGGCAGTTACGACGCCTTCCGAACCTACGGCAGCTCCCGGCTTCGATCCGGCTTTTCCGTCCACAGAAACCGCGCCGCCGCCTTCGGTCTGCGCAGCCGCTTCGGGATTCGCAATGCGCCGCCCCAGGCCGTTGCGGATCAGATGGATCGTCTGCGTCTCTTCCTCCCACTCCACCCGGTTGCCGATCGCTTCGTTCAGCTTTCGGACAGGAACCATCGTAGCTCCGTCGACCAGCCGCACCGGCTGCTCCAGTTCCACCTTGTTTCCGTTAATGTCGGCTTCTCGGCTTCCGATCGTCACTTGGATACGGATCGCGACGCTTTTGTCTTTCATTTCCGCCGTCGCGCTGCGCTTCGCTTCGTCCCAACCGACCTTCGTCCCTTTTAACGACTCGAATACGCCGCGCAAAGGAATAAAGAGGTGTTCGCCGTCTTTGAACGGGGAGTGCTCCAGCTTGATGGCGGTTCCGTTCATTTTCAACCGGACGGCTTCGGCTTCCGCCCATGCCTCACCCCCCGGCGTTGCCGCCGTGACGGATAGAATTAATGCAAGCATACATGCAATACGTTGTTTGTACCGGTTGGCCATATCGTCAATCTCCTTGTCAGCCGCCATGCGGCCGGATGTCTTGTCTGCGAATTTGTACGAAAGATAAAATAAGGAATATCGTGAAAACCGCCGTCAGAAGAAGCGCGCCCGAGAGCAGTTCGGGACTCCCGACGAGCCGCTTGGGGATACCGATATAATCGCCGATGACGACGGCGGGAAAGGTCCAGGGAAACCGCGCGCTGTAATCGAGCCGGTCCCACACCGCTTCGCAGCAAACGACGATCATGACCCCCAATACGATATTCGGGATATAACTGCGGAAATACAGGCTCAAGCAAGCGTTTAGCGGAAAAAACGCAATGGATGTCAGCAGCAGCAAAACCGAGCACCACGCATATTTCCCCCATTGCGCCGCCGTCATCGGCTCGAAGCCGACGATCCATCCCGCCGCCCCCTTCAAGAGTAGATCGAGCACGAGCAGCCCAGCCAATACCGGCACGGCTATCGCATATTTGGCCAGTAGAAACGAGCTGCGGGACAGCGGATAGGCGAGCATGCCGCTGATTGTGTTTTGCTGAAATTCTGCGGCAATCAAATAACCGATCAGCAAGGCGTTCATGACGGGGAACAGTCCCACCGTCATGGACTTGTAATGAATATAGAACGTCCAGTCCCAGGTCAACCGGCTCGGCGACGTCTGATTCAGAATCGAGAAAAGCTCCAGCACGTGCAGCGAACAAACAGCCAGCACCAGCAGCCAAAATCCTCTCGTTCGCTTTAATTTCATCCACTCGGCAGCCAGCATGCGGATCACTGCGCTTCTCCTCCGATCAACCGTAAATAGTAATCTTCAAGCGTCCCCTGCCGGACGTTCATTTCGTGCAGGTCGATCCCGTGACCGATTAACGTGCGGGCGATTCCTGCCGCCTTGTCCGCAGGCACGTGAACGATCAGACCGTCCGGTTCCCGAACCTCGTAATCGTTTAGCCCCAGCCGCTGTTCAAGCAGCACGACCGCCTTGCGTACGTCGCTCACGCGTAGGTCGATGCAGCTTTTAAGCTGCTGCTCAAGCGCAGCCAGTCCGCTTTCCGCCAGCAGCCTGCCCCGGTGCAAAATACCCACGCGATCGGCGATCTGCTGCACCTCGCCAAGCAGATGGCTGGATAGCAGGATGGTGACACCGTGCTGCTTCGCCAAATCGAGCAACAGCTGACGAAGCTGTTCGATCCCGACCGGATCGACCCCGTTCGTCGGCTCGTCCAATATAAACAGCTCTGGCGTATGCAACAACGCTTTGGCCAAACTCAGACGCTGTCTTGCGCCATGCGACAGCCGGCCTGCTTTCGTCGCGCGCATCTCCCATAAGGACAGCCGCCGGAGCGTTTCCTCCGTCCGGTCCTTCCCGGCATAACCGATCAGCTTACCATGCATTCGCAGATGCTCTTCTACCGTAAGCTGGGGGTAAAAGCCCGGAACGTCCGGCACGTAGCCGATACGGGCATAAAAATCGCGGCCCCTGCCGGCCGGGCGTCCAAATAGCTCCACGTTACCCTCCGTCGGTGCGATCAGTCCCATGATCATGCGCAGCGTCGTCGTTTTCCCGGCTCCATTCTGTCCGAGAAACCCGTAGATTTCCCCCGCTCTCACCGACAGCCCAACCTCTTGAACCGCCCACTCCGCCCGCGTGCCGTACCGTTTCCCCAGCCCGTTCGTCCGTATGATCATCCCTATGCCGCTCCCCTCCTCTTTCGGATGATTGTAAGGCTCGCCGGACGTCCTTACAAGCTTTATTATAAAAAAAGGCTCTGAACGGCGGCTTACGCAAGTCTTACAAAAGTCTTAACTACGCAAAAAAGCGCCTCCTTTCGAATCCCGCTGCGGGAATCGAAAGAAGACGCTTGCTTGAACCCGATAAGACATTAGCGCCGGAAGGGGCGTTTGGCCCGCGGAGGGCCGAGAATCTCGGCCCACAGCACGCCGCGCGCCGCATCCTGCGGCGTCAGGCTGCCGAGGGATGCGGCTGCGCTATCGCCCGAGCCCCGCGGCTCGGCAGAAGGAAACGCTGCAGCGGCCGAAAATGGCTGCTCGGGCGCCGGTGCAGGCGCAGCGATAGCCTCGGGCAGGGGCGCCGGCTGCGACCGGCGGCAGTCCATTTCGGCCCGCTGCTGACGCGGGGCGCCCGAATCGGCCGGCCGCGCTTGAGCCGGCTTCGCCTTGGGCATCGGCTGCGCCGAGCCCGGCCAACCGGAGCCGTCGCCGCCGAAGGGCGGCATGCCGCCTTTCGGCGTTTTCCCCTGCGGCTGCGGTACGCCTCGTCCGCCCTTGCCGCCGGTCCTTAATTTTCTCACGATACCGCTTAGCACTATATACAAAATAACCACGACAAACCAGTTGCTCAATATCAGATCCACTATGGTGCGCATCGGTTATCCCGCCTTTCCGCCCGGCTGAAGGCTATCAGGCATTGTCTCCGTCTTTGCCCGGATCGTTCATTTTTCCGAGAGTGGAGCGCATTTGCGTGTCCGCGTCGATGTTCTTGAGGTTCATGTAATCCATGACGCCGAGCTTGCCTTCGCGCAGCGCTTCCGCCATCGCGAGCGGCACTTCGGATTCGGCTTCGACGACCTTCGCTTTCATCTCCACGACCTTCGCCTTCATCTCCTGCTCTTGGGCGACGGCCATCGCGCGGCGCTCCTCCGCTTTCGCCTGCGCAATCCGCTTGTCAGCTTCCGCTTGCTCCGTTTGCAGGTGCGCTCCGATATTTTTGCCTACGTCCACATCCGCAATATCGATGGACAAAATCTCAAACGCCGTGCCGGCATCAAGCCCTTTGCCCAGTACCGTCCTGGAAATCATATCCGGGTTTTCAAGGACATCCTTGTGCGAGCCGCTGGAACCTACCGTGGTGACGATCCCTTCGCCGACACGGGCGATGATCGTTTCTTCTCCTGCGCCCCCGACCAGCCGGTCGAGATTGGTGCGTACCGTCACCCGTGCGATAACCTTTACTTCGATCCCGTCTTTGGCGACGGCGGAGACGACCGGCGTCTCAATCACTCGCGGGTTGACACTCATCTGTACGGCCTGAAGCACGTCGCGTCCGGCCAGATCGATCGCCGCCGCACGCTCGAATTCCAAGTGAATGTTGGCGCGGTGCGCCGCGATCAACGCATTGACAACGCGGTCGACGTTACCGCCCGCCAAGAAATGGCTCTCCAACTGGTTAATGGTTAAATCAAGTCCGGCTTTGGTCGCCTTGATCATCGGATTGACGATCCGGCTCGGAATGACCCGGCGCAGCCGCATCGCCACAAGCGTAATGATGCCGATCCGTACCCCGGACGCCAGTGCGGAAATCCACAGCATGACCGGGACAAACGTGAAAAATACGGACAGCGCGATGATCGCGACGGCCGCCAGCAAGAAAATTGAAATAAGGGATGTATCCATCGTACAAATTCCTCCTTTGTTGTAAGTCCATCGACGTATCGGCAAGTATCGTTCAGCCTAGGCTTCCTTGACCTCCTGCACGACGACCCGGACACCTTCGACATGCGTGACCTTCACAGTTCGGCCGGATTCGACAAAATCGCCCACCGTCACAACATCGACGCGCTCGTCGCCGAACAGCGCGGTCCCGGCCGGCCTGAGCGGCGTAACCGCCTTGCCCGACCGGCCAAGCAGATCGCTGCGGGACGACGCGGAGACGTAGCCTTTCTCTTCGGTGAGCTTTTCCCGCAATACAAAACGGTTCCAGACGCCGCGATGCTTAAAATATTTCACGACAACGGCGACGACGACGAACGCAATGACGAAAGCAATACCCAGATTCATCGCGGCCGCTTTCGTGTTGTAGGCGGCAAGCACGACGCCGCTGATCAAGCAGGCAGCGCCCAGAAAGCCCAAAATCCCGAAGCTGGATACGAACACCTCGATCACCAGCAGTAAAATGCCGGCGATAAACAGAGCGATCTCTTCGAATCCGGCAAATCCGGCGATATAATGTCCGAAAAAGTATAGTCCGAAGCCGAGTACGCCGACGATTCCGGGCAGCCCGAAGCCCGGGACGAACAATTCGATCGCGATGCCGGCGATCCCGATGATAAGCAGCAGCGTCGACACCCAAGGCTGAGTCACGTACCGGGCGAACGATTCCGCCAGGCTCGGCTCCAGCGTGACCAGCGGATGCTCCTCTCCGCCGATGAACTGTACGACCTCCTGCAGGCTTCCGGCCATTTTCTCCGCATAACCGACTTTAAGCGCTTCCTCCGCCGTGAGCGTCAGAATCTCGCCCTTAGGCACCGTTCGGCCGATCTCCGGCATGGATACGCCAACGTTTTTATCGACCATTGCTTCGGCGATTTGCGTCTTCCGCCCGCGCAGCTCTGCGGCAGCCTTCATCTGGCCGGACCAGTACGATACCACTTTGACGCTCTCGATTTCATTCCCGGCCCCGTCCACCACAGCTGCCGCGCCAAGCGAGCTTCCCGGCTCCATGGCGATTTTGCCGGCATTAAGCGCAATGTAGCTGCCTGCCGAGATGGCTTTGCCGTGCACGTAAGCAATCGTCGGAACCGGGCTGTTTTTGATCAGTTGACCGATTTCCTGCGCCGAATCGACGCGGCCGCCAAGCGTATCGACGTCCAGTACGACGTAATAGGCGCCCATCGATTGCGCTTCCTGCAGCGCCCGCTGCAAAAAGGTCTGCAGCCCGTTCTCCACCGTTTGATGCACCGGAATCACGACGACCGGGGCGGCTTTCGACGGCGCGGACGACGATTCGGCACTCGCGGGTTCCGCGGGCAGAAATCCGGCTAGAGCGGACAGCAGAAGCGCCGCTGCGAGAAAAAAGACAAGCGGAAGCCGAAAAAGCAGCGCTGAGCGCTTATTCCCGAGTGAATGCACAAGATGACCTCCTTTTCGCGCGTTTTGCAATGCTTCCAAGAGGTACTACGTGAGAGCGGCGAGTTTGATTCACAAAACTGCAAACAAAAAGAAAAACACTCCAATTAAGTAGGAGTGTTTCCCGCTGTTGTTAAGACAATAACTGTTGGACGAACTGATTGACGACTTTGCCGTCTGCTCGTCCTTTAACCTTTGGCATTAATGCGCCCATGACTTTGCCCATGTCCGCTTTGGAAGAAGCCCCCACTTCTTGGATGGTCTGCTGTACAATGGCTTTTACTTCTTCATCGGTGAATTGCTGCGGCATGTACTCCATCAGTATGGCGACCTCGGCCTTCAGGTTTTCCGCCAAATCGTCACGACCGGCCTTTTCAAATTCTTGGAGGGAATCTTTGCGCTGTTTGATCTCGCGATTCAAGACGTCAAGTACTTCTTGTTCATCTAAGGTTTTACGCTGATCTATCTCAAGATTTTTGATAGCTGCACGAACCATACGGATTACGGAGAGTTTAAACTTGTCTTGACTCTTCATCGCAAGCTTCATGTCATCGTTTAGTCTGTCGCTTAAGCTCATCGATTAAGCCTCCTAGAACTTTCTCTTGCGAGCAGCCTCTGACTTCTTCTTGCGTTTCACGCTTGGCTTCTCATAATGCTTGCGTTTTTTGACCTCCGCCAAAACGCCATCTTTGGCGATGGAACGCTTAAAGCGACGAAGTGCAGCATCTATAGTTTCGTTCTTGCGAACTCGAGTTTCTGACACCAGTTTTCCCTCCCTCCGAACAGACCGTCCAAGACGAAAAAAGACATTCATCAAACTTCATTATAGGTGATAAGGAAACTGGGTGTCAACCTATCCGGAACAAAACTTCAAAAATGAGCCGCACCGGGGTTTAGCGGGCGTTGAGCGGCCCCAGTTTTTCTCCGCCAAGCAGGTGATAATGAATATGGAATACCTCCTGCCCGCTGTGCTTGCCGCAGTTGTTGATCAGACGGTAGCCGGATTCGGCAACGCCTTGTTCTTTGGCGATTTGCTGGGCCGCGCTGTGGATTTCTCCAAGCAGATGCCAGTCGTCCGCTCCGACGTCGTTCATCGACGCGATATGTTTTTTGGGAATGATTAAAATATGTACGGGAGCGGCCGGATGAATGTCGTGAAAGGCAACGACATGCTCGTTCTCGAACACTTTTTTCGAAGGGATCGACCCTTCGACGATTTTGCAAAAAATGCAGTCCACGTTCTCCCCTCCTTCCCATATCAGGTACAGGCTTGTCTCCTTCCACTATACCCGAAAACTTGGCAAAAAGAAAACTGGCCGCGGCAAAAAGACAAGGACCGATTTTTGGTATCATTCGGCTTGTTTTCACAATAAAACGTTCTTTTTTTGCGCGGCTCCGTCCATTGTGACCTAATCGTTCTCAAAATGTGATCTATTTTAACGAAAATAAGCATCGATTTATGCCCGAAAACAGGGATTCATTTATAGACTATCGGTCTAATATTATCTATAATACTAAACGGAACGATTCAATTGCTTGGCAAACGGTGCTAACCAAAGGGGGTTATAAGGGTGGACCGCTTCATGAGAGCGTCGACGCGAAAAAAACGCGACTACCTGATGGATGTCGCCCTGAAGCTGTTTGTGGAACGCGGGTACGAGCATGTGTCGGTGGACGACATCATCGCGGCGACCCGGACGTCCAAAGGAACGTTCTACCATTATTTTGAGGGTAAAGACGAAATTCTTCGGGAAATCCCGAGAAAACAAACGGAACTCATTCAAGCCTGGTGCAGCCGTACACCTTCGCAGGTACGGTCGCTCGAAAGCCACGTCAACCGGCTGATGCTGGATTTGGCCGAAGCGCTGGGCGCTTACCGGCGGCTGATCCGCAGTTGGATCGCCCTGTCAATGCAAAACGAAGGCCTGAAGGCGGCCATGGAAGAGCTGAAACGAACGCTGTACGAAAGCTTGCTGCGCTGGCTGCCCGAGCCGGGCAAAGCCAAAATGCTGACCACCGCTTATTTCGGCACGGTCATGCTGTGGTGCGCGATCGAGGAAGAGACAAATTTGACCGAGCGGATGCGGGAGCAGCTCGCTTGGGTTTGGACAGGGCTTCGCCATAACAAGGAAGCGGAACCGATTCTACTGGAAGCAGAACGGAAAGGAGAACACAACATGAAGGTTGCTATCATCGGAGGAGGGCTTGCGGGACTGACCGCAGCCGCTTATTTATCGGAGCATCAAGGGATCGAAGGCGTCCTGTTCGAGCGCAGTCCGCAGTTGGGCGGACGTGCGTTTACTTATGAAAAAGCGGGCTTTACGCTGAATTACGGCGCGCACGCGATTTACGGCATCGACCGCCATACCATCGGCGATATGGAGCGCGAGCTGGGACTATCGTTCAGCTCGAAGCAGGTGGACAAACGGCGGGTTATGTATTACAAAAACGAACAGTTGACGCCGGCTCCGCTCGATTTCGTCAACCTGATGCGGACAGAGCTGCTGAATCCGCTCCAAAAGGTGCGCTTCGTCGGGGAAATTACGGCGATCATCGCCAACATTCACAACGTGCGCAATTACGATACGCTGGGCGATTACTTGGCACAGTCGGACGCGGACGAAGACGTCAAGGAATTGTGGGAGCATCTTGTCTGTTCGAACTTCTTCATCACGCCGGAAGAGGCGCGGAAGGTGTCTGGCGCGGTGATCAGCGAGTATTACCACAACCTCTTTTTGTCGGGCCGCCCGGTTAACTACGTGCTCGGCAGCTGGGCCGTCATTACGAACCAGCTCAAGCAAAAAATCGACCTGACCTCCCGCTGGGAAATTGCGCTGCGCGAAGGCGTAGACGGCATCCGTTACGCGGACCGCAAGTTTTGGCTGCAGACGAAAACCCGCGAGCTCGAATTCGACCGCGTTATTTTCGCCATGCCGGTACAACAGGTCTGTAAGCTGCTCAAGGACACGCCGTGGGAGCCATTCATGGCCCCTTACGAGGACAACACGGCGACAGAGGTCATGGTGTACGACATCGGCATGAACCGTGTTGTGGCCCGCCCGTTCAGCTACATCAGCGACATGGACAACAAGCTGTTCATCAGCGACGTCTCGGCGACAGACCATACGCTCGTTCCGGAAGGCGGGCAGCTGCTGCAGGGCATCGCGTACCTGAACGACAACTTCGAGGGCGAGGACGAGCGCAAGGCGTATTTGGACAAAAAGACCGAACAGATGGAAGCCTTGTTCGATCAGCACTATCCGGGCTGGCGTGAAGCGACGGAAGTGAAACGCGTTTCGAAAAAAGCGATGGTGTCGAGCGTCAAAAATATCGCAAGCAACCGGCTGCTGCCGAACCGGATCGAGAACGTGCCGTTCTACTTCTGCGGCGACGGCTGTCAAGGCAAAGGCGAGCTTGCGGAACGCGCCTTCTCCAGCGCGCGGCTGGCGGCCAAGGCGATCTTGGAGGAAAGTCCGCAGCTTCAACGAGCATAATCGGATTATAGTCGTGCGAATAAAAAAGCTCGAATGGGCTCGGTTCCGTGAAAGGCGGAACCGGCCGTTCGAGCTTTTTTGTATTTTTACATCAGATCGTTCCAAAGCTTGGATAGCTGCTGCCCCACCCAGCCAAACCATGCGCCGACCGCTTGAAGCGGCCCGGGTTTGGTATCGGACGGCGACTTACGCTCCGCTGAGAGCGCAGTGACGGTGGACGAGGACTTCACCGCGGTACGCGAAACCGGAAGCTCCCGCAATGCCGTTCCGCTCTCTGTCCCCGATCCGGTGCCGATTCGCACCGTTCGCGTCTCTCCGTCCCACTCAACCTTGCCTCCGAACGCTTCGCCGATAAAACGGGCCGGGACCATCGTGTGGCCGTTGACCAACCGGGCGGGAGCTTCGAGCGGGTAAGCTTCGCTGTTGATGCTCGCGAAGCCGCTGCCGATCGTCACGGAAACGTTTGTCGAGCCTTTTTTCCCTGTGGCCGTCCGGGTTCCCTCATCCCATTCCACCTTTGCCCCCATCGCTTCAAAAATCGCGCGCAGCGGTGTCAGCGTATTGCCCTCGATCAAAACCGGAGGCTGCTCAAACGGCACGGCTTTTCCGTCTACATCGACGGAAATCCTGGAGGTGATCGGAAATGAACGGGAGCCGCTCTTCTGGCCTTCGCGATTATAGACTGCGAGTTCAATAACCGAACCCTCAGGAATCGCGCCGGCTATCAAGTCGATCCCGAATGGCGGGGCCGTCTGCGTCGCAAGCAAAGTTCCGTTCAAATAATATTCAAGTTTACCGATGTAGATATCAGGGATTTTCACGAACGGAATAAGCTTGGCCGCCCGCGCGATAGCGTTGTCTTTCCCCATCGGCACGGACCCTGTTTGGTCGGAAGGTTTCGCCCCTTGCTCCACCTTGGACAAGTAATACGGCGAAGAAATGAGCTGCTTATACAGCTTCAGCATCGCCTCGTTGTCGCGAAGCAGGTAATTGTTCTTCGATTCCTTCATGTCCAGGTTGACGTTAAAATACGTAATCGACTTGAGCCGCGGGTATTTGAAAGGCATCACTTCGTACAGGCGCTGCAGATTAAGCAGCCCGTAGTCGGTAAACGACTCCTGCGGCAAGTTGGCGTAATGGGAGACTGCCGTCTCGCTAATCATCAGCGGCTTGCGGTCGGCGTACGTTTTGTACAAATGATCGAGCCGCTCGACGGGACTCGTCGCCTGCATATTGCCCTGCTGCGGATCGCCGTTCTGGTAAGGCTCCGAGTACATGCTGACGCCGACCCAATCGACATAGTCGTCGCCGGGATAATAAGCGTCCATCGAATACATCGGCACGTCGCCGGGGCTCCATACCATGGCGACGTTCGGCGCTTCCTCGGCCATGATGTCGTGAACCATTTTGAATTTGTCGATGTATTTTTGCGGATCGCCGTGCCAGACAACCCAGTCGCCGTTCATTTCGCTGGCGTAGCGCAAAAAGATCGGAATGCCGGCGGCTTTCGCTTCCTTCGCCCATTGACGGACGACGTCGTCCGTCACGGCGTCCAGACCGTTCATCGGCTCCCAGCCGATCTGCAGCGCAGCGCCGGCCTGCTTGGCCCGGGCCGCATGCTGCTTCGGAAACGGCTTGCCAACCTGCGAATAAGCGAGATACAGCGCATGCTTCTTGCCGTACAAGCTTTCGGAGCGGTCAAAATAGTTCTGCATCCCGGGGTCCCGTTCGGTGTACATGCCGATGTACGTGCCGTATTCCGGCTCGAACTTCGCCAGCTTGCCGTTCTTCGGGGCCGCTTGCCGCCGCAGCATTTCAGTATCCTTCGTCCCGATATACGCCTCGATGGTCGTGCGAATCTGCTCCGCCCGCTGCAAATCGACCGCTCCCCAATCTTTTCCCGCCTTCAGCCAGTATTCGTTCTCCTGCTCGTAATAGCGGATCGCCTGCTCGTAATCCTTGATGCCGTCGAAATGCTGGTTGAGCTTGCCGCTAAACAACGCGGCATTCTCCCAATCTCCGGCCGCCGCATAATGCTCCACGAGAAATTTCCAGTGCGGCACGGCCGACGCCGCATCTCCTTTGGCCACGGCGGCATCCGCCGCCTTCCAGCGGTCCCAGATGGCGTCGGCCTGAACCGGCAAGCCCTGTCCGAGGAGCAGGCCGGCGCCTAAGACGGCGACAAACGTGCTGCGTAAGCTGCGGCGGTTCGTGGTGCGTTTATTCGGACGTTGCGGCTTGCCATTGGTTATGGTCATTCCAGTTCCCCCTTGCGCTGCGGCTTGTTCTATCGATTATACCATTAGCTATGACGGTTCGCGTAGAAGTATGCTACATCGTTTCCAGCGTCACCCGGCTGCCCCGGCCGTTCGGCTCGGCGGGGTGAACGACCAGCCTGCGCGGCAGCCGCGCTCTCAGCTCCGGCACGTGGCTGATGACGCCGACGGTCAGCTTGTCCAAATGCAGCTTTTCCAGCGCAGTGATGACCGTATCGAGCAGCTCTTGGTCCAGCGTGCCGAACCCTTCGTCCAGGAAGAAAAATTCGAGCGGATGCTCTCCTTTCAGCTGGATTTGCGTCGAAAGGGCGAGCGACAGCGACAGCGAGGTCAGGAACGTTTCGCCGCCGGACAAGGTGGTCACCGGCCGGCGCACGCCGCCGTTCGCGTCGTCGCGGATGACGAAGCCGCCGCCGGAGTCGACCTCGATCGCATATTTTTGCCGCGTCAACTGACCGAGCCGTTCGGATGCCGCACGGCTGACATGCATGAGCTGCTCCTCGGCCAAAAATTCGACGAAGGCGTTGCCGCGCAGCACGCTTTGCAATTTGCCGAGCAGGGACAGCTCCTGCTGGCTTTTCTCACGCTCCGCCTCCAGTTCGCTCCACCGGGCATGCTTCGCCTGCAGCTCCTCGTGATCGCGCTCCGCCTTGGCCGTCGCCTGCAGCGCCGCTTCGTCCTCGGCCTTGCACCGGGCCAGCTCTTCCTCCAGCGCGGTCCACTCTTCTTCGGTGACCTGCCGTCCCGCCAGCTCGGCGTCAAGCTCCGTTTGCCGCACGGCGAGCTGATGCTCCTGCTTGCCGTGGGCTTCCACCTCGGCAGCCCATGCCTGCTGCTGCTCCAGTTCGACCAGCGCTTGCGTCACTTCGTCTGCCGTTGCGAAGCCTTCCGCGGACGCTTGCTGCGTCCATTCCGCTTCCGCTTCCTCGCAGGCGAGCCGCGCTGATTCGGCCGCCTGCCGAGCCGCGGCTTCCGCCTTCGTTTCGGCCTGCTGGCGGGCCTGCGTTTCTTCGAGCAGCTTTGCAGCCCCCTGTGCTTCGGCGCGCAGCTTGTGCAGCTCGGCCTGCGCCTTCGCAGCCAAAGCAGAAGCGTCTTCGTCTCCTACCCAAGCGCGCAGCCGCTCCGCCTGCTGTCCGGTCTGCTGCTCAAGCGCTTGCCGTTCCGCCGTTAACCGGACGGATTCTTTTTCCGCTTCGCCCAGCTCCTGCTGGAGTTGCTCCATCCGGCTCCGCTTCTCGTCCAAAAACTCCACGCTTTTGTCCAGGCGGGCCCGAAGTTCCTCCGCCAGTTGGTCCTGACGCTTCAGACGCTCCGCCAACTCTTCCAGCTCATCCGCCCGGAGCTCGGCAAATTTGGCCTGCCAGCCGGCACGGACGGCGTTCAGCGCTTCACGGGTCTCGCCCGCTTTCACCGCGTGGGCGTCGAACAGTGTTTGCGCCATTTGCTTGCGCGCTTCGCCGTCATGCCGCTGCTTGTCCAACTGGCGCTTGCTTTGCAGCAGCTCTTGAAGCTTTGCCTGCAGCCGCTGGATCTGGCGACTGACATCCGCAGCAGACTCCGCCGCTGACCGCAGCGTATCCGCGATCCGTTCGCCGGCGATGCCGGGTTGCGCGTTGTCCGTGGAAGATTCGGTTGCGGAAACGGTTGTGACGGCCGCTTCG
>NZ_JTHN01000165.1 GCF_001399685.1 Paenibacillus sp. A3
CAATAAGTACGTCACGAGTCCGGCCTCCGGCTGTTTACGGCAAAAAGCCCGCCTGACTGACCAAAATCCGCTCTTCCGGAAAATGCCGCTTCAGTTGCTCCAGTACTTGCCGGTAAGCATCCCGGTCATACCAAGCCTCCAGCCCGAGCGACTCGTAAATGCGGCGGATGCCGAGACGCTCCGTGCGCCGACCGAGGCTGCCGTCGCCCATGAAGAAGTCGTCGACGACGAGCCGCGTCACGCCGGTATCCCGCAGCGCTTGCGCGAAGCCGCCGCTGTTCGGCAGCACGGGCGAGACGGCCGCTTGCGCGGGCACGCCCGCTTCGACAAGCTGGCGCAGCGCCCGCAGCCGGGCGGGGATCGGTGGCGCGGCAGGCGTGAACGCTTTGCGGATCGGCTCCAGATCGGTCTCGATCGTGAGGCTGACGCGCACGCGCGTTCCAAGCCGCTGGAGCAGATCGATATCCCGGGTGACGAGCGGGCTCCGCGTTTGCAGCAGCACAAAGTCGGGAGCATCTCCTTCCGCCATCGTTTCGAGCAGAGAACGGGTCAGTCCGGTCCGATATTCGACCGGCTGGTACGGGTCCGTGCTGGAAGACATAAAGATGGAAACCGGCCCCTTGCGTTTCGCCCGGACGAGTTCTTTGACGAGCAGCTCCGCGGCCGACGATTTTACGTCGATCCAGCTTCCCCAAGGCTCCGGGCGAAACTTCGCCACCGGCATTTCGCGCACGTAGCAGTAGGTGCAGGCGAAGGCGCAGCCGGAATAAGGATTGAGCGTATGCGTATAGCCCGTCAAGTAACCGGTGGCCGCATTGAGCAGCTGCTTGGGGGCTTTAAACGTAACGGTCGGAAGCACCTCCCGCACCTCGCTTCGCTTGTAAAATGTGGAAGTAACTGGATCCTTGCCCCGGTTACTCAATCATAATCCGCACGGTATCGCCTTCTGCTATCGTGCCTATGCGCTCGACGGAGCAGACGATGCCGCGCCGCTTCTTCGCGGCGGCCGTGAAGCGGGTCGCTGCCGCAGGATAGCCCGTCGCTTCGGCGATTACTTCGCCCGGCCCCGTGCAGGGCAGGTTCTCGCCTTCGCCGATCAAGCCCGTTCCGGCAGGGAACAGCAGGCGCGCGCCCTGCGGCAGCAGCGTGAGGGATGGATATCCCTCCAACAGCAGATTGGCGCCGAGCCACTCGGGAAGCACTTCAGGCAGCCCTAGCCGCTCGGCGATTTGAGCTAATTCCTCGACGGAGACGACGCTGATCTGTCTCCGGTTGGCAATGTCGGTGCCGCGCGGATAAAACCGCTGCCGGCTGTCGGCAGGCCGCGTGAGCCCGTAATGCCGATCGCCGGGAATGCCGGCAAGATCGACGGTGACGGAGCTTTCCCGCGCGGTGACGAACGTATGCGGATCGCGGGCGGCCATCACGGCCTTGACCCGGGCTTCAAAAGTTTTCATAGTAGCGAATTTCCCCTTTCCGTACAAGGTTAAGCTTACCAGAATGGTCCGCTAAAGGACAAGAAACCCGGCTTCCGCCAAGGGAAACCGGGTTTTACTGTGTGAACCGCAAGCGGCAGCCGGATTACTCGCCGGCCGGCATAGCTTCGGGGGATGTCATTTTGTCGTAAAATTCCACGAAGTTGTCCTTTTTGTCGCTGGCGCGGACTGCCATGGCCGAACGCGGATGATCGTTCAATACGCCGGCGATCATGTAAGGAATGATGTAGCCCCACTCCCACTTCTCTCGCATGGTGATCATATGCTTCTCAATGATGCCGAGAATCGGACGAACGTCGTACTTCGGATTTTTCAAATGGCTGACGATCAGCTCCGTCGGGCAGTTGCCGGCAGCTCGTCCCATGCCGTATACGGAGGTGTCAAGGAACTCGACGCCTTTGGTTGCGCCCATAATCGTATTGGAGAAGGCGAGCTGCATGTTGTTGTGCATATGCAGGCCGAGCTTCTTGTTCGGCAGAAGACGCTGGAATTTGGAGACGAGATACTCGACGTCCCGGTAGTCCATGCTGCCGTACGAATCGACGATGTACACGACATCGACCGGACTCTTGGCAATTTCTTCGAACGCTTCGTTCAGATCGTTCTCCATCACGTGGGAGAGCGCCATAATGTTGATGGTTGTCTCATAGCCGTAGTCGTGGAATTTCTGCACCAGATCGAGCGCTTTATCCACGTCCTTGATGTAAGTCGCTACGCGGATCAGGTCGAGCAAGCTGTTTTCCCGGGGGAGAATGTCCTTCTCGTCAACGCGTCCGATGTCGACCAGCGCAGACAGCTTGGTGTCGGTCTTTTGCGGGATGACTTCCTTCAGGAAATCCTCGTTCAAAAAGCGCCAAGGACCCGCTTCAGCGCCTTTCAGCAGCTTAGCCGAGTTTTTATAACCGATCTCCATATATTCGACGCCGGCTTCGCTCAGACCGTAATACATGTCTTTGACAAACTCGACGCTAAAATCCCAGTTGTTGACCAAACCGCCGTCGCGGATGGTGCAGTCCAAAATATTGTGGTTTTCCCTGACCATAATGATTGACTCCTCTCCAAAATAGGCGACCGCTTCGTGACTTTTAAGCTTTTAAGCAGTAAAGCATACGTTTTATAATTAATATTACATATGGCTCGCCACTTGTCAATGATAACAAATTCCCCGTACCGTTGGCAATCTCATAATTCACCGAAAATAAGCAAATGTTGCAGGATTTTCCGGGCTTTTGTGGAAACTTGCATTATAATGGTGACAGACTTGCGGATTTTGCGGGACAGGAGGGTGAGACATGCTCAAATTCAATATCGCTTTTATTCGCAGCGGCGATCGTTTGCTCATGCTGAACCGTGGGAAAGCGCCGCTGCTCGGACTGTGGAACGGGGTCGGCGGTAAGCTGGAGCCGGGAGAAACGCCGCTGGCGAGCGTCATACGGGAAATCGAAGAGGAGACTGGGCTCCGGCTTGAAGAGGAGGCGGTGCGCTTCGGCGGGACCGTGACGTGGGAGGTGGACGGCCGGGATGCAGGGGGGATGTACGCTTTTATCGGAGAGGCTCCGGGTGATGCGCTGCCGGATTTGCCGATGGAGACGCCCGAGGGCATCTTGGCGTGGAAGCCGGTCGAATGGGTGATCGACCCGGAAAACTACGGCGTGGTGCAGCATGTCCGGCATTTTCTTCCGGCGATGCTGGCCGGAGAGCCTTGTGCGGAGCACCGCTGCTTTTTCCGCGAGGGAAAGCTGCTGACCGTCGAACGGCGGCCGCTGCAAGAGGTCGTGCGCTAAGAATGACGCGCCGATTTTTGCAAAAGTAAAGACGTCCCGCTTCCTTACTCCAAAAGTAAGGATACGGAACGTCTTTTTGGCGTGCCCGCGCGCTAAGGCGTCCTGATCAAGCACAGGCCGCCGATGAGCGGCAGCGGCTTCATCCACCCGTTCACGACGTTCAGAATGCCCATAATGAATAGAACGAGCAGGCCGAGATTAGCCAGCGGCACGAGCAGCAGCCCGATCAGCGGCAGCAGCCCGAGAACCAGATTGGCGGCGATCGAGATCAAGAGCAGCACCAGCCCCTGATTGGCGTGATACATGGCAAACCTCGACTTCGGAGCGGCAAGCAGCGGCACGAAAAATAACAAATACGCCGCAGCGGCAATCCATTGGTTCAAACGCACGTCCTCCGGCTCGGGGCTTTCGGGCGGTCCGTTGTACATGGCGTACACCTCTTTCGGATCAGAATTTGGCGAAGCCGGATAAGGGAGCGGTGTCGCTATCATCCTATGCCTTCAGGCGAGGGAGTATGTGCCGCGCTTGGAATAAGCATCCTTCATCGGGGCAAACTAGAGCCAAACGTGAACCTATTACCGACAACCGGAGGAACCTTATGAGCAGCACACCGATTTTGTTTCAATTCGATTCTCAGAATGCGGCCGCCTTGGCCCAGGATATGCTGGAGGAGCTCGGGTACCGCGTGAGTCCGCATACGAACCTGAAGCAGCCGACTCTGCATGTCATCGTAGACCGGCACGATCTGACGTCCGCGCTCGAAATCGTCCAAGCCTATGGGGGACGCTTGATCGAAGCGGAAGGCTCGCTGAGCGAAACCGCCGCATTCGCCATGGCTTACGATCCAGACAGCCTGATCCCGATTCCGGCGCATTTCGTGAACGACGATTGGACCGAAAGCGAACCGGCCGTATCCGCTTCGGATTATGTCAACCGATCCAGCGGCGCATATAATGACGAAGACGTGCCGTTCGATCCGTCGGGCGACGACTATAACGGCTTCGATGCCGGCCTGCGTTTCTAAAGGGCAAGCGGCGGTCCGTCGCAGCGTCCGGACAGCGGTACCCGGCGAGACGCGGGCCGCTGTTTCTTTTTTTTGGTCCGGTCCTTTTTTGTTGGCCGTTCCTCACATCCTTTGACCGGTAAAACAAAGTTGCACGGGACCTATTTTTATTGGCGGGTAAAACACTGTTTCTCTAGACCCACACGGTTTTCGTCTGATATGATGAGCCTGACTTCAATCAAGGTGATTTTGGCAAGAGCAATGGAGGGGAACCGCCGTGGAAACGCATGATCCGTTAAAAGAAGGCGAAAAGGGCGCGTGGGTCAGCATTGTCGCGTACATCCTGCTTGCCGCTTTTAAGATCGGCATGGGGTATACGACCGGTTCCGAGGCGCTCACCGCCGACGGAATCAATAACTCGACCGATATCATCGTATCGCTCGCCGTACTGATCGGACTGCGCATTTCGCGCAAGCCGCCGGATCGGGACCACCCTTACGGGCACAGACGGGCCGAGACGATCGCCTCGCTTGTCGCGTCGTTCATTATGGCTGCCGCCGGGATTCAAGTCGTGCTGCAGGCGTGCAAGAGCTTTTTCGTAACAGACCGTCAGGCTCCGGATTTGCTGGCCGCATGGATTGCGCTCGGGTGCGCGGTCGTCATGTGGGGGGTATACACATATAACAGCCGTTTGGCGAAACGGTTAAACAGCCAGTCGTTGAAAGCGGCGGCCTACGATAACCGGTCGGATGCGCTTGTCAGCATCGGGGCGGCCG
>NZ_JTHN01000166.1 GCF_001399685.1 Paenibacillus sp. A3
TCGAGGGCTTATCCAATACGATTCACTTTACGCTATGTTTCGATCCAGTTTTCAGGGTGCAAGTCGCCTTGAACAAAGTAAAGATGTTTCGTGGCAGAAACATCGCAATCCGTTTGGTGATGATGGCGGAAGGGAACCACGCGTACCCATCCCGAACACGACCGTTAAGCCTTCCAGCGCCGATGGTACTTGGACCGCAGGGTCCTGGGAGAGTAGGACGTCGCCAAGCACAAGAGCTTCTTCGGATTTTATCCGGAGAGGCTCTTTTTCTTTATCTCGGCAAGAATAAAAGTGCCCGGACGACCCCAAACTAAGAAATAGGTGGGGGAGTTGCAATCTTACGCAAATCTGCTATAATGTAGTTAAAGTCAAAGAAAGTCAAAGTCAATGATTCTGCCACCTAGACTTATACCAGATCATCTAGGCTTTCTTTGCTTTAAATATGGTTTTACTTCTGTCGCGGGAGGTCGAATAGATGCGCAATGTTTCAGAAATTATTGAGCAATATCTGAAGCAAACTTTGCAGCAGAGCCCCGACGGTGTGATCGAGATCCAACGCAATGAGCTGGCCGATCAATTCAACTGCGTTCCCTCGCAGATCAATTACGTCATTAGTACCCGTTTTACGTTGGAGAAAGGGTACATTGTCGAGAGCAAGCGGGGCGGCGGCGGTTACATTCGAATTCAAAGAATCGAGCTGCAATCGCATGGCGCGGTGATGGATCATATTTTCCAAACCATCGGTACGCACATGGATCAGCTTGCATCCGAAGGACTGCTGTATCAGCTGGAAGAAGGGGGCTTCATCACTTCGCGGGAAGCGGCATTGATGAAAGCAGCCATTACCCGGGAGGTCCTGATCTTGAAGCTGCCTCTAAGGGATGAGATCAGGGCAAGAATATTGAAGGCGATGTTGATTTCTTTGCTAAGCAAATGATATTCGTATCCTGCCGTCCCAAGGCAAGATTAAAGGAGGGACCCAGATGATTTGTCAGGAATGTGGCAAGAAGCAAGCGACGCTTCATTTTACGAAAATTTTGAATGGCGAGAAGACGGAGTTTCACATTTGCGAATCGTGCGCCAGAGAAAAAGGGGAGCTCATCCCGGGGACGGCCAATGGGTTTTCCATTCATAATCTGCTCAGCGGACTGCTTGATTTCGAACCGTCGGCGCACAGTACGCTCGCCAACAAAGTACAGCCCAGCCGCTGCGAGCACTGCGGACTAACATATACGCAGTTCAGTAAGGTCGGCCGTTTCGGCTGCAGCGAGTGCTATAAGCATTTTGGGGAGAAGCTGGACCCGTTGTTCAAACGCGTCCATGGCAACATTATTCATACCGGCAAGGTTCCCAAGCGATCCGGCGGGTTAATTAAACATAAGCGTGAAATCGATCAGTTGAAAAAGGAATTGCTGATCCGTATCGATAATGAGGAATTCGAAGAAGCAGCCCGTCTGCGGGATCAAATCCGCGAGCTTGAGAAAAAGGTTGCCGAAGGTTAGACGGGTGACGTAAGGAGGAGTGCTTATGACGGAAGCAAGCCGTTTTACAGAGAATGCGCTTAGCGATTGGATGAAGGGTGAAGGGCCGGATTCGGATATCGTCATTAGCAGCCGCATACGCATCGCGCGAAATATACAGGCGTACCCCTTCCCCATGTTGGCAACGAACCAGCAATCGAAGGAAGTGCTGGAGCAAGTAGCCCAAGTCGCTCATAATGAAGAGTTGGGTACGATCAGCCGGTTTTCGATGCTGCCGCTTTCCGAGTTGAATGAACTGGAGAGACGGGTGCTGGTCGAAAAGCATTTGATTAGTCCGGCATTGGCTAACGAATCGCGCAACGGAGCCGTCATTCTCAGTGACAACGAGTCCGTTAGCATTATGGTCAATGAAGAAGACCATCTTCGGATTCAGTGCTTGTGTCCTGGTTTTCAGATTAAAGAAGCTTGGGATCTGGCCAACCAGATCGACGATATTTTCGAAACGCATTTAAATTATGCTTTTGACGAAAAGCGTGGGTACATGACGAGCTGTCCTACGAACGTGGGCACGGGGATTCGCGCTTCGGTGATGATCCATCTTCCCGCGCTCGTGCTGACGCAGCAGATCAACCGCATATTGTCGGCTATTACTCAGGTGGGGCTGGCCGTGCGGGGCTTGTATGGCGAAGGCAGCGAAGCGCTCGGCAATCTGTTCCAGATTTCGAACCAGATTACGTTGGGACAATCCGAAGAGGAAATTATCGATAACCTGTACAGCGTCGTAAGGCAAATTATCGAGCACGAACGTGCAGCCAGACAGAAGCTGATCTACGAGACGAGAGCCAAAATTTTGGACCGGGTCAGCCGTTCTTACGGCGTCTTGTCGTATGCGGCGATTATGGATTCCAAAGAAGCGGCGCAGCGGCTGTCGGACGTGCGGCTCGGGATTGATCTCGGGTTTATCAAAAATGTCTCTCCGCATGTGCTCAACGAGCTTTTGGTTATGACCCAGCCGGGTTTTTTGCAGCAGACGGCAGGAGAAAAGCTGACACCTGAAGAAAGAGACATTAGACGGGCACAGCTCATCAGAGAAAAAATTGCGGAAACGGGCTAGCCGTCAACATACGAAACCGCATAATAAGCATACGCTATACCAATCTTTGGAGGTGTTACACATGATGTTTGGCAGATTTACGGAACGCGCGCAAAAGGTATTGTCCTTGGCGCAGGAGGAAGCAGTTCGTTTGGGACACAACAATATCGGAACAGAGCACATTCTGCTCGGTCTGATTCGTGAAGGCGAAGGCATTGCCGCGAAGGCGCTCATTGCGCTCGGACTCGGCCTGGAGAAAATTCAAGACGAAGTCGAATCGCTGATCGGACGGGGACAAGAGCAGCCATCGAATATCGCATACACGCCGCGGGCGAAAAAAGTAATCGAGCTGTCGATGGACGAAGCCCGCAAGCTGGGACACACGTACGTCGGAACGGAGCACATTCTGCTCGGCTTGATTCGTGAAGGCGAAGGCGTTGCTGCACGCGTATTGAACAATTTGGGCGTGAGCCTGAACAAGGCCCGTCAGCAAGTGCTTCAACTGCTCGGCAGCAGCGAGGTGGTCTCGCCTAACCATGGTAACCCGACGAATGTGAATACACCGACGTTGGACGGTCTGGCTCGCGATCTGACGGCTTATGCCAAGGAAGGCAACCTGGACCCGGTCATCGGCCGCAGCAAAGAAATTGAGCGCGTGATTCAAGTGCTCAGCCGCCGTACAAAAAACAATCCGGTTCTCATTGGTGAGCCCGGCGTAGGTAAAACGGCGATTGCCGAAGGACTGGCACAAAAAATCGTCGCGAACGAAATTCCGGAAACGCTGCGCGATAAGCGTGTCATGACCTTGGATATGGGGTCGGTCGTCGCCGGTACGAAATACCGCGGCGAATTCGAAGACCGCCTGAAAAAAATTATGGATGAAATCCGGCAAGCCGGAAACATCATCTTGTTCATTGATGAATTGCATACGTTGATCGGTGCCGGCGGGGCGGAGGGTGCGATCGACGCTTCGAATATTTTGAAGCCGGCTCTGGCTCGCGGAGAGCTTCAGTGCATCGGGGCTACGACGCTTGACGAGTACCGCAAATATATCGAAAAGGACGCAGCGCTGGAAAGACGCTTCCAGCCGATTACGGTCGATCAACCGTCGCCGGAAGAAGCGATTCAGATTTTGCACGGGCTGCGTGACCGTTACGAAGCGCATCACCGCGTGAAAATTACGGATGAAGCCATTGAGCAAGCCGTGAAGCTATCCGACCGTTATATTACGGACCGGTTCCTTCCGGATAAAGCGATCGACTTGATCGACGAAGCCAGCTCCAAAGTAAGGCTCCGTTCGTATACGGTACCGCCGGATCTGAAAAAGCTGGAAAGCCGTCTCGATGATATCCGCAAGGAAAAAGACGCTGCCGTGCAAAGCCAGGAATTCGAGAAAGCAGCATCGCTGCGCGATACGGAGCAGAAGCTGCGGGAAGAGCTCGACTCGACGAAGAACGAATGGAAAGAGAAGCAAGGACGCACCGACTCCGAAGTGACGCCGGACGATATTGCCCAAGTCGTAGCAAGCTGGACCGGTATTCCTGTCGTGAAGCTGGCCGAGGAAGAAACTCAGCGCCTGCTGAAAATGGAATCTATCCTGCATGACCGGGTGATCGGCCAGGATGAAGCGGTCAAAGCGGTCAGCCGCGCGATTCGCCGGGCTAGAGCGGGTCTTAAAGATCCGAAACGCCCGATGGGCTCGTTTATCTTCCTTGGTCCGACCGGTGTCGGGAAAACCGAGCTGGCTCGTGCGCTTGCCGAGTCTCTCTTCGGTGACGAGAATGCCGTCATTCGGATCGACATGTCCGAGTACATGGAGAAACATTCTACGTCTCGTTTGGTCGGAGCGCCTCCGGGATACGTCGGCTACGAAGAAGGCGGCCAATTGACCGAAAAAGTACGCCGCAAGCCGTACTCCGTTGTCCTGCTGGACGAAATCGAAAAAGCGCACCCTGAAGTATTCAATATTTTGCTGCAGGTGCTTGAAGACGGCCGCCTGACGGACTCCAAAGGCCGTACGGTCGACTTCCGCAATACGCTGATCATCATGACATCGAACGTCGGGGCCGATACGATCAAGAGAAACTCGACGCTCGGCTTCACTGCCGCACATGATGCAGGCAAAGATTATAACAATATGAAAGAAAAAGTAATGGGCGAGCTGAAGAAAAGCTTCCGTCCGGAGTTCTTGAACCGGATCGACGAGATTATCGTGTTCCACTCCTTGGAAGAACAGCATATCGCCGAGATCGTTACTTTGATGGCCGACGACCTTCGCAAACGGTTGAAAGAGCAGGAAGTTGAATTCTTCCTGACCGATTCGGCCAAAGCGTTCCTCGCCAAAGAAGGCTACGATCCGACCTTCGGCGCGAGACCGCTGCGCAGAGCGATTCAGAAGCACATCGAAGACCGGTTGTCGGAGGAATTGCTGCGCGGCAACATCACCAAAGGCGACACGCTTACGATCGACGAGAAGGACGGCGAATTGATCGTTCATCGCAATCAAGGCGTCGGTACGGAGGCTTAAGTCTAAAATTCAGGAGCGCAGGCTCCTTCCATAGCATCCCACGGCTGCAAGCTGGGCCGGAGGGATGCTTTTATTATTTACCATTAAAGCTTTTTTTCTTTTCAGCGGCGGCAAGGGTTTTCAAGACAGGGTCAAAATGGTAAACTTTGAGTTGGGATCAGAAAGCAGGGTTAAATGATGGCGAAAACAAAAACGAAGTTCTTCTGCCAGTCATGCGGCTACGAATCGCCGAAATGGCTCGGCAAATGTCCGGGCTGCGAAGCTTGGAATACATTTGTGGAAGAAGTGGAGACCGTTGTTAAGAGCAAAGGGCTGCACACAAATTTTTTGAACAAGAAAGAAAAAGCGGTTTCTATCATAAACATAGAAAGCAGTCAAGAAGAGCGGATCGTAACGGACAATCGGGAGTTAAACCGCGTGCTTGGCGGCGGCATCGTGCCCGGCTCCTTGATTCTGGTAGGCGGCGACCCGGGGATCGGGAAGTCGACGCTGCTTCTGCAAACGTCCCATTTGCTGACGCAGTTGGACTTGAAGGTGCTGTACATTTCCGGTGAGGAATCCGTCCGCCAGACGAAGCTGAGGGCAGACCGGCTGCAAGCCGTTTCCCCGCTGTTGTTCGTGCTTTGCGAAACGAATGTGGAGCATATCGAAGCGGCGATTGACGAGATCGAGCCGGATTTCATCGTCATCGACTCGATCCAAACGGTATACCACGGTGCCGTGGCTTCCGCGCCCGGTTCAGTCTCTCAAGTTCGGGAATGCACGGGGCATTTTATGCGGATTGCTAAAATGAAAGGAATCGCAACCGTTCTCGTTGGTCATGTTACTAAAGAGGGCGCCATTGCCGGACCGCGATTACTCGAACATATGGTCGATTGCGTGCTGTATTTCGAAGGGGAACGGCATCATTCGTACCGGGTGCTTCGCGCTGTTAAAAACCGGTTCGGTTCGACCAACGAAATCGGGATTTTCGAAATGCGGGAAAGCGGCTTGGTTGAGGTTAACAATCCGTCAGAGCTGTTTTTGTCCGAACGGCCGCTGGGCGTTGCCGGCTCGACCGTCGTCGCCAGTATGGAGGGGACGCGTCCCGTGCTCGTAGAGCTTCAAGCGCTCGTCTCGTCCACCAACTTCCCATCCCCCCGGCGGATGGCGACCGGCTTCGATCATAACCGGCTGTCGCTCATTATCGCGGTGCTGGAGAAGCGGATGGGCATGTTCTTGCAAAATCAGGACGCTTACCTTAACGTCGCAGGCGGCGTGAAGCTGGATGAGCCGGCGGTCGACCTTGCGGTAGCGGTCAGCATCGCCTCCAGCTTCCGCGAACAGCCGACGCAGCCGTTCGACGTCATCTTCGGCGAAGTCGGACTGACGGGCGAGGTGCGCGGCGTGTCCCGCGTCGACCAGCGGGTGCGGGAAGCGGAGAAGCTCGGCTTCCGCCGCGTGATTCTCCCGCAAAAAAGCCTGAAAGGCTGGACGCCCCCGGCAGGCATTCAAATTATCGGCGTCAACACCGTAGCCGAAGCGCTATCGGCTGCTTTAGTATAATTCTTTTGGTTATCAAGTTTTCAGTGGAGAACAGTGCAACTGCCGGAGAGTTTACGTGCCGCCCTTGAATTCGGAAAAATACCGCTATAGTTATATTAAATTTTCCGAATTCAAGAGCGGCCGCAGGCAGTTGCAGCTGTCTCGGAACGTCCGAACTTGATCACCAAAACTCGTCAGGAGGGACACCATTGAGCAAGGAAGAAGCAAAACGCGACGTCATGAGCCAGCTGCTGCAGCTCGTTGCGCCAGGCACGCCGTTCCGGGAAGGGCTGGAGAACGTGCTGCGCGCCAAAACGGGCGGCTTAATCGTCGTCGGCTACAGCCCGGAAGTGATGGAGATTGTAGACGGCGGCTTTTCCATCAACTGCGATTTTTCCCCAAACTACTTATATGAGCTGGCCAAAATGGACGGCGCGATCATCCTCAGCGAGGATTTAAAGCGTATTCTGTATGCGAATACGCAGCTGATTCCGGACTCTTCGATTACGTCTACCGAAACGGGCATTCGGCACCGGACGGCGGAGCGCGTCGCGAAGCAGACCTCCAAGCTTGTGGTGTCCATCTCGCAGCGGCGCAACGTCATTACCTTGTATCAAGGCAGCTTGCGCTATTCGCTCAAAGATATCGGCGTTATTTTGACGAAAGCGAATCAAGCGATCCAAACGCTGGAGAAATACAAGTCCGTATTGGACCAGGATTTGACCAATCTGGGCGCTTCCGAATTTGAGGAGCTGGTTACTTTGCACGATGTTACCGGTGTGATGCAACGTATTGAGATGGTTTTACGTATTAAAGGAGAGATCAAGCGTTACATTAACGAGCTCGGTAACGAAGGCCGGTTGATCAGCATGCAGTTGGAGGAATTGGTTGGCAACACTGAGAATGAAGCTTACTTGCTGATTAAGGATTACGTCAAAGAGTTGACTGAAGAGAAGGTAAAAGAAGTCCAAGCGACGCTCAAGAAGCATTCGACCGACGAGATGCTCGATCATTCGCACATTGCACGGGCGCTCGGCTATCCGCATACGACTGGCAGCGCGGAGGAGACGATCTCGCCAAGAGGCTACCGGGTACTGAACAAAATACCGCGTCTTCCCTCCGTCATTATACATAATCTGGTGGAACGGTTTGGTCAGCTCCCGCATCTGATGATGGCGACGATTGAGGAATTGGACGAAGTGGACGGCATCGGCGAAGTTCGTGCACGCACGATTAAAGAAGGATTAAAGAGGATTCAAGATCAGGTGCTCATTGACAGACATATTTAAGTTGCATACAATCAGAGGGTAGCCAAATATTATTAGGATATTAGGGTACAGTAAAACCAGAGGTGGACTAAAACAATGATAACAAAATCCCTTCCGAACTTGTTTACGATTGGGAACTTGTTCTTAGGTATTATTGCAATTATTTCCGTGTTTAATAGTAAACCCGAGCTTGCTGCGATCATGGTCATCGTCGCGATGCTTCTGGACGGATTGGACGGACGCGTTGCCCGTGCGCTCAATGCGCAGAGCGAATTCGGCAAAGAGCTGGACTCGCTGTCCGATGTCATCTCGTTCGGTGTAGCGCCGGCGTTCATCATGTATGTGGTGGCTTTCACCGAGATGAATGCAGCGGCAGCGTGGATCGTGACCGCGATCTTCCCGATCTGCGGCGCGCTTCGTCTGGCCCGCTTCAATGTCGTTGCCGGGACGCCGGGATATTTTATCGGCTTGCCGATTCCTGCAGCCGGCGGCGTATTGTGTACGCTCGCGCTCTTCCATAAAGAGTTGAACACTGTCGTACTCGTCTTGTCGACGCTTCTGCTGTCCTACTTGATGGTCAGCACCGTGAAATACCCGAACTTCAAAAAGGTCGGCATCCCGAAAGCTGCCATCTGGATTACGCCCGTTGTCGTCGTGGTTGCCGTTGTACTGGCTGTCATGTATCCGGGGCTGCTGTCCAAGCTCATCTTCGTACCGCTGCTACTTTATGCGCTGTACGGCTTAAAAAAAAACGTTGATCGGCTGTTCTTCTGGAAACGAAGAAAACGTCCGTCCATGGAAGAGCCGGAGTCCAAAACAACGAACATCTAAAACCGCATAGGCTGCATAAGGCTATGAAAATAAAAAGCATTTGTTTTCCGCAAGGAAAATGAATGCTTTTTTTCATTTTCTTCAACTGATACGATTAGGCTTGAGTAATTTGGATCATAATTGTAGAAGAAGGCAGAATTTGTTATTTTTATGGAGGTGAAAGTCTATGATGAAAAAATGGTTCCAGCTTCTATTTGCAGTAATCGGCGGTGCGTTAGGAGTACGGTGGAGTGATACGATAGGGAAACCATGTTTTGAATTCATAGCATCGGTTTTGGGACGGGAAGAGATTCAAGGACAAGCCCTCTGGATGCTGGGGGCCGGCGCGCTGCTCTTCTATTCGATCAGTTCTTGGGCATTAACGTATCTGCTGAACGTGGTGCAGCGGGGAGAGGAACGGATTGCCAACGTACCGGTGACCGATCTGCTTGCGGGCTCGATCGGGATGGTCGTCGGCTTGCTCTTTTCGTCGGTGCTGCTCCATCCGTTCAGTCAAGCAGGCGTGTTCAGCCCCCTGCTGCACATGCTGCTGATCGCGGCATTTTCGTATGCGGGCTATCGGCTTGGGGCAGTCAAACAGGAGGAGCTGTTCACCGTGCTGGACGCACGTCGATCGGATCGCGGGAAAGGAGCGTCCGGAGAGCCCAAAGGATTCGAGGAGCATAAAATTCTCGATACGAGCGTGATTATTGACGGACGTATAGCGGATATTTGCAAAACCGGATTTATCGAGGGAACCCTTGTCATTCCTGAATTCGTGCTGGAAGAGCTGCAGCATATTGCCGATTCGTCGGATTTGCTCAAGCGCAACCGCGGCCGTCGGGGGCTGGACATTTTGAACAAAATCCAGAAGGAGCTTGATGTCAAAGTACTCATCTACGAGGGGGATTTCGAAGAGATTTCCGAGGTGGACAGCAAGCTTGTGCGTCTGGCCAAAGCTTTGCAGGGCAAAGTGATTACGAACGACTTCAATCTCAACAAAGTATGCGAGCTGCAGGGCGTATCGGTTCTGAATATCAACGATCTGGCGAATGCGGTGAAGCCGGTCGTACTGCCCGGAGAGGAAATTCTGGTGCAAGTCATCAAGGACGGCAAGGAGCACGGACAGGGTGTCGCCTATTTGGATGACGGCACGATGATTGTCGTGGAAGGCGGCCGGGACTTTATCGGCATGACGCTCGATGTGCTGGTGACAAGCGTTCTGCAAACGTCAGCTGGTCGAATGATATTTGCCAAGCCGAAGCTATTGGAAAAAGCGCTCTAACACGGTATGATAAGATAGATGCGCTTAGAATAAGGCAAACGGGTTTGCTTCATTCGGAGCCGAACCATAGTGGCAGGTGGACAAGGTGACGGATAAACTAGGGGTCGTGGTCGTAGCGGCGGGCAGAGGCTCGCGTATGCGGACGCAAGAAAGCAAGCAATACTTGCTGCTGGACGGTAAACCGATTCTGGTACATACGCTGGAGCTGTTCGATCGGCTGGAAGCCGTAAGCGACGTCGTGTTGGTTACGGGTGCGGACGATGTAGAGCGGTGCCGGGGCTATATCGAGACTTACGGGCTCAGAAAGGTGAAGCGGGTGATTCCCGGGGGGAAGGAACGTCAAGACTCCGTTTACCAAGGGCTATTGGCCTTGGACGGCACCGCCCATTGGGTGATGGTGCACGACGGCGTCCGGCCGTTTGCCGCCCGGGAGCATATCGCGGCATGCCTGGATAAAGCGGTAGAGACCGAAGCGGCTGTTCTGGCCGTACCCGTAAAAGATACGATTAAAATTGTGGACGGCGAAGGGTTGATCCAAGCGACCCCGGACCGGCGCAGCTTGTGGGCGATTCAGACCCCGCAGGCTTTTCGTTTTTCTTTGCTGCGCGATGCGCACGAGCGGGCACGGGAGGAAGGCTTCGTCGGGACGGACGACGCCATGCTGGTCGAACGGCTTGGCGTCCGGGTCGCTGTAGTCGAAGCCGACTATTACAATATCAAAATCACGACGCCTGAGGACTTGCCTTGGGCCGAGTGGATCATTCGACATGTCAGGGGAGAGCGAGAGTCATGATACGAGTGGGACAAGGGTTCGACGTGCATCAACTGGTGGAGGGACGCAAGTGCATTATCGGCGGCGTGGACATTCCTTTTGAAAAAGGGCTGCTCGGGCATTCCGATGCGGACGTGCTGCTGCACGCTCTGACCGACGCGATTCTTGGAGCGCTGGGGCTCGGGGATATCGGGAAGCACTTTCCCGACACGGATGCCGCGTATAAGGATGCGGACAGCTATAAACTGCTTGTTCAAGTATGGGAGACAGCCAAGCAAGAGGGGTACCGTCTGGGCAATGCGGACTGCACGATCATCGCGCAGAAGCCGAAGATGGCGCCGTACATTCCCGCAATGGTCGAACGGATCGCAAGCGCGCTCGAATCGGAGCCGTCACAGATTAATGTGAAAGCGACGACGACGGAGCAGCTCGGCTTCACCGGGCGGGGCGAAGGGATTGCCGCACAGGCGGTTGTTTGTCTTGTGAAAGATGTGATATTATAACAAATAATCTTTTTACGGATCGAATGGCTTCCGGCGAGCGGTTGGCGCGGGAGTACGGGAGGAGAGGGCATTATGGCAGAGTTTCGCGTAAGATACGCGCCGAGTCCGACGGGGCATTTGCACATTGGCGGAGCACGGACGGCATTGTTCGATTATTTGATTGCCCGCAAGCAAGGCGGGAAATTTATTGTCCGTTTCGAGGACACGGATCAGACGAGACATGTGGAATCGGGCGTCGACAGCCAGCTTAACGGTCTTAAGTGGCTCGGCGTGGATTGGGACGAGAGCGTGGACATCGGCGGACCGTACGGACCGTACCGGCAAACGGAGCGGCTTCATTTGTATCAGCCGTTTGTCGATCAGCTGCTGGAAAACGGCGGTGCGTACCGCTGCTTTTGCTCGGAAGCGGATCTGGAGAAGGAACGCGCAGAGCAGGAAGCGGCAGGGCAGATGCCGATGTACTCTGGAAGATGTCGTCATTTGACGCCGGAGCAAGTCGAAGCGTTTGTGGCCGAGGGCCGCAAGCCGTCGATTCGTTTTCGCGTACCGGAAAACCGGGTGATCGCCTTCGAGGACCGCATCCGCGAGCATGTCGAGTTTGAGAGCAACGGGATCGGCGACTTCATCATCGTGCGTCCGGACGGCATTCCGACGTATAATTTTGCCGTTATTTTGGATGACCATCTGATGAAAATTTCATTGGTCATCCGTGGCGAAGAGCATTTGACCAATACGCCGCGGCAAATTATGATGTACGAGGCGCTCGGGCTGCCTGTGCCGGAATTCGCCCATTTGGCGCTCATCTTGAACCCGGACCGCAAGAAGATGAGCAAGCGGGACGAGTCCATCATCCAATTCATCGAGCAGTACAAAGAGCTCGGGTATTTGCCGGAAGCGGTTATGAACTTTATCGCCCTGCTCGGCTGGTCGCCCAAAGGCGAGGAAGAAATTTTCACCAGAGAAGAGCTGATCGAGCAGTTCGATCTGGACCGGGTGTCCAAGAGTCCGGCCGTATTCGACATGGACAAGCTCAACTGGATGAACAACCTCTATATTAAAAAAGCCGATACCGCGCGGATTACGAAGCTGGCCCTGCCCCATTTACAGAAAGCCGGCAAGCTGCCGGAGGCGCTCACCCCCGAGCAAGAGCAGTGGGTTCACTCGCTCGTCGGGCTTTATCAGGAGCAGCTGCGTTACGCCGCCGAAATCGTGCCGTTGTCCGAGCTGTTCTTCCGTGAGGACGTCAGCTATGACGATGAGGCCAAAGCGATGCTTGCCGAAGAGCATGCGCCGATCGTTCTTGGCAGTTTTTTGAAGCAGGTTGAGGCCGCAACCGAGTTTACCGTGGATGCGCTGAAAGCGATGATCAAGGCGGTGCAGACGGAGACCGGTTATAAAGGAAAGCAGCTGTTCATGACCATCCGTGTGGCGCTGACGGGACAAATGCACGGGCCCGATCTGAACATAACGCTGCATTTGCTGGGAAAAGAAACGGTATCCGCACGCATTAAGAAGTTATTGTAATGCCTACGGTTTTCTTATATACTTAGAAAAAAATAAGATCATTTCTTCGAAAACATACATCTACGGCGACGAACGGGAAAGTACGGAAAAGTCGGGATTCCCAGAGAGGACGATCGGTTCAGTAACGAACCGGCTGCGAGTCGTCCAATTCCCCTTTTGCGGAAGTGCACCCGGGAGCCGTAAAGACGATCTGACGCGAGCGCTCCGGTGCAGCGGCAGGGTAGTCTTTACCGTGACGTTCACGATACGAACGATAGAGACGGATAGACGTTGGGCCGTGCGTTGCCCTTGTACGTTTATCCAAGCAGAGTGGAACCGCGAAAGAAGACGCCTCTGCAGCCGAAAAGGCTGTGGAAGGCGTTTTTTTGCGTGATGCGTAGACGAAGGCGTCGCACAGGAACGGGGGATGATACGTGTTTGCCAGAATGAAAGAAGACATCGAGACGATCTTTGAGAACGATCCGGCGGCGAGAAGCTGGTTTGAGGTCGTGTTCACCTATTCCGGTTTGCACGCCCTCTGGGCGCATCGCGTGGCGCACTGGTTTTATAAAAAAAGCTGGTTCACTATCGCGCGAATCATTTCGCAAGCCAGCCGTTTTATGACAGGGATCGAAATCCATCCCGGCGCCGTGATCGGGAGGCGTTTTTTTATCGACCACGGCATGGGCGTCGTCATTGGAGAAACGTGCGAGATCGGCGACGACGTGCTGCTCTATCACGGCGTAACGCTTGGGGGAACCGGCAAGGAGCGGGGGAAGCGGCATCCGACCATCGGCAATAACGTGGTCATCTCGGCCGGGGCAAAGGTGCTCGGGTCCTTCACGGTAGGGGACAACTCGCGGATCGGGTCGAACTCTGTCGTATTAAGCGAAGTTCCGGCCAACAGCACCGTCGTCGGAATCCCGGGCAAAATCGTCAAGCGGGACGGCGTGCGCGTCGGACGCTTGGAGCATGACAAGCTTTCGGACCCTGTTCTCGATATGATTCGCCAAATGCAGCAGCAAATCGACGAGCTGAAGGCTGAGGGTCATCAAGAAAAGACCAGAATTGGAGGAGCCGTGAAACATGAGTCTTAAGATTTATAATACGTTGACTCGCACGAAAGAAGATTTCAAACCGCTGGAAGCGGGTAAGGTGAAAATGTACGTCTGCGGTCCCACCGTGTACAGCTACATTCACATCGGAAACGCGCGTCCGGTCATTTTTTTTGACGTCGTGCGACGTTATTTGGAATCGATCGGCTACGAAGTGACGTATGCCGCCAACTTTACGGATGTGGACGACAAGCTGATTAAAAAAGCGGCCGAAATGGGAGTCACCGTACCGGAGGTTGCCGACTTGTTCGTGCAAAAATATTACGAAGACACCCAAGGGCTCGGGGTGCGGGAAGCGACGCTTCATCCGCGCGTCACCCAGAACATGGCCGAGATCATCGATTTCATCTCCGGACTGGTGGAGAAAGATTATGCCTACGAGGCCGGCGGGGACGTCTTCTTCCGGACGGCCAAATTTCCGGAGTACGGCAAGCTGTCGCACCAGAATCTGGAAGAGCTGCAATATGGCATTCGTGTAGACGTCGACGAGCGGAAGGAAAGCCCGCAGGATTTTGTGCTCTGGAAAGCGGCGAAGCCGGGCGAAATCAGCTGGTCGAGTCCGTGGGGCGAAGGGCGCCCGGGCTGGCACATCGAATGCTCGGCGATGATCCGCAAATATTTGGGCGATTCGATCGACATTCACGGAGGCGGACTGGACCTGACCTTCCCGCACCACGAATGCGAAATTGCGCAGTCCGAAGGCTTGACGGGTCAGAAAATGGCCAGCTACTGGATGCATAACGGGTTCGTGAACGTTAACGATGAGAAAATGTCGAAATCGCTCGGCAACGGAATCAATGTACACGAGCTGCTGAAGACGATTCCGGGTCAAGTCATCCGGTACTTCATGCTGTCCGGCCATTACCGCAATCCGCTCAACTTCAGCGACGAAGCTGTGGAGCAGGCGAGAGGAAGCTTGGCGCGGATTGAGAACTGTCTTTCCGCGCTGAAGCACCGTCTCAAAACGGCGGAAGCGGGGGAAGTCGATGCCGAAATGGCGGCGGCGGTGCTAACCGCGCAGCAGCAGTTCGAAAGTAAGATGAACGATGATTTCAATACGCCGGACGCGATAACTGCAGTATTCGAGCTCGTCAATGCGGCCAATCCGTACATCAACCGTGAGCAGGTGACGGCTCCCACCTTGGAGCTGCTGCTGAAGCAGTTTGAAGCGATGGATCAAGTGCTGGGCATACTAGCTCCTGAAGCCGAGGATCTGCTGGATGAAGAAATCGAACAATTGATCGTCGAACGGACGGAAGCCCGCAAAGCGAAAAATTGGGCGCGAGCCGACGAAATCCGCAATCTGTTGACTGAGCGCGGCATCGTGCTTGAGGATACGGCCCAAGGCATTCGTTGGCGGCGGAGCTAGAGCGATGGAACGGGATGAACAGGCGCTGCCTTATTTGCAAGCGAATTTGTTTTCTTTTCCGCCTTCGCGCGAGCCGAGGCTGTTGAACCCCCTCGTGCTGGCCTATATGGGCGATGCCGTCTATGAAGTCTTTATCCGGCAATATGTCGTCTCGCAGACGAATCATAAGCCGAACCATCTTCACCGGCTGTCTACCCGGTATGTCTCGGCCAAGGCACAGGCGAAGGCGCTGCAGCGCTGGCTGCCGCTTCTGACCGAAGAGGAGACGGATATCGTCAAGCGGGGAAGAAACGCCAAATCGGGCACAACGGCCAAAAATGCCGATGTGCTCGAATACCGCCACAGCACGGCGTTCGAGTGCCTGATCGGCTACTTGTATTATACACAGCGGTGGGAGAGGCTTCAGCAGCTGTTGATGCTCTCCTTGGAGCGGGATGAAACATCAACGACAACAGGAAAGGGGGACGCTTGACGTGGAAGAATTTATCGGAGGCAAGCATTCCGTACTCGAAGCGCTGCGTTCCGGGCGGACCATCAACAAAATTTGGATCGCCGAGCAGGTTCAAAAACAACTTACCCAGCCGATCCTCGCGGAAGCGAAGCAGAACGGCGTCATCGTGCAATTTGCGGACAAGCGCAAGCTTGACCAAATGACCGGCGGTGTACAGCATCAAGGCGTCGTTGCTCAGGTAGCGGCGTATGCCTATGCCGAAGTGGAGGATCTGCTGGCTTTGGCCGCGGAACGCAACGAAATGCCGTTCCTGCTCATTCTCGACGAAATCGAGGACCCGCATAACTTGGGGTCCATCCTGCGGACGGCGGACTGTACCGGCGTACACGGGGTCATCATTCCGAAGCGGCGTTCCGTGGGGCTGACCGCAACGGTATCCAAAACCTCCGCAGGCGCGGTCGAATACGTGCCCGTAGCCCGCGTCACCAACCTCGCCCAGACGATCGAACAGCTTAAGGAGCAGGGCGTTTGGATCGCCGGAGCCGATGTGGGGGCGCAGCAGCCGGTCTATCAAACAAACTTGAATCTTCCTCTGGCTATCGTGATCGGCAATGAGAACAAAGGCATCGGGCGGCTCATTCGCGAAAAATGCGACTTTTTGTTGAAGCTGCCGATGTTCGGTCAAATCAACTCGCTTAACGCCTCAGTCGCGGCGTCGGTGTTCATGTATGAAGTCGTCCGGCAGCGAATGGCTGCGGAATAGCGTCATGCAGCGGGGCGATGCGGCATGATTCAGGAGATCCTCATCGTAGACGGTTACAACATCATCGGATCATGGCCGGAATTGCAAAGGCTGAAGGAGATCCGGCTGGAGGAAGCACGCGACCGGCTGATCGAAACGATGGCCGAATACCAGTCGTTCTCCGGGATGAAGGTTATCGTGGTGTTTGACGCTTACTACGTTCCGGGGCTTGGCGGCAAATATTTGCAAAGCAAGCTCCCGGTCTACTACACTAAAGAAAAGGAAACGGCGGACGAGCTGATCGAGAGGCTCGTCACCGCCCATATCGGACGGCGCAAACAGGTATATGTCGCAACCTCCGATATGACGGAGCAGCATGTAATTTTCGGCAAAGGGGCTTTCCGGATTCCGGCAAGCGAACTTTTGGTCAAGGTGAGGCAGGTCCGCCAGGAAATCCGCCGGACGATCGACACCGAAGCAGCGCCGAAGCGCAATTCGTTTGACAGCAGACTTAGCGGAGATATACGCGATCAGCTGGAGAAATGGCGCAGGGGGAATTAGGGGCTTTGAAGGCGATGCCTGTAAATCAGCCAACAATCTAGTTTTTGTAGCGGGAATCCGGTTGACGGCGCTAGATTACATAATGTATACTAGTCCTATCTTTCAAGCGTTGGGCCGGAGGGATTGTAGTGAGTGTCGACCTCAAAGAGTTGAGAATGTACGAATACGACCTCAAGGCAGACGAAGATGTGGTCGAAGCGGTCCGTGAAGGGGATAGCGACGCCTTAGAGTACTTGATCAACAAGTACAAGAACTTCGTTCGCGCCAAAGCGCGCTCTTATTTTCTAATCGGCGCTGATAGAGAGGATATCGTACAAGAGGGAATGATCGGCCTGTATAAATCGATCCGCGACTTCCGCGGCGATAAGCTAGCCTCCTTCAAAGCGTTTGCCGAGCTTTGCATCACCCGTCAAATCATTACGGCCATCAAAACCGCCACTCGCCAGAAGCATATCCCCCTGAATTCCTACGTTTCGTTGGACAAGCCCATCTATGATGAAGATTCCGACAGGACGCTACTCGATGTCATTTGCGGCTCCCGTGTATCCGATCCCGAGGAATTGATCATTAATCAAGAGGAGTTCAGCGGGCTGGAAGATAAAATGGGAGAGATATTGAGCGACCTGGAACGCAGGGTGCTGATGCTGTATTTGGACGGACGATCCTATCAGGAAATCGCCGTGGATTTGGACCGGCACGTCAAGTCGATTGACAATGCATTGCAGCGCGTGAAGCGCAAGCTGGAGAGGTATTTGGAAGTGCGTGACGCATAAAACGTAGATAAGCGCCTTTATTGCTGTGATAGCAAGGTGCTTTTTTTGTTTTATAGATATAGACTTTATAAGTCATCAGCTATGTTTAGAGATTATTATAGAACTAATGTTCGCGCATGGCAAGATGTCCTTTTGTAAAAAAATAATCAAGTTTTCGTTTAGGAACGAGCCGCCTGGTCAATAATGGATGAGACGGGACAGGCGCTATGTTAATCCTTTTTCCTTGACAGAAGATAGGCCGTATGCTAAAGTATATCGGGTAGCCTTAGACGAAAAGGCGTTTTTTTGCTGGTCGTGTAAGGTTGTAAATTTCGAGGCTGGTCCGTAGGAGGTGTACATCATGCGGGTGATCATCACGTTAGCGTGCACAAACTGCAAGCAAAGAAACTATACATCCACCAAAAATAAGCGCAACCATCCTGACCGCATGGAGCTCAAGAAATATTGCAAGTTTTGCAATGAACAAACTGCTCATCGCGAGACTCGCTAGTTTTTGGAGGTGTAGTTGTGTCCTTTTTGGCTAAAATGAAGCAGGGATTCGGCAACACATTTTCCTTTTTCGGCGATAGCTGGTCTGAGCTGAAAAAAGTGAAATGGCCCACCCGTAAAGAATTGATTAGCTATACGCTGGTCGTGTTGTTTACGGTTGCCTTCGTGACGGTGTACTTCTACGTTCTGGACTTAGGAATTTCTGAGCTGCTTCGCCTCGTGTTTAAATAAATTTAGGCTATAGGGTGGCGCTATGGAAATGGAAAAAAGATGGTACGTCGTTCATACCTACTCCGGGTATGAAAACAAGGTAAAGGCCAATTTGGAGAAACGCGTCGAATCCATGGATATGAAGGACAAGATCTTTCGTGTGCTCGTTCCCATGGAGGAGGAGCTTGTGAATAAGGATGGCAAGAAAAAAACGGTTATGCGCAAAGTATATCCGGGGTACGTTCTCGTGGAGATGATCCAAACGGACGACTCTTGGTATGTGGTGCGCAACACACCCGGCGTTACCGGGTTCGTGGGATCAACCGGTTCGGGATCGAAGCCGACGGCTTTGCTTCCGGAGGAAGTCGATTCTATTCTCAAGCATATGGGTATCGAAGAGCCGAAGCCGAAAATCGACTTCGAACTCAAAGAGACCGTGCGCGTGAAAGTCGGGCCGTTCGCCAATTTTGTCGGTTCCGTGGAAGAAATTCTGCTCGACAAAAGCAAGCTGAAGGTCCATGTCAACATGTTCGGCAGAGAAACGCCGCTTGAGCTCGACTACCACCAGGTGGAAAAGCTGTAGCGTGAAACACTGCCATACTACGGGCGAGGAGGTGTCACACAATGGCAAAAAAGGTTATTAAAGTTGTGAAACTGCAGGTTCCTGCAGGGAAAGCGAATCCGGCTCCGCCGATCGGTCCGGCTCTTGGTCAAGCAGGCGTGAACATCATGGCATTCTGCAAAGAGTTCAACGCTCGTACTGCCGATCAAGCAGGTCTTATCATTCCGGTTGAGATCTCCGTATTCGAAGACCGTTCTTTCACGTTCATCACAAAAACGCCGCCGGCTGCCGTATTGCTGCGCGTAGCTGCTGGGATCGAAAAAGGATCCGGCGAACCGAACAAGAAGAAGGTTGCAACTGTAAAACGTGCGAAAGTGCGTGAAATCGCCGAGCAAAAAATGCCTGACCTGAACGCTGCATCCGTTGAGGCTGCTATGCGTATGGTCGAAGGTACAGCTCGCAGCATGGGCGTAGTCATCGAAGACTAATCGCTCACTGCACTCAGTGGGAGGATATTCCGCTAATACCACATAGGAGGACATAAAAGTGGCTAAACACGGTAAGAAATACCTTGAAGTTGCTAAGCAAATCGATGCTGAGACGTTCTACGAACCGCTCGAAGCCATCGAACTCGTTAAGAAAACGGCACGCGCCAAGTTCGACGAAACCGTTGAAGTGGCTGTGCGTCTGGGCGTAGACCCTAGAAAACAAGACCAAGCCGTTCGCGGTGTGGTTGTATTGCCTCACGGCACAGGTAAAACGAAACGTGTTCTTGTATTTGCCAAAGGCGACAAAGCCAAAGAAGCGGAAGCGGCAGGCGCCGATTTCGTAGGCGATCAAGACATGATCAACAAAATTCAGCAAGGCTGGTTCGACTTCGATGTCTGCGTAGCTACGCCGGACATGATGAGCGAAGTGGGTAAGCTCGGTCGTATCTTGGGTGGTAAAGGTTTGATGCCGAACCCGAAAGCGGGTACCGTTACGTTTGACGTAGCGAAAGCCGTTCAGGAGATTAAGGCAGGTAAAATCGAGTACCGTCTGGACAAAGCCGGACAAATCCATGCGCCGATCGGTAAAGTATCCTTCGACGCCGAGAAACTTGCTGAGAACTTCAAAGCTTTGATCGATGCGCTCAACAGAGCAAAACCGGCTGCAGCCAAAGGGGTATACCTGAAAAACATCGCGGTATCCTCGACGATGGGGCCAAGCGCTCGCGTCAATGCAACAGCCCTGAGATAAGGTAAAGCTTGGTGGTTGACTTTTGAAGTCATCCATGCTAACCTGTTTTAGGTTGACAAACGAATATGCTTACCGTAGACAGCAGGTGCTCGTTCGAGCTTAATTTCCTGCCGAGGTGTTGTGATATAAATTCGATATTCTGTACGGAATATGTGAATCGTCATGCCTTCGCCGTGTCTGCGAAGGCATTTTCGCTTTTAGCGGGAATGTCGGCGGAGAGCAGCGGCGAGGAAAGGGAACGACCTCGAGAACGTGTTTACGAAGTAAGTTTTCGGACGCTTAAGAAGCAGTTTTCTCACGAAAACTAAGTGGATGCTTACGAAGCAGTTTTCTTACGAAAACTTGTAGGAGGTGCAAAATGGCAAACGTAAAAATTATCGAGCAAAAAGCTCAGCAAGTTACGGAAGTATCTGAAAAGCTGAAAGAGAACTCTTGCTCCATCGTAGCTGACTACCGCGGTTTGAACGTGAAGCAAGTAACCGAGCTTCGCAAACAACTGCGTGAAGCGGGCGTAGAATTCCAAGTGTTGAAAAATACGCTGATTCGTCGCGCGACAGCTACTGCGGAATTGTCTGATCTGGATGAGTACTTGACCGGTCCTACCGCGATTGCATTCAGCAAAGACGACATTGTAACTCCGGCCAAAATTTTGACCGAGTTCGCCAAGAAAAACGAAAAGCTCAGCGTAAAAGCAGGTGTCGTTGAAGGTAAAGTGGTTGATTTCAACCAAATCAAAGCGCTGGCGGAACTGCCTTCCAGAGAAGGTCTTCTGTCCATGTTGCTCAGCGTGCTTCAAGCTCCGGTTCGCAACTTCGCCCTTGCGGTTAAAGCTGTGTCCGAGAAGCAAGAAGGCGGCGCGCAAGCGTAATTGTACCGCTTGAAATGATTAAAAAACATTCTTATTTGAGATAATGGAGGTTTAACCATGAGCAAAGAGCAAATCTTGGAAGCCATTAAAGGCATGACTGTTTTGGAACTGAACGATCTGGTTAAAGCAATCGAAGACGAGTTCGGCGTAACCGCAGCAGCTCCGGTAGCTGTTGTAGCAGGTGTCGGCGGTGCGGCAGAAGCTCCAGAGCAAACAGAATTCGACGTAATTCTGACCAACGCTGGCGCGTCCAAAATCAACGTTATCAAAGTTGTTCGCGAAATCACGGGTCTCGGCCTGAAAGAAGCAAAAGATCTCGTAGACAACGCACCGAAGCCGCTTAAAGAGAAAGTATCCAAAGAAGAAGCTGATTCCGTTAAAGCAAAATTGGAAGAAGCAGGCGCTTCCGTAGAAGTGAAGTAATTCGAGCTACAGCACCCCTTGCAGAGGCGATCCTCTTCAAGGGGTTTTCCTTTTGAATTCGAACCGGGAGGCGGTGGATACGTGTCCGAGCATTACTATACCCCGAGACCGAGCGTAGAGCACGATTTGCATACGATCGAGGAAACGCTGCGCGGTCGCAGCTTTGTTTTTTGGACGGATGCAGGGGTCTTCTCCAAAAAGGGGGTCGATTACGGATCGAAGCTGCTGGTGCAGACTATGGAGCTGGCGAAGCAAGCCAGGGTGCTGGATGTGGGCTCCGGGTACGGCCCGATTGGATTGGCGGCCGCAGTGGTAGCGGAGCAGGGAAGCGTTACGATGGTGGACATTAACGAGCGTGCCATTGAACTGGCGAAGCGAAACGCCGAACGCAACCGGATCGCAAACGTCCGGATTTTGCAAAGCGATTTGCTGGCAGAGGTGATGGACCAGACTTTTGATGCGGTGCTGACCAATCCGCCCATTCGCGCCGGCAAAGAAACGGTACACCGCGTGTTTGAGCAGGCTCACCATGTATTGGCTCCCGGCGGGGCGCTATGGGTAGTCATCCAGAAAAAGCAGGGGGCTCCTTCCGCTTACGCCAAGCTCGAGTCTCTCTACTCCCAAGTGGAAGAAGTCGAGCGCGACAAGGGCTATTGGATTATCAAGGCCGTGAAGTAATATTCCGGAGAGGTTCTTCTTTTGGTCGGAGGAATCTATCGGTTGGCGGCGAGTTTTTTGTCCCATTCCTTTCAATGTGATATGTATTTTAGAAGGGATGGGACAAAACGTGTCTGAGCTTAAGTGGACCGATATATTCCGCGGCAGGAAATATGTTGACTTGACTTTTGCTTTGTGATATTATTATAAAATGTCAGCATTAAGATAGGGTGAAATCTCTTTAGTCGACTAAAATGTCAAGATTTTTTTATACAGGTATGAATAAAATTTTTCCATTTGACGTATAATGTTAAAATTTTAGGTAAACCATACAAGGTATAAGGAAATTTATGGCAAGTCGAAAGGGTGGGCACCCATATTACTATTTCTATTTAGTCATTTAGAAGCTTCCTGAAGAAGTGACACTTCGCGCAGTTATTTACTCGAGAAGGCTTCCCAAAGAGGCTTTTATTTTGTTCTATTGAGTAGACATGAGGGGTGAATCTAAGTTGGCGGGACATCTTGTTCAATTAGGTAGACGTAAACGCAGGTCGTACGCTCGGATTCATGAGGTTTTGGAGGTTCCGAACCTGATTGAAATCCAACAAAAATCATATCAATGGTTTTTGGATGAGGGATTGCGTGAAATGTTTCAAGATATTTCCCCGATCCAAGACTTTACGGGGAATTTGGTGTTGGAATTTATCGACTACAGCTTGGGAGAGCCTAAGTATTCGGTCGACGAATCCAAGGAACGCGACGTCACCTTTGCTGCACCGCTTCGTGTGAAAGTACGCTTGATCAATAAAGAAACCGGCGAGGTTAAAGAGCAGGAAGTGTTTATGGGCGACTTCCCTTTGATGACTGAGACGGGTACCTTTATTATCAACGGCGCTGAACGGGTTATCGTCAGCCAGCTGGTTCGTTCCCCTAGCGTTTATTTTAGCACGAAAGTCGATAAGAACGGAAAGAAAACATATACCGCAACCGTGATTCCGAACCGTGGAGCCTGGCTGGAGCTGGAGACGGACGCCAAGGACATTATCTACGTGCGGATCGACCGTACGCGGAAAATTCCGGTCACGGTGCTGCTCCGCGCTCTTGGTTTCGGTACAGATGCGGAAATCATAGATTTGCTCGGCGACAACGAGTATATCCGCAACACACTGGACAAGGACAATACCGATTCGACGGACAAGGCCTTGATCGAGATCTATGAGCGTCTGCGTCCGGGCGAGCCGCCTACGCTGGATAACGCCAGAAGCTTGCTTGTTGCGCGCTTTTTCGATCCGAAACGGTACGATCTGGCTAACGTCGGCCGGTACAAAATCAACAAGAAGCTGCACATCAAAAACCGTCTGTTCAATCAGCGGCTGGCAGAGACGCTTGTCGATACGAATACCGGAGAAATCGTTGCCGAGGCCGGCCAATTGCTCGACCGCCGTCTGCTCGACACGATCATTCCTTATCTGGAAGAAAGCGTCGGCTTCACGGAATACAATGTAGTTAATGGTGTAACCGAGTCGGATAAAATTCCGCTGCAGTGCGTCAGCGTATATTCTCCGCTTGAGGATGGGAAGGTCGTCAAGGTTATTGCCAACGGCAAGATCGATAAAACGGTCAAAAACATTACCCCGGCCGATATTATCTCATCCATCAACTATTTCATTAACCTGCTGCACGGTATCGGCAGCACGGACGACATCGACCACTTGGGGAACCGTCGTCTGCGCTCCGTCGGCGAGCTTCTGCAGAACCAGTTCCGGATCGGTTTGTCCCGGATGGAGCGCGTTGTGCGCGAGCGGATGTCCATTCAAGACGTGAACACCATCACGCCGCAGCAGCTTATCAATATTCGTCCGGTCATTGCGTCCATCAAAGAGTTTTTCGGAAGTTCCCAGCTTTCGCAGTTCATGGACCAAACGAACCCGCTTGCCGAGCTTACGCACAAACGTCGTTTGTCCGCATTGGGACCCGGTGGTTTGACGCGGGAGCGCGCAGGTTTCGAAGTACGGGACGTTCACCACTCTCACTATGGGCGGATGTGTCCGATTGAGACGCCGGAGGGACCGAACATCGGGTTGATCAACTCCTTGTCGACCTTTGCGCGTGTGAATGAATTCGGCTTTATCGAAGCGCCTTATCGTCGCGTCGACCCGCACACGGACGTTGTAACGGATGAAATCTCCTACCTGACGGCCGATGAAGAGGATAATTACGTGGTCGCTCAGGCGAACGCCGAACTGACCGAGGAAGGCAAGTTTGCGAACGACTCCGTCATCGTGCGTTACAAAGACGACATTTTGACGCTTCCGAAAGAGCGAGTCGACTACATGGACGTCTCCCCGAAACAGGTTGTGTCCGTGGCGACCGCTTTGATTCCGTTCCTTGAAAATGACGACTCCAACCGCGCCCTGATGGGTTCGAACATGCAGCGTCAGGCGGTACCGCTTCTTATTCCGAAGTCGCCGCTTGTCGGTACGGGGATGGAGCACAAATCGGCCAAAGATTCCGGCGTATGTATCGTTTCCAAAGTGAACGGCGTCGTCGAACGGGTTTCGGCTAACGAAATCTGGGTACGCCGTCAAGAGATGGTGGACGGCCGCTTGGTCAACGGAGATATTATCAAGCACAAGCTGCACAAGTTTTTGCGCTCCAACCAAGGAACTTGCATCAACCAGCGTCCGATCTGCCATAAGGGCGAACAGGTTCGCGTCGGTGACATATTGGCCGACGGTCCTTCGACCGAACAGGGAGAGCTGGCGCTCGGCCGCAACGTCGTCGTTGCTTTCATGACTTGGGAAGGCTACAACTACGAGGATGCGATTCTGCTTAGCGAAAAATTGGTGAAGGAAGATGTTTATACTTCCATTCACATTGAAGAATACGAATCCGAAGCGCGCGACACGAAGCTCGGACCGGAAGAAATTACCCGCGATATTCCGAACGTGGGCGAAGACGCGCTGAAAAACTTGGACGAACGCGGCATTATCCGCGTCGGCGCCGAGATTGCCGCCGGTGACATCCTGGTCGGTAAAGTAACGCCTAAAGGGGTAACCGAACTGACTGCGGAAGAGCGTCTTCTGCATGCGATCTTCGGTGAGAAAGCTCGCGAAGTCCGCGACACTTCGCTTCGCGTGCCTCACGGTACGGACGGAATCGTAGTCGACGTGAAGGTCTTCACCCGCGAGAATGGTGACGAGCTTCCTCCAGGCGTCAATCAATTGGTACGCGTCTATATCGCCCAAAAACGGAAAATTTCCGAAGGCGACAAAATGGCGGGACGCCACGGTAACAAAGGGGTTATCGCGCGCATTTTGCCGGAAGAGGACATGCCGTTCCTGCCGGACGGTACGCCGGTTGAGGTCGTACTGAACCCGCTGGGGGTTCCTTCCCGGATGAACATCGGACAGGTGTTGGAAGTTCACTTGGGGATGGCAGCGAAATATCTCGGCATTCACACGGCTACGCCAGTATTCGATGGTGCCCGTGAGTACGACGTTTTCGATACGATGGAAGAAGCCGGAATGCAGCGCAACGGTAAAACGATGCTGTATGACGGCCGGACGGGAGAAGCATTTGAACGCGAAGTTACCGTTGGCGTCATGTACATGATCAAGCTGGCGCACATGGTCGACGATAAAATCCACGCCCGTTCCACTGGGCCATACTCTCTCGTTACGCAGCAGCCGCTCGGCGGTAAAGCGCAGTTCGGCGGCCAGCGCTTCGGGGAGATGGAGGTTTGGGCGCTTGAGGCGTACGGCGCAGCTTATACGCTGCAGGAAATCTTGACGGTCAAGTCCGACGATGTCGTCGGCCGCGTGAAGACGTACGAATCGATCGTCAAGGGCGAGAACGTTCCGGAGCCGGGCGTTCCGGAATCCTTCAAAGTATTGATCAAAGAGCTTCAAAGCTTGGGTATGGATGTCAAAATCTTGTCCGAGAACGAAGAAGAGATCGAAATGAAGGAAATGGACGACGAGGATGAGGTGACCAGCGACAAGCTGAACCTGAATCTCGAAGGCGCGGAGCTTGGTGTAGAGTAAGGCTGTGATGGAATGCTTTACGGACGTAAGTCATGGGCATATGCCCGCACACAGATTTTGCTGCACAAAACATGGAGGAGGGTTGCTCCTTGATCGACGTCAATAATTTTGAGTACATGAAAATCGGATTGGCTTCCCCCGACAAGATACGTTCATGGTCCAGAGGCGAAGTAAAGAAGCCGGAAACGATCAACTACCGAACGTTGAAACCGGAAAAGGAAGGCTTGTTCTGCGAGAAAATCTTCGGGCCGACCAAAGATTGGGAATGTCATTGCGGTAAATATAAACGCGTCCGTTACAAAGGCGTCGTCTGTGACCGATGCGGCGTTGAGGTTACTCGCCAAAAAGTGCGCCGCGAACGTATGGGCCATATCGAACTGGCTGCGCCGGTTTCGCATATTTGGTACTTCAAAGGCATTCCGAGCCGCATGGGGCTTGCGCTTGACATGTCTCCCCGTTCGCTGGAGGAGATCATCTACTTCGCATCCTATGTTGTAACGGATCCGGGAGATACGCCGCTGGAGAAAAAACAGCTGCTCTCCGAGAAAGAATACCGCAGCTATCGCGAAAAGTACGGCTATGCGTTCCAAGCCGGCATGGGCGCCGAAGCGGTGAAGAAGCTTCTGCAGGACATCGACATCGAGAAAGAAGTCGATACGCTGAAGGAAGAGCTGAAAACCGCACAAGGGCAACGCCGCAACCGCGCAATCAAGCGGCTCGAAGTCATGGAAGCTTTCCGTAACTCGAAAAATATGCCGGAGTGGATGGTGCTGGACGTGCTGCCGGTCATTCCTCCGGAGCTCCGTCCGATGGTGCAGTTGGACGGCGGACGTTTTGCGACCTCCGACTTGAACGACCTGTACCGCCGGGTAATTAACCGGAACAACCGTCTGAAAAGACTGCTCGACTTGGGCGCTCCCGACATTATCGTGCAGAACGAGAAACGGATGCTGCAGGAAGCCGTTGACGCCTTGATCGACAACGGCCGCCGCGGCCGTCCGGTAACGGGTCCGGGCAACCGTCCGCTCAAATCGCTCAGCCATATGCTGAAAGGGAAACAAGGCCGTTTCCGTCAAAACCTGCTCGGTAAACGTGTTGACTATTCCGGTCGTTCCGTTATCGTCGTAGGACCGAGCCTTAAGATGTATCAATGCGGGCTCCCGAAAGAGATGGCACTTGAGCTGTTTAAGCCTTTCGTCATGAAGGAGCTTGTCAACAAAGGTCTTGCGCACAACATCAAGAGCGCAAAGCGCAAAGTAGAACGCGTCAGCCCGGAAGTATGGGACGTGCTCGAAGAAGTCATCAAAGAGCATCCGGTCCTGCTTAACCGCGCCCCCACGCTTCACCGTCTCGGGATTCAGGCGTTCGAGCCGATCCTGGTCGAAGGGCGCGCGATCAAGCTGCATCCGCTCGTATGTACGGCTTATAACGCCGACTTCGACGGTGACCAGATGGCCGTCCACGTGCCGCTGTCCGCAGAAGCGCAAGCAGAAGCTCGCGTCTTGATGCTGGCTTCGGGGAACATTTTGAACCCGAAAGACGGCAAGCCTGTCGTTACGCCTTCGCAGGATATGGTTCTCGGCAGCTTCTACTTGACGACCGAGAATAAGCAAGCGAAAGGCTCGATGACGATTCTTCGTACCGTTGCCGAAGCCGTGTCCCTGTACCATCGCGGAGACGCTTCGCTTCATGCCCGCGTAGCCATTCCGACCAAAGCGCTCGGGAAAACGAGCTTTACGCCGGAACAGCAAGAAGCGATGCTCATTACAACGATCGGAAAAATCATCTTTAATGAGATTTATCCCGTTGACTTCCCGTACATCAACGAAGCGACCAAAGCGAACTTGTTGAACGGTGCGTCAGATAACTATTTCGTATTCGAAAAAGGCGGAGACATCCGCAAAGCGATGGAAGAGCTGCCGGAGACGAAAGCCGTAGGTAAAGACTACCTCGGTACCATCATCGCCGAATGCTTCCGCCGTTACCATACGACGCAAACGTCGGTTACGCTGGATAACATTAAGCAGCTTGGCTTTACTTATTCCACGCGGGCAGGGATCACGATCGCGGTGGCAGACGTTACCGTTCCACAGGAGAAGGACGAGATTCTTCACGAGTCCGACGAAAAAGTTCGGGTCGTGACGAACCAATACCGCCGAGGCCTGATTACGGACGACGAGCGATATGAACGCGTCATTGCGATATGGAGTAAGGCGAAGGACGAAATTACCGACATTTTGATGAAGTCGCTTGATAAATACAACTCCATCAACATGATGGTTGAGTCCAAGGCGCGCGGTAACAAATCGCAGATCACCCAGCTTGGCGGGATGCGCGGTTTGATGGCGACGCCGACAGGCCGGATCTACGAATTGCCGATCAAATCGAACTTCCGCGAAGGCTTGACGGTCTTGGAGTACTTTATCTCCACGCACGGCGCGCGGAAAGGTTTGGCCGATACGGCGCTTCGTACCGCCGACTCCGGTTACTTGACCCGTCGTCTTGTCGACGTGGCGCAGGACGTCATCGTACGCGACGAGGATTGCGGCACGGACAAAGGCTTCTTGGTCAGCCGGATTCAAGACGGCAAAGAGGTTATCGAGGATCTGTACGACCGAATCGAAGGCCGTTATTCCTTCGAAACGATCCGCGATCCGAAAACCGGTGAAGTCATTGTTTCCCGCAACGATCTAATCGAAGCAGGAAAAGCTGACCGGATTATTGAAGCAGGCATTGAAAAGGTACAGATTCGTTCCGTACTTAGCTGCCGCTCCAGACACGGCGTATGTAAAAAATGTTACGGACGTAACCTGGCGACAGGCCAGCACGTTGAGATCGGTGAAGCCGTAGGGATTATCGCGGCGCAATCCATCGGGGAACCAGGAACGCAGCTGACGATGCGTACGTTCCATACCGGGGGCGTTGCGGGCGACGATATTACCCAAGGTTTGCCGCGGATTCAGGAGCTTTTCGAAGCGCGGAATCCGAAAGGGCAAGCGACGATCTCGGAAATCGACGGCGTGGTAAAAGAAATTCGCGAAGCCAAAGACCGCCGGGAGATCGAGGTTCAAGGCGAAGCGGAATCCAAGGTGTATTCCATTTCTTACGGTTCCCGTATCCGGGTCTCCGTCAACCAGACCGTAGAGGCTGGCGACGAGCTGACCGAGGGTTCCATCGACCCGAAAGAAATGCTGCGCATCAAAGGGATCCGTGGCGTGCAAAATTATATTTTGCAAGAGGTTCAGCGCGTATACCGGAACCAAGGGGTAGAAATCAACGATAAGCACGTTGAGGTTATGATCCGCCAGATGCTGCGTAAAATCCGTATCGTCGATGCGGGCAATACAACGCTGCTTCCGGGCTCGTTCGTGGATATCCACGAGTACGAGGAAGCGAACAAAGTGGCTCTCTTCGCGGGCGAAGAGCCTGCAGTAGCGAAGCCGGTGCTCCTCGGGATCACCAAAGCGTCGCTGGAGACCGATTCGTTCCTGTCTGCGGCATCGTTCCAAGAAACCACCCGGGTTCTTACTGATGCGGCGATCAAGGGCAAAGTCGACCAACTGCTCGGCTTGAAAGAAAATGTCATCATCGGGAAGCTGATTCCGGCTGGTACGGGGATGTCGAGATACCGCAACATCCGTATCACCGACCCGAACGCTGTTCCGTTGGATGAAGAAATGACCGAGGCGGAAGCTGTAACGGTAGAATAAAGCATCTCATAGACTTGCCTTTAAAATTTGGATTGAAAAATCTTGTTTAAAGGCAAGTCTTTATTCTTGACAGGGTATAACTGAAGTGCTACTATATCAAAGTGTGCCATTTTAGAGGCTCGTCACCTGTCCCTTGGAGGGGTTGTCACATGTCTTATGATAGAGTGAAGCAGGCAGCGAAACTGACTATCGGCACGAAGCAAGCGATGAAGACGGTGGAGCAAGGCCAAGCCACGGAAGTGTTCATTGCGAAAGATGCAGATCCGCGAATTACGATAAAAATAGTTAACCTTTGCAAGAAATGCGGGGTTAAAGTGACATACGTGGACTCCATGAAAATGTTAGGTAAAGCGTGTGGAATCGATGTAGGCGCAGCTGTGGCTGCGGTGGTGAATGAATAGACGTTTTTGTCTGAGAAACAGTGATGGATCGAAGGCAAAAACTTTTCCTTTGTTCATTTACGACTCGCCTGGATCTGTGGGCTTGAAAAATGCAACATCATTACAATGAAGGAGGTGGCCAATATGCCAACAATTAACCAGCTCGTTCGTAAAGGACGTCAAGCTAAAGTTGTAAAATCCAAATCCCCTGCTCTTCAAAGAGGCTTCAATGCCCTGAAAAGAGAAGCGACGGATCTGAGCTCCCCTCAAAAACGCGGTGTGTGCACTCGTGTAGGTACGATGACGCCGAAGAAACCGAACTCCGCACTTCGTAAATATGCGCGTGTTCGTTTGACCAACCGTGTCGAGGTTACGGCTTACATCCCGGGTATCGGACACAACCTGCAAGAGCACAGCGTGGTGCTGATCCGCGGAGGTCGGGTAAAAGACCTTCCGGGGGTACGTTACCATATCGTTCGCGGTGCGCTTGATACTGCAGGTGTGAACAACCGTAAACAAGCTCGTTCCAAGTACGGCGCGAAACGCCCGAAAGTGAAGAAATAATGAGAAGTAATTCAAAGAACTTTTTTAGAAAGGGGGATAACTATGCCTCGTAAAGGTCCAGTTACTCGCAGAGACGTATTGCCAGATCCGGTGTACAACAGCAAGCTTGTTACCCGTTTGATCAACCGCATCATGATTGATGGTAAAAGAGGAGTAGCTCAACAGCTGCTTTACAATGCTTTCAATCTGATCCAAGAGCGTACAGGTAAAGAGCCGATGGAAGTTTTCGAACAAGCCATCAAAAACATCATGCCTGTTCTCGAAGTCAAAGCCCGCCGTGTGGGGGGAGCTAACTACCAAGTACCGATTGAAGTTAGACCTGAACGCCGCACGACGCTCGGACTTCGCTGGCTCGTCAACTACTCCCGCCTGCGCGGTGAGAAGACGATGGAAGAAAGATTGGCGCAAGAGATCATCGATGCAAGCAACAACACGGGCGCTTCCGTTAAAAAACGTGAAGACACGCACAAAATGGCTGAAGCCAACAGAGCGTTCGCTCACTATCGTTGGTAAAATTTTATTCCTATCAATAGGAAGGAGACAACCTGATGGCAAGAGAGTTCTCCTTAAAAGATACGCGTAACATCGGGATCATGGCGCATATCGATGCCGGTAAGACGACCACGACCGAGCGTATTCTGTTCTACACAGGCCGCGTGCACAAAATCGGTGAAGTTCACGAAGGTGGCGCAACGATGGACTGGATGGAGCAGGAACAGGAGCGCGGAATCACGATCACGTCCGCCGCTACGACCGCTCAATGGAAAGGTCACCGCATCAATATTATCGACACCCCGGGTCACGTTGACTTCACCGTTGAAGTTGAACGTTCCCTGCGCGTATTGGATGGAGCAGTTGGCGTATTCAGTGCCAAGGAAGGCGTTGAGCCTCAGTCGGAAACCGTTTGGCGTCAAGCGGACCGTTACGGCGTTCCTCGGATTGCTTACGTTAACAAGATGGATATCATTGGTGCAGATTTCCTGGGTGCCGTACAGCAAATGCGCGACAAATTGGGCGCAAATGCCGTTGCCATTCAACTGCCGATCGGTGCTGAAAGTGATTTCAGAGGCATTATCGATCTGGTTGAACAAGTCGCCTATATCTATAAAGACGACCTTGGCAAAGACGTTGAGCAAAGCGAAATCCCGGAAGACTATAAGGAAAGAGTCGAGGAGCTCCGTACAGAGCTTATCGAGAAAGTTGCCGAGCTGGACGAAGAACTCACGATGAAATACCTCGAAGGCGAAGAGATTACCGTTGATGAAATCAAGGCTGCCCTTCGTAAAGGGGTATGCGAAGTGAAAATCTTCCCGGTTATCTGCGGATCTTCGTACAGAAACAAAGGCGTACAGCCTATGTTGGATGCCGTTGTTGCTTACCTTCCATCCCCGCTCGACGTACCGGATATCAAAGGTACGCTGGAAGACGGATCGGAAGTTGTACGCAAATCGTCTGACGACGAGCCGTTCGCGGCGCTTGCGTTCAAAATCATGACGGACCCGTTTGTTGGTAAGTTGACATTCTTCCGCGTATACTCCGGTATCCTGAACTCCGGCTCCTACGTGGTCAATGCAACGAAAGGCAAGCGTGAACGGATCGGCCGTATTCTCCAAATGCATGCGAACAGCCGTCAAGAAATCAGCATCGTATATGCTGGTGATATCGCTGCTGCCGTAGGCTTGAAAGATACAACAACCGGCGATACGCTTTGCGACGAGAAAAATCCGGTTATTCTGGAGTCGATGAACTTCCCTGAGCCGGTTATCGAACTCGCGGTTGAGCCGAAAACGAAAGCCGACCAAGACAAAATGGGTATCGCTTTGGCTAAATTGGCTGAAGAAGATCCTACGTTCCGTGCAAAAACGAACGAAGAAACAGGCCAAACGATCATCGCCGGTATGGGTGAGCTTCATCTGGAGATCCTCGTTGACCGTATGCTTCGCGAGTTCAAGGTAGAAACCAACGTGGGTAAACCGCAGGTTGCTTACCGCGAAACGTTCCGTCAAGCGGCTAAAGTTGAAGGTAAATTCGTTCGCCAATCTGGTGGCCGTGGTCAATACGGACACTGTTGGGTGGAGTTCGCACCGCTTGAGCCGGGAACAGGCTTCCAATTCGAAAGCAAGATCGTCGGCGGTGCGATTCCGAGAGAATACATCGCGCCGATCCAAGCTGGTATCGAAGAGTCGATGAAAAACGGCGTGTATGCAGGCTTCCCGCTTGTAGACATCAAAGCTACCGTTGTTGACGGATCTTACCATGATGTTGACTCCTCCGAGATGGCGTTTAAAATCGCAGGTTCCATGGCCCTCAAAGCCGCTGCGGAAAAATGCCGCCCGGTTCTGCTTGAGCCAATCATGAAAGTGGAAGTTACCGTACCGGAAGAGTACATGGGCGACGTTATGGGCGACCTGAACTCCCGCCGCGGACGGATCGAGGGTATGGATACTCGTCACGGAGCTCAAGTCATTCGTGCGAAAGTGCCTCTCTCCGAAATGTTCGGTTATTCCACGACACTGCGTTCTCGTACGCAAGGTCGCGGCGTATACTCGATGGAAATTTCCCATTATGAAGAAGTGCCTAAGTCCATTGCTGACGAAATCGTCGCAAAGAACAAAGGCGCCTAATATATTTAGATTATTTAAGGAGGCAATCTACTCATGGCAAAAGCGAAATTTGAGCGTAATAAACCGCACGTTAACATTGGTACCATCGGTCACGTTGACCATGGTAAAACAACTTTGACTGCTGCAATCACGACTGTATTGTCCAAAAAATACGGCGGTGCTGCTGTAGCATTCGACCAAATCGACAAAGCTCCGGAAGAGCGCGAGCGCGGTATCACGATCTCCACTGCGCACGTTGAATATGAAACTCCTAACCGTCACTACGCACACGTTGACTGCCCAGGCCACGCCGACTATGTTAAAAACATGATCACCGGCGCAGCTCAAATGGACGGCGCGATCCTGGTTGTATCCGCAGCTGACGGCCCTATGCCGCAAACTCGCGAGCACATTCTGCTCTCCCGTCAGGTAGGCGTACCTTACATCGTCGTATTCCTCAACAAATGCGACATGGTTGAAGACGAAGAGCTTCTTGAACTGGTTGAAATGGAAGTTCGCGACCTGCTCAACGAGTACGAGTTCCCGGGCGACGACACTCCGATCGTTCGCGGCGCAGCTCGTGAAGCACTGCAAAACCCAGACGGTCCTTGGGCTGACAAAATCGTTGAGCTGTTCGAGCACATCGATTCCTACATCCCGACTCCTGAGCGCGACACTGACAAGCCTTTCTTGATGCCGGTAGAGGACGTGTTCACGATCACTGGTCGTGGTACCGTTGCTACAGGTCGTGTAGAGCGCGGTGTAGTTAAAGTCGGCGACGAGATCGAAATCATCGGTCTGGTCGAAGAAACTCGCAAATCCGTTGTTACGGGCGTAGAAATGTTCCGTAAACTTCTGGATTCCGCTCAAGCGGGCGACAACATCGGCGCACTGCTTCGCGGTGTAGACCGTAAAGACATCGAGCGTGGACAAGTTTTGGCTAAACCGGGTTCGGTTAAACCGCACACGAACTTCTCCGCTCAAATCTACGTTTTGACTAAAGAAGAAGGTGGACGTCATAAGCCGTTCTTCACTGGCTACCGTCCGCAATTCTATTTCCGTACAACGGACGTTACGGGTATCATCAACCTGCCGGAAGGCACAGAGATGGTTATGCCTGGCGACAACATCACGGTAACGGTTGAGCTGATCGCTCCGATCGCTATCGAAGAAGGTACTCGCTTCGCTATCCGCGAAGGCGGCCGTACCGTTGGTGCCGGTGCCGTTGCTTCCATCACGAAGTAATTTTAGTCTCCGGACTTTGCCCTTCATCTCTATGAGATGAGGGGCTTTTAATTTTTTTTAGGCGAATGTCGAATTTTTTCTTGCTTTTTGGTTTTGTATTTAATATAATAGTGAACGTTGGTCTGTGACGTTGCGATGATGTGAGAGGTTGCTGACACACCCGGCCCCTTTGCCATAGGGGCGGCGTCAGGAGATTTTCACGGAGTATGTCCGATACTAAATTGGGCGATAGAAGGAGGGAATACTATGGCAAAGCAAAAGATTCGTATTCGTTTGAAGGCTTATGATCACAGAGTGCTGGATCAATCCGCAGAGAAGATCGTGGAAACAGCCAAACGTTCCGGTGCAGGAGTGTCTGGTCCGATTCCGCTTCCGACTGAGAAGCAAATCATCACGATTCTGCGTGCGGTTCACAAGTACAAAGATTCGCGTGAGCAATTCGAAATGCGCACACATAAGCGTTTGATCGATATCGTCAATCCGACGCCGCAAACCGTTGATGCGCTGATGCGTCTGGACCTGCCGTCCGGTGTGGATATCGAAATCAAACTGTAATATACGTTTGTGGATAAATAAGCGACAAGCAAGAGAGGAAAAGAGGTGTCAACGATGACAAAAGGTATCTTAGGTAAAAAGCTTGGGATGACTCAAGTATTTACGCCGGAAGGATTGGTTGTGCCGGTAACTGTAATTCAAGCGGGTCCTTGCACAGTGCTGCAGAAGAAGGATTCGGAGAACGACGGTTACGAAGCCATCCAAATCGGTTTTGCCGACAAGAAAGAAAAGAACGCGAACAAACCTGAGTTGGGCCATGCGAAAAAAGCGGGCGCAACGCCTAAGCGCTACGTTAAGGAGTTTCGCGGCGTTCAGATTTCCGAGTATGAAGTTGGCCAAGAAATCAAAGCCGACGTATTCTCCGAAGGTGAATTCGTTGATGTAACAGGAACGTCCAAGGGTAAAGGATTCCAAGGCGTTATCAAAAGACATAACCAATCCACTGGTCCGATGTCTCACGGTTCCCGTTACCACCGCGGTCCGGGTTCGATGGGTTCCATCCAGGCTAACCGTGTTCCTAAAGGTAAGAAATTGCCGGGTCACATGGGTACGGAAACCGTTACGATTCAAAAGCTCGAAGTTGTGAAAGTAGACGTTGAGCGCAACGTTCTTCTGATCAAAGGCTCCATTCCGGGTCCTAAAAACAGCTTCGTTACGATAAAGTCTTCGGTGAAGAAGTAAGAAAGACGGAAAGGAGGATAACAAATGCCAAAAGTAGCAGTGTTCAACGTTAGTGGTGCCCAAGTAGGCGAAGTGGAACTCGCGGATAGCGTGTTCGGAATCGAGCCGCACGTTCATGTTTTGAATGAAGCGGTATTGATGCAGCGTGCGTCCCTTCGTGCAGGTACGCATAAAACGAAAGGTCGTTCCGAAGTTCGCGGCGGTGGCCGTAAACCGTGGAAACAAAAAGGCACAGGCCGTGCTCGTCAAGGTAGTATCCGCTCTCCGCAATGGAAAGGCGGCGGTACCGTTTTTGGTCCGACACCTCGCAGCTATGCCTACAAACTGCCTAAGAAAGTTCGTCGTTTGGCGATTAAATCCGCGTTGTCTTCCAAGGTGAAGGCGAGCGAAATTATCGTGCTTGACCAATTGCAATTGGCTCAACCGAAAACGAAAGAATTTGCAGCAATTTTGAATAACCTCAAAGTGGATCGTAAAGCTTTGGTTGTGACGGCTGCTTATGACGAGAACGTAGCATTGTCCGCACGTAACATTCCTGGCGTGAAATTTGTTGCTGCCGAAGGAATCAACGTGCTTGATGTTATGGTTTACGACAAGCTGATCATTACGAAGGATGCGGTGCAAAAGGTAGAGGAGGTGTTTGCGTAATGAAGAACCCTCGCGATATTATCAAGCGCCCGGTCATTACCGAACGTTCCAGCGAAATGATGGCGGAAAAGAAATATGTGTTCGAAGTGGACATCCGTTCGAATAAAACGGAAGTCAAACAAGCGATCGAGCAAATCTTCAAAGTAAAAGTAACGAACGTAAATACGCTCAGAATGCCGGCGAAGCCGAAGCGTTATGGCCGCTATTCCGGATATACGTCCGAATGGAAAAAAGCGATCGTCACTTTAAGCGCAGACAGCAAAGAACTGGAGTTCTTTGAAAACTCGCAAGTTTAATTTTTTGAAGTAAGGAGGGAATCCACGTGCCAATTAAAAAATATAAACCAACCTCTCCTGCAAGACGTGCGATGTCGGTTTCTACTTTTGAAGAAATCACAACATCCACACCGGAGAAATCGCTTTTGGCTCCTTTGAGCAAAAAAGCGGGTCGGAACAACCAAGGTAAAATTACGGTTCGTCACCAAGGCGGCGGACACAAACGTAAATACCGCATCATCGATTTCAAACGGAACAAAGATGGAATACCTGGTCGCGTTGCTACAATCGAATACGACCCGAACCGTTCCGCTAACATCGCATTGATCCACTACGTGGATGGCGAGAAACGCTACATCATCGCTCCGAAAGGCTTGAAAGTGGGCGATCAAATCGTATCCGGTCCGGATGCCGACATCAAAATCGGCAACGCGCTTCCTTTGGAAAACATTCCGGTAGGTACGGTTATCCACAACATCGAGCTGAAGCCTGGCAAAGGCGGACAATTGGTTCGCGCAGCCGGTACGGAAGCTCAATTGCTCGGTAAAGAAGAGCAATATGTAACGGTTCGCTTGTCTTCCGGCGAAATGAGAAAAATCCTCAAAGTTTGCCGCGCGACAATCGGTTCCGTAGGTAACGAAGATTACGAACTCGTGAAGATCGGTAAAGCCGGCCGTTCCCGTTGGTTGGGTCAAAGACCGGAAGTTCGCGGTTCCGTTATGAACCCGAATGATCACCCGCACGGTGGTGGTGAAGGTCGCTCCCCGATCGGACGCAAATCCCCGATGTCTCCTTGGGGCAAACCGACGCTCGGATACAAAACGCGGAAGAAAAACAAAGCTTCCAATCAATATATTGTACGTCGCCGCACGAAGTAATTACTTTTTCGGTTCGGTTAAAGAAGGGAGGAACGAAGCATGGGTCGCAGTTTGAAAAAAGGGCCTTTCGTAGATGGCTACCTTTTGAAGAAAGTCGAAGGTATGAATGTTGAGGGCGCAAAGAAGCAAGTGATCAAAACTTGGTCTCGCCGCTCCACGATTTTCCCGCAATTCATCGGTCACACGTTCGGTGTGTATGACGGCAGAAAGCATGTTCCGGTATACGTAACGGAAGATATGGTCGGACATAAACTCGGTGAGTTTGCACCAACCCGTACTTACAAAGGACACGACGACGACAAGAAGACGGGTAAACGCTAGGCTCGGAACCTACAGATCAGTTTGTGAATGAGAGGAGGTACATCCATGCAACAAGCTAAAGCTATTGCAAGATACGTTCGAATTGCTCCGCGCAAAGCGCAACTCGTTGTTGACTTGATCCGCGGCAAGCAAGTGGGCGAAGCGATCGCAATTCTGCGTCACACGCCGAAGGCGGCTTCCCCGATCGTTGAGAAATTGCTCAACTCGGCTATTGCCAATGCGGAGCATAACTACTCCATGGATCCTAATAGTCTGGTGGTTTCGCAAGTATTTGTGGACCAAGGCCCGACTTTGAAAAGATTCCGTCCTCGTGCGATGGGTCGTGCGAGCCGCATCAATAAACGTACCAGCCACATTACATTAGTGGTATCTGAGAAATAAGGAGGGACAACGTGTGGGTCAAAAAGTAAACCCGGTAGGACTTCGTATCGGCATTATCCGTGATTGGGAATCCAAATGGTACGCCGGCAAAGATTTCGGCGACTTGCTGATGGAAGACGTAAAAATCCGTGAATATTTGAAACAAAAGTTGAAAGAATCTGCCGTTTCCCGCATTGAAATCGAGCGTGCCGCTAATCGCGTGAACGTAACGATTCATACGGCGAAGCCAGGCATGGTTATCGGTAAAGGCGGTTCCGAGGTTGAAGTTATTCGCGGTTACCTGACTAAGCTGACGAACGGCAAAAAAGTACACATCAACATCTCTGAAGTAAAACACCCGGAACTGGATGCGATCTTGGTTGCAGAAAGCATTGCACAACAATTGGAGCGTCGCGTATCGTTCCGTCGTGCACTGAAACAAGCGATTCAAAGAACGATGAGATCCGGTGCAAAAGGGATCAAAACATCGGTCAGCGGTCGTCTGGGCGGAGCGGAAATCGCCAGAACGGAAGGTTACAGCGAGGGTACGGTTCCTCTTCATACATTGCGTGCGGACATCGACTACGGTACGGCTGAAGCTCATACCACTTACGGTCGGATCGGCGTAAAAGTATGGATCTATCGTGGCGAAGTTCTTCCAACGGCTAAGAAAAAGGCTGCTACGGAAGGAGGCAACTAATCATGTTAGTTCCTAAACGTGTGAAACACCGCAAAGAGCACCGCGGCAACATGCGCGGTCGCGCTAAAGGCGGCACGGAAGTTCATTTTGGTGAATACGGCTTGCAAGCGATGGAGCCGGCTTGGGTAACCAACCGTCAAATCGAAGCTGCCCGTATTGCGATGACTCGTTACATCAAGCGGGGCGGTAAAGTTTGGATCAAGATTTTCCCTTCCAAACCGATCACCCAAAAGCCGCTTGAAGTTCGGATGGGTAGCGGTAAAGGTAACGTAGAAAAATGGGTTGCTGTCGTTAAGCCGGGTAAAGTTATGTTCGAACTGGCCGGCGTAAGCGAAGAAATCGCCCGTGAAGCTATGCGTCTCGCCTCTCACAAGCTGCCGATCAAAACGAAGTTTGTGAAAAGAGAAGAAGTAGGTGGTGAAGCAAATGAAAGCTAGTGAATTTCGCAACTTAACCACTGCTGAGATCGAACAAAAGATTGCCGGATTTAAAGAGCAGCTCTTTAACCTCCGTTTTCAACTGGCTACAGGTCAACTGGATAATCCCGTACAAATTCAAAAAGTCCGCAAAGAGATTGCCCGGGCAAAGACTGTTTTGCGTGAAAGAGAATTGGGAATCACTAGTTAATGAATGAGAGAGGAGGATCTCAGAATGGCTGAACGCAACGAGCGTAAAACGCAGCTGGGTAAAGTCGTAAGCGACAAAATGGACAAAACCATCGTTGTGGCTGTAGAAACCTACAAAAAACACGACTTGTACCACAAACGCATTAAATATACGAAGAAATTCAAAGCTCATGACGAAAACAACGAAGCGAAAATCGGCGATGTTGTTAAAATCATGGAAACTCGTCCGCTTTCCAAAGACAAGCGTTGGAGACTGGTCGAAGTCGTAGAAAAAGCGGTTATCGTTTAATATAAGCATCGGGCATCAATTCCGGAAGGAGGGAATACACAATGATTCAACCTTTTACTCGTTTGAACGTAGCTGACAACTCTGGTGCGAAGCAACTGATGTGTATCCGCGTGTTGGGTGGTACGGGTCGTCGTACGGCTAACATCGGTGATCTGATCATCTGCTCCGTGAAAGAAGCAACACCAGGTGGCGTTGTCAAAAAAGGCGACGTTGTTAAAGCAGTAGTCGTGCGTACGAGACGCGGTGCTCGCCGTAAGGACGGATCCTACATCAGCTTTGACGAGAACGCAGCCGTAGTTGTAAAAGAAGATAAGAGCCCGCGCGGCACACGTATCTTCGGACCGGTTGCCCGCGAACTTCGCGACAGAGACTTCATGAAGATCGTTTCTCTGGCTCCGGAAGTTATCTAATAAACCAGCTGCTTACGAAGTCGGCTTTCATAGGAAAGTTTGTAGGAGGTGTACACAGTGCCAAAACAACCGAAGAAACTCGAGTCTCATAACAATAAATTGCACGTGAAAAAAGACGATACGGTTTTTGTTATCACCGGTAAAGACAAAGGGAAGAAAGGCCGCGTTATCGCAGCATTCCCTCGTGAAAACCGTGTGCTGGTCGAAGGCGTGAACATGATCAAGAAGCATTCGAAGCCTTCCCAACAAAATCCGCAAGGCGGCATTATCACGCAAGAAGCTCCGATCCACGCATCCAACGTGATGCTGGTAGATCCGAAGAGCGGCCAACCTACTCGCGTAGGTTACAAAGTGCTGGACAACGGCAAAAAAGTTCGCGTTGCGAAAAAATCCGGCGAAGTTATCGACTAATCGTATAAGTAAGAAAGGAGGTACACGGATTCATGGCTGCAAGAATGAAAGATCGCTTTTTGAACGAAATTACGCCTGCCCTGATGCAGAAATTCAACTACACCACGGTGATGCAGGTTCCGAAAATTGAAAAAGTGGTTATCAACATGGGTGTTGGCGAAGCAGTTGCTAACTCCAAAGTGCTCGATACCGCTGTTAACGATCTGCAGTTGATCTCCGGACAAAAGCCGGTTATCACCAGAGCGAAAAAATCGATCGCAGGCTTCAAGCTGCGTGAAAATATGCCGATCGGTGTGAAAGTTACGCTTCGCGGCGAGCGTATGTATCACTTCTTGGATAAATTGTTCAACGTTGCTCTTCCTCGCGTACGCGACTTCCGCGGCGTATCGACCAAGGCTTTTGACGGCCGCGGTAACTACACGCTCGGTTTGAAAGAACAACTCATCTTCCCAGAGGTTGAGTACGATAAAGTGGATAAAGTGCGCGGTATGGATATCGTTATCGTCACAACGGCTAAAACGGACGAAGAGTCCCGCGAATTGTTGGCTCAATTGGGCATGCCGTTTTCCAAATAACATGCTTACGAAGCAAGTTTCCTAATGGAGACTTTGGAGGTGTAAACTGAAGTGGCAAAAACTTCGATGAAGATTAAGCAGCAGCGTCCTCCGAAATTCAAGGTGCAGGCTTACACACGCTGCGAACGCTGCGGTCGCCCGCATTCCGTACTACGGAAATTCAAAATTTGCAGAATTTGCTTCCGCGAATTGGCATACAAAGGCCAGATTCCTGGCGTGAAGAAAGCAAGCTGGTAAACTTTAAGCTCTCGGGAAGGAGGTTCACTACACATGGTTATGTCCGATCCAATTGCAGATATGCTTACACGCATTCGCAACGCTAACGTCGTTCGTCATGAAACTGTCGAAATTCCGGCTTCGAAGGTCAAAAGAGAAATCGCTGAGATCCTCAAGAAGGAAGGCTTCATTCGTGACGCTGAATATATCGAAGACAGCAAGCAAGGCATCATCCGCTTGTTCCTGAAATACGGCCCTAACAATGAGCGCGTTATTACAGGACTCAAAAGAATCAGCAAACCGGGCCTTCGCGTTTACGCGAAAAGCCAAGAAGTGCCTCGCGTACTTGGCGGTTTGGGAATCGCAATTCTGTCCACGTCCAAAGGCGTGATGACGGATAAAGAAGCTCGTCAATCCAAAGCTGGCGGAGAGGTAATCTGCTACGTTTGGTAATCTAGATTTTGAATGAACGGAGGTGCACAACATGTCCCGTATTGGTCGCAAACCGATCACGATCCCAAGCGGAGTAAACGTGACTATTGACAATACACTCATTACGGTAAAAGGTCCGAAAGGCACTTTGAGCCGTGAATTGCATAGAGATATGAAGATCAGCGTTGAGGACAATGTTCTGACCGTAGAACGTCCTTCCGACAATAAATTGCACCGCTCTCTGCATGGTACGACCCGCAGTGTCGTACAAAACATGGTTAGCGGAGTAACTGATGGTTTTGCTAAATCTCTTGATCTCGTCGGCGTAGGTTACCGTGCGAACAAAACCGGCAACAAGCTGGTTCTGAACGTAGGTTACTCCCACCCGGTAGAAATCGAGCCGGAGAACGGTATCGAGTTCGAAGTTCCTTCCAACACTAAAATCATCGTTAAAGGGATCGACAAAGAGTTGGTTGGAGCTACAGCAGCAAAAGTTCGTTCCGTTCGTGAGCCTGAGCCGTACAAAGGTAAAGGTATTAAATACGAAGGCGAGCGTATCCTTCGCAAAGAAGGTAAAGCCGGTAAGAAGAAATAAGGCTGCTTAAGCTGATCGCATAATCCGAACTTCGGATGATCCAACTCGAAAGGAGTGAACCTCGAATGATTACCAAAGGCGACAAAAACAAAGCGCGTTTGAAAAGACATCTTCGCGTTCGTAAGAAAATTCAAGGAACGACGGAACGTCCTCGTCTGAACATCTTCCGTTCCTCTAAGCATATGTACGCACAATTGATCGACGACGTTAAAGGCGTAACGATCGCAGCGGCTTCCACGCAGGACAAAGAGCTCAGAGAAGGGCTCGGAAACGGCGGCAACGCAGAAGCAGCTTCGAAAGTCGGCGCTCTGATCGCTGAGCGTGCAAAAAAAGCAGGTGTCGTGAAAGTCGTTTTCGACCGCGGCGGTTACCTGTACCATGGACGTGTCAAAGCACTTGCTGACGCTGCTCGTGAAGCAGGTCTTGAATTCTAATCCAATTCATCAATAAGGAGGTAAAGGACTTGCGTATTGATCCCAATACATTAGAACTGACTGAAAAAGTCGTTCATATTAACCGCGTAGCTAAAGTCGTAAAGGGCGGTCGCCGTTTCAGCTTTAGCGCACTCGTGGTTGTGGGCGACGGCAAAGGTTGGGTAGGCGCGGGAATCGGTAAAGCTTCCGAGGTACCTGATGCGATTCGCAAAGGTATCGAAGATGCGAAGAAAAACCTGATTCACGTTCCTATCGTCGGAACGACTATTCCTCACATGGTGATCGGACATTTCGGCGCAGGACGCGTATTGCTTAAGCCTGCTTCGAAAGGTACCGGAGTTATCGCTGGCGGCCCGGTTCGTGCGGTTCTTGAACTGGCAGGCGTAGGCGACATTCTGACGAAGTCCCTCGGGTCTTCGAACTCCATCAACATGGTTAACGCTACTCTGGAAGGCTTACAGCGCCTGAAGCGTGCGGAAGAGGTTGCTAAGCTTCGCGGTAAAACCGTAGAAGAACTCTTAGGTTAGGAGGGATACCATGGCTAAGCAACTGCAAATTACCCTCAAGCGCAGCCTGATCGGTCGTCCTGAAACTCAGCGTCGTACGGTTACGGCTCTCGGACTTCGCAAATTGCATCAATCCGTTACACAACAAGACAATGCTGCGATCCGCGGCATGGTTAACCAAGTAAGCCACTTGGTCGAAGTTAAAGAAATTGAAGCTTAAGGTGTTAACATATAGCTAGAGGAGGTGCAAACGATGAAATTGCATGAGCTTTCTTCCGCTCCAGGTTCCCGCGATACGCGCAAGCGTGTAGGTCGTGGTATCGGTAGTGGGATGGGTAAAACAGCTACTCGCGGTCACAAAGGTCAAAACGCCCGTTCCGGCGGCGGTGTCCGTCCGGGCTTCGAAGGCGGTCAGAACCCGCTTTATCGTCGCTTGCCAAAACGTGGATTTAACAACAGATTCCGTACGGAATATGCGGTTATCAACGTAGAGGATTTGAACAAGTTTGCAGCAGGTACGGAAGTAACTCCTGAAGTTCTTTTGGAATCCGGCATCGTGAAAAACCCTAAAGACGGCATCAAAATCTTGGGTAACGGTGAAATCACGGTTCAGCTGAACGTTAAGGCTAGCAAGTTCTCCCAATCTGCGGTAGAGAAAATCCAGGCTGCCGGCGGTAAAACCGAGGTGATTTAATGTTTCGTACCATATCCAATATTATGAAAGTAGACGATCTGAGGAGACGGATCCTGTTCACCCTTCTGGTGCTGATCGTCTACAGAATTGGTGCTTTTATTCCGGTACCTAACATCAACACAGACATTCTCAAGCTTCAAGACCAAGCTAACGCAGGTGGTGTATTCGGCTTGCTGAATACATTCTCCGGCGGCGCGTTGTTCCAGTTCTCCATCTTCGCGATGGGGATTATGCCGTATATCACGGCATCCATCATCGTGCAGCTTCTTTCCATGGATGTCATTCCGACATTCACGCAATGGGCTAAAGAAGGAGAAGTCGGCAGAAAGAAGTTAAGCCAGATCACCCGTTACGGGACCATTGTGTTGGGGATCATTCAAGCCTTTGGTCTGGCGATCGGATTTAACCGTCTATATGCCGGTCTTGTGATCAATCCGAACTTTACGACGTATGCGTTGATCGCGATCGTACTTACGGCTGGGACTGCTTTTCTGATGTGGTTAGGGGAACAAATCACCGAAAATGGCATTGGAAATGGTATTTCCATTATCATCTTCGCAGGGATTGTTGCGGCAATCCCGACTGGCATCGGACAAATATACCAAACGCAATTTGCAGATGCAGGCGGCGCGCTCTTCCTTAACATCTTGAAGGTCGTTATTATTGCCGTCGTGGTCATTGCCTTGATCGCCGGTGTGATTTTCGTCCAGCAGGGCGTTCGTAAAATTCCGGTGCAGTATGCAAAACGGGTGGTAGGACGCAAAATGTTCGGAGGACAGTCGACGCACATTCCGCTTAAAGTAAACGCGGCTGGCGTCATTCCGGTCATCTTCGCGCTTTCGCTGTTAGTGTTTCCTCCGACGATTGCAAGCTTCTGGAGAGGTAACGCTGTGGCGGAATGGATTATCACCAACTTGAACTACACGCATCCGCTCGGTATGGTGCTGTACGTTTTGTTGATCATCGGCTTTACGTATTTCTACACGTTTGTACAGATGAACCCTGTGCAAATGGCGGATCAGATGAAGAAAAATGGCGGATATATTCCAGGCATCCGTCCGGGCAAAACCACCTCGGTTTACTTGACGCGAGTCATGACCCGAATCACATTGTCCGGTGCGCTTTTCTTGTCTGCCATCTCGATCCTTCCAATGATTATCGGTTCTGTGGCTGGGCTGCCGAACTCCGTTACCATTGGCGGAACGTCTTTGCTGATCGTTATCGGTGTAGGACTTGAGACGATGAAACAAATCGAGAGCCAACTGATCAAACGCCACTACAAAGGCTTTATTAATAAATAGCAAATAGGTACTGATAGTGAGCTTTAAACTATCGGCACCTATTGTGCTGTTAGTATCGATAGATGCCAGTGGGGAGGAAGTCTGATGAACGTCATCTTTATGGGGCCCCCGGGTGCAGGAAAAGGTACTCAGGCGGAACGAATCGTTGATGAGTTTCAAATTCCGCATATTTCTACGGGAGACGCCTTTCGGCTGGCGATGAAGCAGGAAACGCCGCTCGGGCTCGAAGCGAAGAAGTATGTGGATCAAGGTTTGCTCGTACCGGATGAAATTACGATCGGGATCGTTCGCGAACGCCTTCAGCAGCCGGACTGCAGCAAAGGCTTTTTGCTGGACGGTTTTCCAAGAACCATCTCCCAAGCCGAAGCCTTGGATGAGATTGCGGCTTCGCTGGGTAAAACCATCGAGCACGTGATCAATCTGAAAGTGGATCGGGATTTGCTGCTTGCCCGTTTGACAGGTCGCCGGATCTGTAAATCCTGCGGAGCTACGTATCATGTCTTGTTTAACCCTCCTGCACGTGAGCATGTTTGCGACAAATGTTCTGGTGAGTTGTATCAACGTTCGGATGACACCGAAGAAAAGGTAGGGACTCGTTTGGACGAGTATACCAATAAAACCGCTCCGCTTCTGGAGTATTATCGTAACAAGGGAATATTGCGTGAGGTTAACGGTGAGCAAGAGATTAATACGGTTACTGCACAAATCAGTTCACAATTGCGGGGGCTTGCGTAATGATCATCTGTAAGTCAGCTGCTGAATTGGAATTGATGCGGGAGGCGGGACGGATTGTCGCCGAAACGCATCGGGTGCTGCGGCAAGCCATTCAGCCCGATATTACAACGAAACAGCTCGACCAGATCGCAGAAGATTTTATTCGCAGTCAGGGCGCAATTCCGTCTTTTAAAGGCTACAATGGTTTTCCTGGCAGTATTTGCGCTTCGGTCAACGACGAACTGGTTCACGGCATACCCAGTCAACGAAAGCTTAAAGACGGTGACATCATCAGTATCGACATCGGTGCAGAGTACAAAGGATATCATGGGGATTCCGCATGGACCTACGGTGTTGGCGAGATTTCCGATACGGCCCGCAAGCTGCTCGAAGTAACCGAAAGGTCGCTTTATGCAGGACTTGCCGAAGCCAAGCCGGACGCCAGACTGTACACGATATCCCACGCCATTCAAAAAGTGATTGAAGATGAAGGTTTTTCGGTTGTTCGGGAATACGTAGGACATGGCATCGGAACGAAGCTCCATGAGGAGCCACAGATTCCGAACTACGGCATTCCAGGGCGCGGTCCGCGGCTGAAGCCCGGTATGGTACTTGCAATCGAACCGATGGTTAACGTGGGCGAACGTTATGTGAAGACCCTCGAAGACAATTGGACGGTTGTGACGGTGGATGGCACACTGTGCGCGCATTTTGAGCATACCATAGCGATTACGCCGGACGGCTACGAGATTTTTACGCTGCCCGGTAAGTAAAGCACGATGGCAACATCGAACATGCCCCAGATCGGACAAATCGTAAGGGTGAATCGGGGACGGGAATCCGGATCGTACGCCGTCATAATCGGCGTCGTAGACCAACGGTACGTGTGGATTGCAGACGGCGGAAAACGGAGATCAGACGCACCCAAAAAGAAAAACATGATTCATCTTGAGCTTCTGCCGGCGATCAGCAGCGAAGTGGCTGATAGTATAATGACTACCGGTCGAGTCACCAACGGAAAGCTGCGGTTTGCATTGACGAAGTATGCGGACCATGAATCAGCGAAAGCGCAAGAGAAAGGAGAATGACTGTGGCCAAAGAAGATGTGATTGAAGTTGAAGGTACAGTGATTGAACCTCTTCCGAATGCAATGTTTAAGGTTGAACTGGAAAACGGTCATAAGATACTTGCTCACGTATCCGGTAAAATCAGAATGCACTTTATCCGGATCCTGCCCGGCGATAAAGTGACGGTCGAGCTCTCGCCCTATGATTTGACCAGAGGCCGTATAACCTATCGTTTTAAATAAATGTACGAAGTAAGTTTTCTCACGAAAACTTTGAGGAGGTTAACACCATGAAGGTTAGACCGTCGGTCAAGCCGATTTGCGAAAAATGCAAAGTCATTCGCCGCAAAGGGAACGTTATGGTAATCTGCGAAAATCCGAAACATAAACAAAAACAAGGTTAAGGAGGTGCTGTGTTAAATGGCACGTATTGCTGGTGTAGACTTGCCTCGTGACAAACGAGTAGTAATCGCGCTGACCTACATTTTCGGGATCGGTAACACGACTGCTCAGAAAATTGTCGCTCAAACCGGTATCAATGCCGATACTCGCGTTCGCGATTTGACGGAAGACGAAGTAAGCAAAATCCGCGACGTCATCGACAAAACGCTGAAAGTGGAAGGCGACCTGCGTCGTGAAATCGCACTGAACATTAAGCGCCTGATCGAGATCGGCTGCTATCGTGGTGTACGTCACCGCCGCGGCCTGCCTGTTCGCGGTCAACGTACTAAAACCAATGCTCGTACGCGCAAAGGTCCTCGTCGTACGGTAGCTAATAAGAAAAAATAGTAAAGGGGGGTAACCTTTTAAATGGCTAAACCTAAAAAAGTCGTTCGTACAAAACGTCGTGATCGGAAAAATATCGACTCCGGAGTGGCTCATATCCGCTCTACGTTCAACAACACTATCGTAACCATTACCGACCCGCACGGAAATGCAATCTCCTGGGCAAGCGCTGGTAACCTCGGGTTCAAAGGCTCGCGTAAAAGCACTCCGTTTGCTGCGCAAATGGCTGCCGAATCCGCGGCAAAAGCTGCTATGGAGCATGGCATGAGAGCAGTTGAGGTTATGGTTAAAGGACCGGGTGCAGGTCGCGAAGCTGCGATTCGTTCGCTGCAAGCTGCAGGTTTGGAAGTAAACCTGATTAAAGACGTAACCCCGATTCCTCATAACGGTTGCCGTCCTCCGAAACGTCGTCGTGTCTAATTAGGATTGCTAAGTCAAGCGGTATATTATTCCAAAAGTTGTGAATACTATTTGGATAGGCATACTGCGCGTTTATACGTCTTAAGTTATCCAAAGGGAAACGACGTTTTAAGGAGGGTGTAACCATGATCGAAATCGAAAAGCCGAAAATAGAAACCGTATCATTGAGCGAAGACGGCACCTACGGCAAGTTTGTCGTAGAGCCATTGGAACGAGGCTACGGAACGACTCTTGGGAACTCGCTTCGCAGAATTTTGCTTTCGTCTTTGCCGGGCGCCGCTGTGACGTCCGTGCAAATCGACGGCGTGCTGCATGAGTTCTCTACGGTTCCTGGCGTCATGGAAGATGTTACGGAGATTATCCTGAACCTGAAAGGACTGTCGCTCAAGATTCACTCCGACGAGGAGAAAGTGCTTGAGATTGATGCCGAAGGCGAAGGGGCTGTTGTGGCTGGCGATATTCGCGGCGATAGCGATGTGGAGATCTTAAACCCGGATTTGCACATTGCTACGCTGTCCTCCGATGCAAGGCTGCATATGAGAATTCATGCGAACCGCGGCCGGGGATACGTATCGGCAGATAAGAACAAAAAAGAGGATCAGCCGATCGGCGTGATTCCGATCGATTCGATCTACACTCCGATTACTCGTGTCAATTACAGCGTAGAAAACACTCGCGTCGGTCAAGTTACCAACTATGATAAGTTGACCCTTGAAGTTTGGACGGATGGAAGCATCCGCCCGGAAGAAGCTGTAAGCTTGGGCGCCAAAATTTTGACGGAGCATCTGATGCTGTTCGTCGGTCTGACCGACGAAGCCAAGGACGCCGAGATTATGGTGGAGAAGGAAGAGGACAAGAAGGAGAAAGTTCTGGAGATGACTATCGAAGAACTCGACCTCTCGGTTCGCTCCTACAACTGCCTGAAGCGCGCCGGCATCAACACGGTGCAGGAATTGATTACGAAAACGGAAGAAGACATGATGAAGGTCCGCAACTTGGGTCGCAAATCTCTGGAGGAAGTTCAAGAGAAGCTCGAAGAGCTTGGTCTTGGCCTGAGAATGGAAGATTAAGTCTTAAGTCGCGCACCTCTGACCAATCAAGCAGAAGGAGGTTGCTCACATGGCATACCAAAAGTTGGGTCGTGACTCCAGCGCGCGTAAAGCTTTGTTTCGCGATCTGGTAACCGACTTGTTCATACATGAGCGCATTCAAACGACGGAAGCGAAAGCCAAAGAACTTCGTTCCATCGCAGAAAAATTGATCACCTTGGCAAAACGTGGTGACTTGCACGCACGTCGGCAAGTGGCTTCCTTCGTTCGTCGCGAAGCGGCTAACGAAAACCAAGATGCGATTCAAAAGCTTTTCTCCGATCTGGCTCCTCGCTACGCTGAGCGTCAAGGCGGCTATACCCGCATTTTGAAGCTTGGACCTCGTCGCGGCGATGCTGCTCCAATGGTTTACTTGGAGCTTGTAGACCGGGCTTAAGAGAAAAAGGATGGGAAAGGGTGGACGGGATCTTACGATTCTGATGAAACCCTTTTTTTTGTAGGATCGAAAATTTCGTTTTTCCAAGCACGGAGGACTGCCGTGAGAAACATCTGCATGACGGTATCCTATGACGGAACGGCTTATCATGGCTTCCAGACACAGCCTCAGAAGATTACGATTCAACAGTGCCTGGAGCAAGCTTTGCGTCAGCTCACCTTCGAGGAGATCAAAGTGACGGCTTCGGGGCGCACCGATGCGGGGGTTCATGCGCGGGGACAGGTTTTTAATTTTCAGACCGGTTCTCAAATCCCGATTGAACGCTGGTGCATGGCGATTAACTCACGATTGCCGGATGATATTGTGGTATGGGATGCTAGGGTGGTGCCGGATGATTTTCATGCCCGAAGGTCCGCTAAGCGCAAGACGTACCGATATACGATGCGATGCGGGAAATATCCGGACCTGTTTAAGCAGCATACGGAGTTTCATCATCCGACTTCCCTTGATATAACGGCCATGCAGGACGCGCTGAGCTGCTTTGTCGGCGAGCATGACTTCACTTCGTTTTGTTCGAGCCGATCTTCGGCGGAAAGCCATGTTCGCACGATCTTCGAAGCTCGCTTGGAGTGCGAATCGATGGAGCCGCACTTACAGTCGTACGCTATCCACATTTATTTGACCGGCAGTGGTTTCTTATATAATATGGTGCGGATCATTGTAGGTACCTTAATTGAGGTTGGCGAGGGGAAGCGGAGCCCGTCTAGTATTCGCGACGTATTGGCGGCGAAAGACAGGGCTTTGGCAGGGCCGACGGCGATGGCGCACGGGCTTATGCTGTGGGAAGTTTTTTATGGAAAAGATGCGCCAAATGCTTGATTACTGCACGCCAATGTAGTAAAATAACAGATGGTGTTTCTTATGACTGGCTACCCCACGGCCCCGGGTCAATGAAACGGCCAACCAACTTGTTATAACCTATAACCATGATAAATGAATGACCTGTGATGAAGATAGATTTAGGAGGAACATTAACATGCGTACCACATATATGGCGAAGCCTAATGAAGTTGAACGCAAATGGTACATCATCGATGCTACCGATAAGACGCTCGGACGTCTGGCCAGCGAAGCGGCAAGCATTCTGCGCGGCAAACATAAGCCTCAATTTACTCCGCATGTAGACACTGGCGATTTCGTTGTCGTCATCAATGCTGAGAAAATCGTTTTGACAGGTAAAAAACTGCAAAACAAAATGTACTATCGTCACTCCCTGCATCCGGGCGGTCTGAAAGTGACCTCGGCTCAAGATATGCTGAACAACAAGCCTGAGCGTATGTTGGAACTGGCGATTCACGGTATGCTTCCGAAAAACCGTTTGGGCAACCGCCTGAAAACGAAGCTTAAAGTGTATGCAGGTTCGGAACATCCGCATCAAGCACAACAACCTGAAGTTTGGGAACTTCGCGGTTAATAAAGGGAGGACTGTCTTGTGGCACAAGTACAATATTATGGCACCGGTCGTCGTAAGCATTCGGTAGCACGTGTACGTTTGGTACCGGGCGAAGGCCGTATCGTTATTAATAAACGCGAGCTGGACGAATACTTTGGTCTGGAAACGCTGAAATTGATCGTAAAACAACCGCTTAACCTGACTGAAACATTGTCCAAGTACGATGTATTGGTTTTGGCTCATGGCGGCGGGATCTCCGGACAAGCCGGCGCGATCCGTCACGGGATTTCCCGCGCTCTGCTGAAAGCAGACCCGGAATTCCGCGGCGCCCTGAAAAAGGCGGGCTTCTTGACTCGTGACCCGCGGATGAAAGAGCGTAAAAAGTACGGCTTGAAAGCTGCTCGTCGCGCTCCTCAATTCTCCAAACGTTAATATCGACACAACGAACCTTTCCGATTCACGTCGGAAAGGTTTTTTTTTATTTTCACCAAACAAGCCCGAAAGCAATAATATAAGGCAGAAGCCTAGACAAAATTTTAAATTGACAAAAAGGGTCCACCGATTATAATTAAAATAAATAAAATAAAACACATATTTATACTCGGAATTAAAATGCTGGAGGTGCGAAAAACATGAATTTATTTGAGAAAGAGGAATTAATTCGTCAAGCAGCAGAGGATTTTGAGTCTCAAAGTCCGGAGGCACTTTTATCCTGGGCGGTAGAAAGGTTTCCCAATATCACTTTAGCCTGTAGTTTCGGAGCAGAGGACGTCGTATTGGTCGATATGCTCCAGAAGGTTAGTCCGAAAACGGATATCTTTTACCTGGATACGAACGTGCATTTTCAGGAAACCTATGAAACCCGCGACCGCTTGCAGCAGCACTATGGAGTCGAATTCGTTCAAGTGCTCCCGAAGCTTACGCTGAAGGAGCAGGCGCAGCAGTTTGGCGAAGAACTGTGGAAGAGCGCTCCGAACCAATGCTGTAATATCCGCAAAGTCGATCCGTTAACGGATATCCTCAAAAACTACGATGCCTGGATCACAGGAATTCGCCGTGACCAAGCTCCGACACGCGCCAATTCCAAGAAGGTCGAATACGACGTGAAGTTCGGTCTTGTTAAATTCAACCCGCTCGCCAGTTGGACACCGGAAGATGTATGGAGTTATATTCGAAGCAACAACATTATTTACAACCCGCTTCATGATCGGAACTACCCAAGTATCGGCTGCGAGCACTGTACTCGTCCGGTAGCGGTGGGTGAGGACCCGAGAGCGGGCCGTTGGGCCGGATTCGAGAAGACGGAATGCGGACTTCATAAATAAGTAGAGAGGGTAATAGGAGGAGCAATAGCGATGGGAGAAACCATTCGACCGCACGGTGGAACGCTCATTAATCGGGTGATTGAGGGCGAGAAAAAAACAAGCCTGCTGGAGCATGCCGCAACGTTATATTCGATTAAGATCGACGCATGGACGATTTCCGATCTTGATTTGATCGGTGTCGGCGCTTTTTCGCCGCTTACAGGCTTTTTGGGTGAACAGGATTATCATTCGGTCGTGGAACGTATGCGCTTGGAAGACGGAACGGTCTGGAGCATTCCGATTACTTTAGCCGTTGAGCCGCAAATCGCCAGTAACCTTGCGATCGGACAGGAAGCAGCGCTTGTAGGGGCCCAGGATGGCATCGTCTACGGCATTATTGAAGTCCAAAGCATCTATCATGTCGACCAGCGCAAAGAAGCGCTGAACGTATTTAAAACCGACGACGAAGCGCATCCCGGCGTTCAGAAGCTGTTCTCCAGACCGTCAACCTATGTGGGCGGACCGATTCAAGTATTAAACCGTCCGAAGCCGGATAAATTCGAGGAGTTTTACTACGATCCGGCCGTAACGCGGCGGATTTTTTCCGAGAAGGGCTGGAAGACCGTAGTCGGCTTTCAGACCCGGAATCCGGTTCACCGGGCACACGAATACATTCAAAAAAGCGCGATGGAAATCGTTGATGCGCTCTTCTTGAACCCGTTGGTGGGCGAGACCAAGTCTGACGATATATCGGCGGATGTCCGGATGCGCAGCTATTTGATCCTGTTGGAAAATTACTATCCGAAGGACCGCGTATTTTTGGGCGTATTCCCCGCAGCGATGCGCTATGCCGGGCCGCGTGAAGCGATATTCCATGCGATGGTTCGCAAAAACTACGGCTGCACGCATTTTATTGTAGGGCGTGATCATGCGGGCGTAGGCGACTATTATGGAACGTATGAAGCGCAGGAAATCTTCGGAAATTTCACGCCAGAAGAGCTTGGCATCACACCGCTGTTTTTCGAGCATAGCTTCTTTTGCACCAAATGCGGCAACATGGCTTCCAGCAAGACGTGTCCGCACGGCAAAGAAGACCATCTGCATCTGTCCGGAACAAAAGTTCGTGCGCTGCTGCGTGACGGCCAATGCCCGCCACCTCAGTTCACGCGGCCGGAAGTGGCGGAAGTGTTGATCGAAGGTATGAAAGACCCTGAATATCAGGTGTAAGCATCAGGTATAATTGTCCACCTCGTCCCATAAGATGAAAGAGAGTCTAGGGATGTGAGGTGGATTTTTTCATGTTCGGAAAAAGAAAGAGGGTCGTCGTTTGGCTGACCATGCATAGCGGAATCAAAATCGTCATGTCAGCCTTGTTGGTGGCGCTCATGCTGTTCATGTTCACCTACGAGCTCCCATCCACCAAAACATGGACGTATTGGACGATGCCGCTGTCCGGCAAAATCATCGCATTGGATGCCGGGCATGGCGGGCCGGACGGAGGCGCTCGAAGTAAGGACGGGCTGGAGGAGAAGGATGTCAATTTGGCCATTGCCTTGGCCCTTCGGGATTATTTGCAGCAGTCGGGAGCATTGGTGGTCATGACCCGGGAGGACGACCGGGATCTGGCCGCTCCGGAAACGAAAGGGTACAGTAAACGCAAAACCGAGGATCTGCTGAAACGAGCCGAGTTTGTTACCAAACAAAAGTCCAATCTATTCGTCAGCATCCATCTGAACAGTATCCCGTCCCCCCGCTGGTCGGGTGCACAGACGTTCTTTTATCCGAATCATGCGGACAATTCGACCTTGGCAACGTTGATTCAGGAGGAAATGAAAAGGAACTTGAAAAATACGGATCGGGTCGCGAAGCAGGCCGACAAAGAAATCTATTTGCTCAAAGCGATGACCATTCCAAGCGCTCTCGTCGAAGTCGGATTTTTATCCAATCCGGGTGAAGCTCAGCTGCTTCGGGATCCGGTTTATCAGAAAAAGATAGCGACTTCCATTTATCAAGGCATTCTCCGGTACTACTCGGGTGAAAAAGTGGGCTCCTGATGAATTTGTGGTATAATATACCGCAGTAGAACTTAACTATGGATCGCCGAGGTGACATCGTGATAACCAAAGAACAATTGCTGGCTTCCGTAAGCCAGCTGAAGGACCTGGAATTCGGCTTAAGCTTGGTTGATTTGAATTTTATTCGCGATATCATGATTAAAGAACTACATGTGTCGGCTACCGTACTGCTGTCCAGTGATAACGAACCGTACAAGCAGCAGCTGCAGGATCAGGTTGCTGAGGCTTTCAAACAAGCGGGCGCCACGGACGTTCACCTGCGCTTTCGGCTGCTGTCCGAATTCGAGCGCAACGAAGCGGCGCGCAAGGCTCAAGAATCCGCCTCTGTTCACGAAAAAAACGAACAACCTTCCGAGCCTTCCGTCAACGTGCTTGACCCGCAATCGGGAGTGCGTTTTATTGCTATCGCGAGCGGAAAAGGCGGCGTCGGGAAATCGACAGTCACGGTCAACTTGGCTGTAGCGTTAGCGAGATTAGGGAAGAAAGTCGGCTTGGTCGACGCCGACATTTACGGATTTAGCGTTCCCGACATGATGGGAATCGAAGAAAAGCCGCAGCTCGTGAACAACCATATTATTCCGGTTGAACGGTTCGGCGTTAAAGTGATTTCCATGGGCTTTTTTGTCGAAGAAAATACACCGGTCATTTGGCGCGGCCCGATGCTGGGGAAAATGCTTCGCAACTTCTTTAACGAAGTGGAGTGGGGCGAGCTTGACTATATTCTGTTGGATCTGCCACCGGGGACGGGAGATGTGGCCCTTGACGTCCATCAGATGATTCCGCACAGCAAAGAAATTATCGTTACCACGCCTCATGCTACAGCCGCTTTTGTAGCGGCCCGAGCCGGAGCGATGGCTATTCATACGGAGCATGAGATTATCGGTGTCGTCGAAAATATGTCGTACTATGCCTGTGGCAAATGCGGCAATAAAGAATATGTGTTCGGTCGTGGAGGTGGAGGCAAGCTGGCTGAGGAGCTACATACGAAGTTGTTGGCGCAAATTCCTCTCGGAGTTCCGGACAACCATGTGGCCGAACCGGATTATTCTCCTTCGGTGTACAAAGCTGATACCGAAACGGGACTCATTTACCGCGATATGGCAGTGCAAGTGATTCAACAGCTAGAGGAAAAAGGATCAGCCTGACGA
>NZ_JTHN01000167.1 GCF_001399685.1 Paenibacillus sp. A3
ATGTAACATGCGACACGGATGCGGAGATTGATCGGGTATTCGGGAGGCTGTCCGACGGGGGATTCGTTCTTATGCCGCTAGGAGCTTACCCGTTCAGCGAAAAGTTCGGCTGGGTTCAAGACAAGTTCGGCGTCTCCTGGCAGTTGAATCTTGACAAAAAATAACCCAGCCGGACGGCTCTCGATCAGGGATCCAGCGGTTGTCCGAACGTTAACAAATGTTTACGAATCAAGGTCAAAAGGTGCCAAGAACCGCCGCAGGAAGGCAGCGGTTCTTGGCTTTTTTGCTCCAAAGCCAACGCTTGAACATCGACAAAAAATGACGCTAAACAACATTTTACAAAAAAATGACTTGAATTTACCCGAAATATCGCATATTATTTTCTATACGAGCAATATATTAGGCAAAATATTAGTTTTTTGTAATATTTATCGCACAGCTTGAATGTCTATTGCTCTAGAAACTATGTTTAGGGGGAACCTCCAAGTGAACACAAATGTAAATCCCGGGGCGAACGTGAACTACGCGAATCAGCCTCAATCCGCGCCGATCATCACGGTGAAAGATTGGCTCGTTACGATGCTGATTTTGATCATTCCGGTCGTAAATCTTATTATGCTGTTTGTATGGGCCTTTGGCGGCGGAGCGAATCCGAGCAAATCGAATTATGCGAAAGCCGCGCTGATCTGGATGGTCATCGGATTTGTCGTATATTTGATATTTACTTTTCTGATCATAGGTCTCGTCGGCAGTTCAATGAAGTAAGTTCATTCGATCAAGCAAGCCTGTGCCAAATCACAAAAAGATTTGGTGCGGGCTTTTTATTTTGCCGATCCCGCATAGGACAAAATCCGACTGCCATACGTTAGATCGTAGGCCGACTATATCCGACGAGCAGGAGGACAGACGATTGCATACCTCAAAAACCAAGCCCAACCCCTATCCGTTCCTTGCGATATCCGCATCGGATCTCAAGAAGGCCGTTGTGATTGATTTTATCTCCAGCACCGGGATTTACGCGATCGTCCGTAAAGTAACGGCTTCGGATCTGCTCGCCATTGCAGCCAGCATGGCTGCGAGCACCGCGCTGCAAAAATGGTCGGAGCGGCATCGGAAGAAAACATTGCCGCATCTGCGGCCAGCCAAAGTCATCCCTTGGCCCAGCCCGGAGAGCGCAAGGCGGACCCGCCTAACCTAACTGCTTATATCGGCAGGTTCGGTCCAATTGTTAAGTTTTTTTCCAAATAAATAAGCAGGCCCGTGCTTAAAAGTCGCATGGGCCTACTCTGCATCGAAGCGTATCGGTGCTGCGGGAACAATGCCGCAGCTTTATTTATTTTTCGGCTTCAGCTTCATCGCCGTCTTTGTCCCGGCGGCGCTAGCGGGTGGTCGAAGAGACCGTATAGTAATCGGACAGCTTGTAGAAAATGACCGTGAATTCGGTAAAGGCACCCTCTTCGCTTGCTGCTTCGAGTCCTATGCTCAGACGGTCCGCCATTTTTTTTGCGTAATACAATCCCATCCCCGTCGATTTCGTACCCGTCCGGCCGTTTTTGCCGGTAAACCCTTTATCGAAAATGCGGGGGATATCCTCTCGCGGAATGCCGATGCCATCATCTCGAATGCTGACGTAATAAGCCCGCTCCTCTTCCTTTACGGCGATCGTCAGCCGGCCGCCCGGTGGCGTATATTTGCTGCTGTTGTTCAGGATCTGGCATAAAATATCGAATACCCACTTTTTGTCGCTGATGACCGTAAACGGCTTCAAATCCGTCTCGATCTCGATATTTTTATGAATGAAGAACAGGGCGTTTTCTTTAATGGCGTTCCGCAATTCCTGACAGACGTCCACTTCCTCGGCGGTCATATCCTCATTGTAGTGCGTCGCCCGGGTCATCTGCAGCACCTGATGAATCCTGAATTTCATCTGCTCGATCTGGTTCCGCAGCTCGTGGCCACCCTCCATCTCCTCAAGCAGCAGCTCGCTCACCGCAAGGTTGACCTTGATATCGTGCACCCACTGCGTCATATATTCCTGGGTTTCGTTCATTCTTTTCTTGTACTCTTCTTCCTTCTCCAGAAACTGACTTTGCTGCCGCTCCAGAGCTTCAGTCAGCATATCGGTATAAAAATCGCCTTGGGGAGCGATTTTTCTCCTTCTTTCTCCCCTGTCGTGCAGGAAGCGGGCATATGTTCTCTTTTGCTTGACGTAGCCGTAAACGAAAAAGACAAGCTGCGTCGTAACGAGCAGAACGTCCATATAAACGATATCCGCGGCGCCTTGGCCGAGCGGCACGCTGCCGAACAAGACCGCGTTCGTCAGGAGCACCAGCACCGCATTGCTGATGAGCCACAGCTTGTGGCTTCGAATATAATCGCGCAGTCTCATGGGATGATGTAGCCCATTCCTTTTTTGGTATGGATAAAATCGCCGACGCCGATATCCTCCAATTTTTTTCTTAACCGGTTCATATTCACGGTGAGCGTATTCTCGTTGACATACAGATCGTCATTCCAGAGCTGCTTCATCAAGCTTTCCCGGGACACGACCTTCCCCTTGTTCTCCATCAGCGTCTTTAAGGTTCTAAACTCGTTTTTCGTTAAATCCAGACACGCTTCTCCGTAATAAAGCTTCGTATCGTTCAGATTGAGAATCACCTGGCTGCACTCGATCAGCTGCGTTTCGACCGTCCGGTACTCATAGGTGCGCCGGATAATCGCCTGCAGCTTCGCCACGAGCACGTGACTGTCAAAAGGCTTCTGAATATAGTCGTCTCCCCCGTTGTTCATCGCCATCACAATGTCCATGCTGCTGTCTCTGGAAGAAACGAAAACGATCGGGACGCTCGATACCTCCCTGATTTTCTTGCACCAGTAAAAACCGTCAAAAGCCGGAATGTTGATATCCATCAGCACGATATGCGGCTCGGCTGCTTCGAACGATTTCATCATATTTTCAAAGTCCTCGCAGACGACGGCATGATAGCCCCATTTGATAAGCAGCTTTCTCATGGCGTCCGCCAGATCCTTATCATCTTCGATGATTAGCAGGTTATACATCGTTTTCCATCCTTTTCCTAATTCAGGATTTTCCTATTAAAATAGTACCGTTCTATTAAGCTGTCGTCAAACGCTCCCTGCCTCCAAAGCAGGTACAGAAAAAGGGCCGCCCCTTGAGCCGCGAAGACGGCCTGTCAGGACAGCCCTGGATTGGTTATGCTGCCTTAAAAAACAGTGATTTTGCGGGTCTGCTGCAAAATATTCGTCAGCACCGCCGCATTGCTGAGCAAATAATCGGGGGCGAGCATCTCGCCATGCTTTCCGAAGCCTTGGTATCGCGTATACCGCTTGGTCGTATAGTCGCTCCAATCGACGATCGGAACGATAGCCGGATTCTCCGCTTTCGGGGCCTCTCCCGCTTTGTCCGCTTCAATGAAGTGAATGTTGGCGCCGATGACCTCGTCATTCGCGAGTCCGTTCAAATAATGGGAATACATTTCGATTTTATGCTTGACCTTGTCTTTGAAATCATCCGTTTCAAAGAGCTTCCGATAAAACGGACGGGCGTCGGCCTCCTCAAGGATGTCTTGATATACATTCGCGGTGTCCGCAGATTGAATCCTTACGACGGCGCTATCGAATTTATAGCTGTCCAGCAGGATCAGATCCGAAACCTCCAAGCCCCTGCGGGTCAGCTCGGCAGCAACCTCAAACGCCAAGTTGCCTCCGGCGGAGTAACCGAATAACACATACGGGCCTTCCTGCTGCTTGCTTGTCATTAAGCTGACATAGCGGTCGATCCGATCGTCACTTTCGATAAAATCAAACGCATAGAGCGAATGCGATCCGATCGCCTGCGCCAGCTCGCTATAAACGATTCCAAGCCCTGCTATCGGCGGGAAAGCGAAGATGTGTGCCTCTTTCTCCTCGTTAAGCAAATAGATGCCGTCCTCTTCGGAAGCTCGCCGGTATTCTTCCGTTACAATATACTGCGCGGCGAGCCTGATCGTCGGGTGCTTGTATAAGCTGTTTAATTCCAGAGCGACGCCGAACACGCTCTTGATGTTCGACAGCAGCTTGATCAGGCTTAAGGAGTTGCCTCCGACTTCGAAGAAATGGTCGTCGATGCCGATGCTGCTGACGCCGAGCACGTCCTGCCATATCTCCGCCAGCTTCGCCTCGGTACGGGTTCTCGGCGCTTCATAAGCGCCTTCGGCCAGCTCGTCCGGCGAAATCTCCGGCAGCGCCCGCACGTCCACCTTGCCGTTCGTCGTGAGCGGCAAGCTGTCCAGCGGCTTCAGGTAAGACGGTACCATGTAGTCCGGCAGGCTTTCTTTCAAATACGCCCGAACGGCCGACTTGTCCAATGTCCCTTCCACCGTCA
>NZ_JTHN01000168.1 GCF_001399685.1 Paenibacillus sp. A3
GGTCGATGTAGGCCAGCCTCGTGCCGTTTACGTCCGCATACCGCTTGTCCATGATGATCCACTCCTCTTTTTTCACATGCCATCGATGGTTAGCCGAGCTTGTTGAGAAACCCGCTTCGCGTGGAAAATTCTCTGCATACGCCGGTGGGGTATATCCCTCCAGCCGCTCTTGAAACCCGTGAATTTGATTAGAATTAGCGGTATTTTCACGAGTTTCAAAGGCGGACGTAAACTCTTACGGGATATACCCCACCTCTATTTGTCTGAAATTTTCACGTCCAGGGTTTCTTAACACTCTGCGCCATCGATAGATAGCTTTTAAGGGTATTATACCCGTTTTACCCGGGAATTTCCGCCTTGAATCCGGAGCGGGGCCAAAATAAACGGCAGCACGAAAAAGAACCGGCTGTCCGCTCCCTCGAAAGGGGTCGACAGACATCCGGTTCTTTCCTTGCGGCGCTCGAGCAGGTTAAGACTGCGGATTGGCCGGGCTGACGCTCGTCGTTGCAGCAGCAGACTCGGCTACCGCTTTATATTTGGACGACACGTAAGTTTCCGCTGTCGGCTCGGTAATCGCCTGGGTGTTCATGCTGTCCGGCTTCGGATCGGTCAAGGTGTACGTAATCACCGCCCGGCCGTCGGCTTCGAACCGGATTCCGCTAATCGCGATACCGTAGCCGCCCGTCGGCTTCTCGCCGCGGGACAGCACGACTTTGTTCACGTCGTCGTTTACTTTTTCTACTGTTACTTTAACGTCTTCCTGCGGCACCGGCTTTTGCGCATTCGCATGCGATTCGACGAACTTGATCGCGCTGTGCAGCCAGACGGCCGCTTCGCCGCGAGTCAGTTCCCGCTTCGGATAAAACTTCGCGTCCTCTCCCAATTTGATCAGCTTGTGCAGCACCATCCGCTGCACGCTGCTGCTCACCTTCGGATCGATGTCGTCCTGATCGGCGAAGGCGATGAACATTTCGATCACAGGGTACGTCCCTTTCGTATCGATCGCATGGATCAGCAGATCCGCGTACTGCTCGCGGGTAACCGTACCGTTCGGGTCGACATCCTTCGGAATCGGCAGCCCGTTCACTTGGGCGATCACGAAAGATTCGGCGTACCACGCGTTATTCGGCACGTTCGTATAATAATCCGATGCTTCGGGCTTCTTAATGAAGCGCATCGTGTCCATATTCAAATTCAGCCCTTTGACCAGCATATGAACGGTTTGCGCATAGCTGGCTTTGCCCATCGGGACGAAATGCCCGCCGTCCACCCCGCTGACGATTCCACGCTGCTTCAATGCCATGATCGGTTCCTTCTGATCGGCGCTCAAATCGTTGAATGCCGAGGCCGAACCGGCTGCCAAGCTGCCGAGCAGCGCTGCCGCCGACAGGAATGCCACTGTTTTTTTCATCATAATCAAGAACCACCTTTCGTTGTTTGCTCCGGAGTTATTTACTAGACGGACGGGGTCTGCCAAATGTTGCAGGAAAGCAGATGCAGCATCGCCCATCCGAGGCATGTTCCGAAAAATGGCGCATAAGCTGTGATAGATACCATTTATGAACCGGGAGGGAGCCGGCATGCCCATAGCGCTGGTGCAAATCGCCTTGTTTCTGATCGTCATCCGTTCCGCGCATATGACGTTCCAGCTTTTGCGGCGTCCGAAGAAGCCGTGGCTCGATCTGCTGCATTACGTCTCGGTTGCGATCGTGGCCGTGTCGTTTTTATTTCATTAAAAGCAGCCGTGTTCCCTGTCCGCCCCTGGCACGAATCCGTACAATAACCGCTAACCTCCTCCGTTTCATCATCAGATGACGGAGTTTTTTTACGTTTTTCCTTATGTTGACGTATGAATATTCGGAAAACTCCCATTTCCCCGTTTCCAACCGGAGAGGTCTGTGCTACTATGAGGGGTATCTGGCAATTTGTCGTATTTTGTAGTTTTTTGAAGGATCATCCCTAAAAATATTCCCCTGCATATTGACCGTTTATGAAAAAGAATGGTAAAGTATTTATCACCTACTAATTCCATTGGAATTATATAATTATAGCCATTCGGGGGAGGAACTCATCGTCATGTCACATTGGAGAAAAAGCGTCCTGCTGGTACTCATCTTCGTGCTTTCGATCAGCATGGTCGCTTGCGGTGCGAAACCGCAGGCTTCGGAACAAGGCGGCACGAACGCCCAAGCGGGAAGCAACGCGGACAACCCGCTCGCGAATAAAAAGATCGCGCTTATTATGCAAATCAACCTCGGCACCTTCTCCGCCCAGTACATCGAAGGCGTGAAGGAGCAGGTCGAGAAGCTCGGAGGCAAAGTAACTGTCACTCCGGCCGACGGCGACCTTGCCAAGATGGCCTCGAACCTCGACGCCGCCATCAACCAGAAGGTCGACGGCATCCTGATCGACCATGGAACGGCGGAGGCGCTCGAAGCGGGCGTGAAGCGGGCGCTGGAGAAGAAAATCCCGGTCGTCGCCTTCGACGCCGATCTGAAGGTTCCGGGCGTAACCGTGCTGGAGCAGGGCGACGCCAAGATGGCCGAAATGACGCTGGACAAGTTGGCGAAAGACATCGGCGGCAAAGGCAACATCGTCAAAATCTGGGTTGCGGGCTTCGCCCCGATGGAACGCCGTCAAGTCGCTTATAAAGAATTCCAGGACAAAAACAAGGACATCAAGGAAATCGCCGCTTTCGGCGCCGCATCGCAGAACACCGCTCTGGACACGCAAGCGCAAATGGAAGCGATTCTGAAGAAATACCCGAACAAAGGCGACATCGCAGCGGTATGGGCCGCTTGGGACGAGTTCGCCAAAGGCGCTTCGCGGGCCATTCAGCAAGCGGGCCGCACGGAAATCAAAGTATACGGTATCGATATGAGCGACGAGGATCTGCAAATGATCCAGGATCAGAAGAGCCCGTGGGTCGCTTCCGCCGCCGTCGATCCGAAGGATATCGGCCGCATCCAGGTTCGTTACCTGTACCAAAAGCTTCACGGCGACCAAACGCCGGACAAAGTCGTTCTCGACCCGGCATTCGTCTCCCGCGAGCAGCTGCCACAGCAGCAAATCTCGACCGCTCAGCTGAGCGAGCACGTGAAAGGCTGGGGCAACAGCCAGCAAGGCTACACCGACTGGCTGAAGAAAGCCGAGAAACCGGCGGCCAAGTAACATCTGAATAACCCAATCCCACCCGCTGCGGAGCCGGTGGGATTTTCCGTTGAAGGAGCGTGAGACTGTCCCGATGACCACTTCCGCAGCTCGACTAGAAATGAAAGGCATATCCAAATCGTTCCCCGGCGTCCGGGCGCTGCATCAAGTCGATTTCGAAGTTCGCGGCGGCGAAATTCATGCGCTGCTCGGCGCGAACGGAGCCGGAAAAAGCACGCTGATGAAGGTGCTGTCCGGCGCGTACCGGCCCGATGAGGGCAGCATCCTGATCGACGGGGCCGCACTGTCCATCGGCGGTCCGCTCGACGCCATCCGCAGCGGCATCCAGTGCGTGTATCAAGAGGTCGATACGGCGCTTGTTCCGAGACTGACCGTCGCAGAAAACATCATGCTGGACCGGCTCACCGCCGGGCGCGGCTGGATCGATTGGAGCAGTCTGCAGCGGGAAGCTTCCCGCGTGCTGACCGATATCGGCTTGACCGGCCTGGACGTCCGGCGGCAGGCCAGTGAGCTCTCTATCGCCCAGAAGCAGTTGGTGCTGATCGGCCGGGCGCTGGCGCAAAAGGCAAAGTTTATCATCTTCGACGAGCCGACCGCTCCACTCTCCGGAGAAGAGGCCGAGCAGCTCTTTCGCATCATGAACCGGCTGAAAGCCGACGGCGTCGGCTGCATCTTCATCTCGCACCGGCTCGGCGAAGTGTTCCGCATCAGCGACCGGGTTACCGTCATGCGGGACGGGCAGCGCATCTCGACGAAAGCGGCGGCGAGCACGGACACGCAAGCCGTCGTCGAAGAGATGCTCGGCAAGCCGTTCGAGGAGGAGTTCCCGAAGGCGGAGGTCGCCATCGGCGAGCCGCTGCTCGAAGCGCGCGGCCTGACCAGCGGCACCAAGGTGCGCGGCGTCGATCTGACAGTGCGCCGCGGCGAAATCGTCGGCGTCGTCGGATTGGTCGGCGCGGGCAAAACAGAGCTGTCGCGCCTTCTGTTCGGCGCCGACCCGCTGGATGCGGGCGAGCTGCGGCTGCACGGCCGCGGGCTGAAGCTTCGCGCCCCGGTTGACGCCGTCCGCGCGGGGCTGGCGCTCATCCCGGAGGAGCGCCGCAAGCAAGGCGTGCTCGTCGAGCTGTCGGTGAAGGCGAATCTCGCGTTGACGCTTCTTGAGCGGCTCAGCCGGCTCGGCTTCGTCAACCGCCGCAAGGAGACGGAGAATGCGGACGCCCGCATCTCCGAGCTTGGGATTCAGCCGCCGAACCGGGAGCAGCAGGTCAAATATTTGAGCGGCGGCAACCAGCAGAAGGTGGCGGTCGGTAAATGGCTGCCGACGGATGCCGAGGTATATTTGTTCGACGAACCGACCAAAGGCGTCGACGTCGGCGCCAAAAGCGATATTTTCCGCTTGATCGGACGACTCGCCCAGGAAGGGAAAGGCATCGTGTACTTATCGTGCGAAATCGCGGAAATTCTCGGCATTGCCGACCGGATTCTCGTCATGAGCTACGGACGGATCGTGAAAGAACTGTCCCGCGACGAAGCGACGCAGGAGAAAATATTGTACTATGCAAGCAGCGGGGAGGCATAAGCAAGTGAAAGGCAAATGGCTGGATGTTTCTTATAAATACGGGGCCTTATTCATCATCGCCGCCGTCATTGCGATTTTTTCTATCCTCAACGAAAATTTCTTGTCCTACGACAACATGGCGGACATTCTCCGCTCCATCTCGATTGTTACGTTCATCGCGATCGGCGTGACCTTCTCGCAGATCGTCGACGGATTCGACCTCTCGGTCGGCTCTACCGTCTCACTGACGACGGTCGTCACGGCGACGATGATGGTATGGTTCCAGTTCCCGCTTATCGTCGTACTCATTGTCCCGCTGCTGATCGGTATCGTCATCGGACTGCTCAATGCGCTCTTGATCGTCAAAGTCCGCATCCCGGACCTGCTGGCGACGTTAGCCGTGATGTACATCATCGGCGGCGTGCACAAAACGTATACCCAAGGCTTCTCGATCTATAACAACATGCAGATGACCGACGGAACGAAAGCGCCCGGCAAATTCACCGAGTCGTTCCTCTGGATCGGCCAAGGCAAGCTGCTCGGCATCCCGGTGCCGGTCGTGCTGATGATTATCGCCGTCGTCCTCGTCCACGTCTTTCTGACGTACACCCGCTGGGGCCGCCAAATGTACGTGACCGGCGGCAACCAGGAGGCCGCGCGCCTGTCCGGCATTGCCGTCAACCGCGTTCGCACGTTCGCTTACGTGCTGTCCGGCATCTTCGCCGCCATCGGCGGCATTCTGTTCGCCGCCCGCGTCGGCTCCGGCCAGATCGATGCCGGGGCGCCGCTGCTGATGGAGTCGGTCGCCGCCGTGTTCGTCGGCTTCTCCGTACTAGGCGCGGGCAAGCCGAACGTGATCGGCACGTTTTTCGGCGCCGTCCTGATCGGCGTGCTGCTGAACGGGCTGACGATGCTCAACCTGCCGTACTACGCCTTTGACATCATCAAAGGATCGGTGCTTGTCTTGGCGCTTGCCATTACGTTCATTCATTTGACGCGGCGCCGCGCTTAACGTTATCGGGGCTGTTCGGCTGTAGAGAGCCATTACATGCCAGCCCGTCTACTCTGCCCGCTGCCGGCCGGAACGCTTCCGTGCCGCGAGCGGGCATTTTTTTTCCGCAAGCAGCGAACAGCGAGCAGCCTTCAGTCGAGCTTGGCCACGTGCCCCCGGTGGCGGCGGATCAGATCGACGATCTCGTCGTACTGCTCCTCGGCCACCTTCGCGCTCAGCGCGTAGCGGAGCTCCCGGTCGTCCACGCCGTCACCGTTTATGTCGTGCCCGGCTTCGTCCAACGTACGAAAGCCGAGATAAGCACCGGCCGCCGCTGCGCCGGTTGCGGCGATCGGTCCGGCCTCGCTGCCCGCATAACCGACACCGGCCGGAATTGTCCCCGTGCCTACGACAGCAATCGGAAACAGCAGCGGCGTATCGCGGTCCAGCGCTTCATCCAATTGTCCGATTTCAACCTGCTCCACCCGGTACGTTTGCAGCTTGATCCGAACGTCCTCGGCTTCGTTTTCCGTATGAAAATAAGCTTGGATCGGTCTGCTCATCCTCCATCGCTCCTTTGTATGGAAATGGCTTTCTCTTTTTCCTTACCCTATGTTGCCCGTTTTTACTCAAGCATGTCCGCTCTTTTCCTGTGTAACCCCACGCTGCCACCTAGACAAAAGGAGCAAAACCCATTATAATCATTATCAATAATGATAATGTTTGAGGTGAAGGCTGTATGAAAGACACCAAAGCCGACCTGATTTTACACCCGGTCCGCTTCCGCATTCTTGGGCTGCTGGTCGGCGGACGCCGCATGTCCGCGCTCGAAATGGTCGAGGCGCTGCCCGATATTCCACAAGCGACGCTGTACCGGCATTTGAACAAGCTGTACAAGGGCGGCGTACTGATCGTAGCCGACGAACGCCAAGTGCGCGGAACGATCGAGAAAATATATACGTTGCCCGATAAGCAAGCCGTCCTGTCCGCGGCAGATTTGGCCCATGCCGACCGGGACGATAACCTGCGCTACTTCATGACGTTCGTCGCCTCGCTGGTAGACGATTACGGACGCTATTTACAGCAGCCCTCCTTCGACTTGGAGGCAGACGGCGTCGGCTACCGGCAGGTACCGCTATACTTGACGGACGAAGAGTTTGCCGAATTCGCTCAGGCCCTTCGCCCTCTGATTCGGGAAGCCATGACGAAGTCTCCCGAACCCGGACGACGGCGGCGCTTATTCACCACCATCATCATCCCGGAGCCGCAAGCATCCGATTCAAAAGGAAAAGAGTGACGCTCATGAACCCAACCCAAACAACATCTAACGAACCGACCGATGCCTTCTACGATCGTATCCGACGCCGCTTTTATATGGCGATTCCGCTTTATTTGGCCGTTCCCGCCGCCTTCTGGCTCGCTTTCCGCTATGCCGGGTTTCCGGCGGATTGGGCCGCCTTCGGGATCGGTGCCGCCGGTTGGTGGGCCGCGCTCCTGCTTCGCGGTCCGATTGCGCTGCTTGTCCGCAAGCAGCCGAAGGAGCGCGCCGGCCTGCTCGTCGCAGCCGCCTCCGGGCCGCTGGAAGAAGGCGTCCGGTTGCTGGCGCTCTGGATAACCGGCTTCTCGCTCAACTCCGCCCTGTCCCTTGGTCAAGGCTGGGCGGCCATCGAGGTCGTCTTCGCCGTCGTCAATGGGATCGTCCTCGCTTCCATCATCAAGCGGACGGACGAAAAAGCGATGCAAGCCAAGGCGTTCCTTGAATCGACCGGCCAAATGAACAGCTCCCCGCTGTGGGGTGTGCTGGAGCGCCTTTTCGCCAGCATGTTCCACATCGGCAGCACACTGCTGATCGCCCATATGCCATGGCTGCTCCTTCTGATGATTCCGGCGCATACCGGGTTCAACCTGGTCTCCGTCCGGCTGGCCAAACGGTCGCTGCCGCTGACAGAGCTGTTCGTAGCCGCAGTCGGAATCGTCACCATAACCGCAGGCCTGCTTGTATGGCAATAAGACCCCGAGAAAGGAAGTGAAACGCCCATGGTCAGCTCATGGTCCATTATATTTATGATCACGACCGCCATATTGTCTATTGGCGTACCGACAGCATTATTTATCGTCTACTACCGCAAAGAAAAGTTTTCGCTCAAAGCATTCGGCATCGGTATTCTGGTATTTATCCTGTTCAGCCAGGTGCTAGAGAAGCTGCTCCATGTCTACGTTCTGCAGGGTAATCCGTACACTGCAAGCCTCATGAGCCGAAACCCGCTGGCCTTGGCAACGTATGGCGCTCTGGCGGCCGGCATCTTCGAGGAAGCAGGACGTTACATCGCCTTCCGCTTCTGGCTTAAACGCAACCGGGAACGGAAGGACGGCATCGCGCTCGGGCTCGGCCACGGCGGGATCGAAGCCGTGCTCATCGGCGTGCTGGGCAGCGTGCAGTCGCTCTATATGTCGCTTCTGATCAACGCCGGACAATTCGATAAGCTGCTCGCTTCGGGGGCTCCGAGCGAACCGCTGCTCGCCGTGAAGTCGCTGCTGCTCACGACGCCCGCCTCGCATTTTGCCCTAGGCGGAATCGAACGGATCGCCGCGCTGCTGATTCAGATCGCCATGTCGCTCCTGGTGCTCTACGCCGTCCGCAGCCGCAAGCTGCTGTATTTGGCGTATGCGATCGGACTTCACGCCGTGATCGACTTTTTGCCGGGACTCAGTCAAGGAATGAAATTGAACATCTGGCTGCTCGAAGCCGTCGTGGTGGCATTTGGACTCGCTTCGCTGGCCTTCATCCTCAAATCGAAAGCTTGGCTAAAATGATGAAATAATTCGCCCCTCCTCTTGGTACGCTAACCAATGGAATGGAGGTGAGCAACTATGACAGGAAGAAACAACAAGCCGGACAACGACGGACCGGCCAGCCAACCGGGACGTCTCGACCAATTCGGCGACAAGCTGGCGGAGGAGACGGTATCCCGCGAGGCAAGCCCTTGCGATACCGGCAAGAAGAAGTAGCTCCGTGCTCCATCAAAAGAACAGAACCGCTCGCCTGCCCCTTCCAAGGGACCCAAGCGAGCGGTTCATTTTCGTCAAAACGGACCATTTATTCCATTCTATGCTTGGCGGACTTCCAGCCGTTTGGCCAGCAGCGACAACGCGTAGTTGACCACAAAATAGATCAGCGCCCCGGCGATAAAAACCGGGATGACCCAGTTCGGGTTTTTCGCGGCTACGATCTGCATATTGTGCATGAGTTCGGCGAGTACGATGACCGTCGCCAGCGACGTATCCTTGAGCAGCGAGATGAACTGGCTGACGAGCGGCGGCACCATCCTGCGCAAGGCCTGCGGTAAAATCACATGCCACAAAGCCTGAACGTAGGTGAGCCCCGACGAGCGGGCCGCTTCCATCTGCCCCTTCTCGATCGACAGCAGACCGCTGCGGACAATCTCGGCAATCATCGCCGCTTCGAACACGGTAAGCGCTGCGATCGCGGAGTATTCGGCATTTTGGAACATTTTCAGCCCGACCTCGGGCAGCGCAAAGCGCGTGAAAAAGATAATGAGCAGAAGCGGCAAATTGCGGATCGTCTCCACGGCCACCGCGAGAACCTGAGAAAGCACGGGAACGCGCGCATATCTGAGCGTGCCGACGAGAGCGCCGAGGATAAAGCTGAAAATAATCGAGAAAAAGGCCACTTTTAATGTCACGTAAAGCCCCTGCATCAGAAACTTGAGATTTTCCGGGGCATAGGCTCCGGCGAAGTCCATGTCGCTTCCCCCTTCCTCTGCCGGGCGTTAGAACGCCATTCGCTTCTCCAAATACCGTACGCCGAAGCTTAATGGAATCGTCAGCGCGAGATAGAACAGCGCGATAAAAATATAGACGCTGAACGTGACGAACGTCTGCGTCGAGACGATATCGCCAAAGTACATCAGGTCAAGACCCGCGACGACCCCAAGCACGGACGTATTTTTGACCAGGTTCAAAAATTGGTTGCCGAGCGGCGGAACGACGATTTTGATCGCTTGGGGAAGTACCACGTGACGCATGGTTTGCAAGTACGTCAGCCCCGACGAACGGGCGGCCTCCGTCTGGCCCTGCGGAACGGCCAGGATGCCCGCCCGGATCGCCTCCGCAATGAAGGCCGCCGTGTAGATCGACAGCGCGATCGTCCCCGACGTAAAGCCGTCGAACGGCAGACCGAGCGCCGGAGCCGCCAAATAAATCAACAGAACGATCAGCAGCAAAGGAATGTTGCGGATAAATTCCACGTATGCCGTGCCCAGCCAGTTAAGCGGCTTCAGCGGAGCGATCCGGAATATGGCGATAACCGTTCCCAATACAAAGCTTGCCAGCAGCGCGATCACACTCGCTTTGACCGTATTGCCGAAGCCGAGCATATAGGTATCCCAATGCTTGATCAATATATCGAAACGCAGGAGCTGGTCGTTCATGTCCGGTTGAGCCTCCCTTCGGGCAACAAGGATGCACGCTTAGCTTGTTATTTCGACGTTATTTCGCCGGCTTTTCTCCGAACCACTGCTCATACAGCTTGTCGTATTCGCCGCTCGCGTTCATGTCCTTCAGGAACTTGTTGACGTAACCGACAAATTCGCCGTCGCCCTTCCGGATCGCCATCCCGTACGGCTCGTCGGTGAAATTGCCCCCGGCCAGCCGGAAGCTCGGATCCTGCTTCACCATCCCGAGCAAAATCGCATTGTCCGTCGTAAGCGCATCCCCTTGACCGGCCTTAAGCGCGGTGAACGCGTCCTGGTAATTGTCGAACTCCAGCACGGTCGCTTCCGGCGCTTTGGCCCTGATGTTGACCGCCGACGTGGAGCCTTTGACCGCCATGACCTTCGTTCCTTTCTTCAGATCCGCGATCGATTGAATCGTGCTGTCTTTCTTCACGAGCAGCGACTGGCCTGCTTTGAAATAAACGTCCGTGAAGTCGACCTGCTGCTTGCGCTCTTCATTGATCGTCATCGTGGCGATAATGATGTCGATTTCGCCGTTTTGCAGCATCGGAATGCGCGTTTTGGAGGTAACCTCCTTCAGCTCGACCTTCGTTTCGTCGCCCAAAATGCTTTTCGCCAGCCGCTTGGCCATATCGATATCGAAGCCTTCAACCTTGCCGGTGCCGGGATCTTTCAGCCCGAACAGCTTCGTATCGTATTTGACGCCTGCGATAAGCTTGCCGCGTTTCTTAATGGCTTCAATCGTAGAAGCGGCCGCTTCCGGCTTCCCGGGCGTTCCGCCCCCGGCTCCCGGCTGTTCCGCCGGTTTGTTGCCGCAGCCCGCCACCATCGTAAGCATGAGCATCGAAACGAGCGTAAAGGAAAACAGCTTCTTCATTTTAAGCATTTTCACAGTCCAGTCCCCTCTCCATTTGGATATACGAATATCGGATTAGTGATTCAACACCCGGCTAAGAAACGTGCGAGCCCGCTCCTCGCGCGGACTCTCGAAAAATTCGGCCGGAGGCGTCGTCTCGAGAATTTGCCCTTGATCCATAAAGACGATCCGGTCGGCCACTTCACGGGCAAAGCCCATCTCGTGGGTGACGACGACCATCGTCATGCCTTCCTGGGCCAAGTCGCGCATGACGTCGAGCACTTCTCCGATCATCTCCGGATCGAGCGCCGACGTAGGCTCGTCGAACAGCATGATCTTCGGCTTCATGGCAAGCCCGCGCGCTATCGCCACGCGCTGCTGCTGCCCGCCCGACAGCTGCGACGGATAGGACTTCGCTTTTTCGGGAATGCCGACTTTGTTCAAATAAATCATGGCCGTTTCCTCGGCCTCCTGACGCGAGAGACCGAGCACCTTCATCGGGGCCAGCGTGATGTTCTCCAGCACCGTGCGGTGCGGGTATAAGTTAAAATGCTGGAATACCATGCCGATATTGCGCCTCAGGCTGTTGATGTCGGTTTTCTTGTCATGGACCTTAATATTGTCCACCGTCAGCTCCCCTCCGGATATCGTCTCCAGCCGGTTGATGCAGCGGAGCAGTGTGCTTTTTCCCGAACCGGACGGTCCGATCACAACGACGACCTCGCCCGGTTCAATGGTCAAATTGATGTTTTTCAATACGTGAAAATGACCATAGTGCTTGTTCACATCCCGGAATTGAATCAAGACGCAACCCCCTTTGTGCATGTCGGCTTTGAAGGATGATGCTTTTTTGTCCTACGGTCTCAGATTAAGTATGCGGGCTCGCCGACAATTATGACTTGGCAATCGAAATTTCACCCAATAGCAAGCGCTTTCATTCAACTTTTTTTATTTTCGTATGCCCGGCTGCCGCCCCCTTTGTGCCGCCCTTGCTGGTTAAGATTAACATAGACAAGGAAAGAAACGGCTTATATAGTTAATGGAAACGATATCATCTTAGGCAAGAGGAGGAATGCGCTTTGAACAAACGTTGGTTAACTTATACTCTGCCCATTGCCCTGAGCTTCGCTTCCATCTTTTCCGCTTCCATCCCTTCGCAAGCCGCCGACGCTTCCGCGTTTACCGATACAAGCCGTCACTGGGGTGCCGAAACGATTTCCTGGGCGGTGCAAAACGGCATCGTTAACGGTTACGAGGACGGTACGTTTCGTCCAAATGCCGTCGTGTCCGAGCCGGAATTTCTCGCGATGCTGCTGCGCGCCTATCCGGACAATGCCGTTCCTGCGTCCGAATCCGGAGCCCCGTGGCATGAGCCTTATTATTCCTATGCCGCCGCCCGCCATTGGCCGCTGCTTCAAAATACGGACCGGAATTCCTACAACCGCGGCCATGTCGCACGGCTGATCGCAGCCACACAGCAGCAAGCGCTCAATTTGAACGATTCCATCCGTTACTTGCTCGATAAAGGACTGTCCCGGGGGAAAACGTCTGCGACCGTCGAAGGCTACAAAGCTGCAGATCGCCTGTCGCGGGCGGAAGCGGTTCAGTTCATCCGCAATCTGAAGCAAAACGTTTCCGCGCTCCGTCCCGCCCCCGCTCCTTCCAAGGAAGCATCGGACGTTCCGACCGCTTCCCAAGCTCAAGGAGCCGTCTCAGTCAAAGGCGTGGCCATCGGCGATTCGGCCGATGCGGTGGTGCAGAAGCTGGGGCAGCCGGCGCGCAAAGACGCAAGCGAATACGGCTTCCAATGGTATATCTACAACCAGGATTATAAAGACTACGCCCAAATCGGCGTCAGCGGCGGCAAAGTCGTTGCCTTGTACTCGCCGTCAGCCAATTGGCGCACCGACCGCGGGATCGCCGACGGCTCGGGCAAAGCCGAAGTCGAGAAGCAGTACGGTCGTCCGGTCTCCTATATTATGAAGGGAAATACCCGCTTCATGATCAATTACGGCAAAGGCGAATACGGCACCTACGAAATCGCCGGAGCTTATGTCACCTTTTTCTACGATATTTATCGCGACAGCACGGTTACGGGCTTGCAGGTCATCGAGAAACCGACGGAGCAGGCGTTTGCTTCCTTTTATCCGGAAGGCAGCGACACGCTCGCACGCTCGTTCGAGCTTCAGAGCTTCGATCTTGCCAACGCCACCCGGGTGAAGCTCGGTTTGCAGCCGTTCGGCTGGGACGACAAAGCGGCGGAAACGGCCCGTAAGCACAGTAAGAATATGGGAGCCCAAGGCTACTTCGACCATACCGATCCGAGCGGACACAGCCCGTTCGACCGGATGAAGCAGGGCGGCATTACTTACCGTGCTGCAGCCGAGAATATCGCCGCCGGACAAGCCAGCGCCATCTTCGCGCACCACGGCTGGATGAACTCGGAAGGCCACCGCAAAAACCTGCTGAGCGACATCAAGCGTCTTGGCGTAGGTGTCAGCTTTGGCGGCTCGATGCATATTTATTACACACAAAACTTTTACACTCCGTAACCTCGTTTGAAACAGCAAACGCCTCGTTCCCGGCGACGAATCGCCGGAAAACGAGGCGTTTTTGCATAGATGCGAGGTTAAAGTGCTTGCTTCTCGATGAATTCGAATAAAAATGACTGTCCGCCCCGGTAAAAACGCGGGTCGTACAGGCCGAGCCTGGTCCCGTCATCGACGATCACGACGAACGGAGACCATTCGTACAGCGTCTTCGCTTTCGGATTGGCGGCAAACAAACGATCCAGATCCGCGTTTTCTTGGGATTGAAGCTTCGCTGCCGGTTTGACGCCGGTCCACACCGAGCCCTTCAGCAAGTCGACCGTGCCGCCTTGCTTGCCGATCACCGTAAACACTCCCGGTACGAAATCGGCGGAAAGCGCCACCTGCTCGTACTGCGCGGACGCCTGCATGTACAGCGTGTACCCTTGGGCGGACTGCGCCCCGACGTAGAGCGCCATCAACAGCCAGACGAGGCGGTACACGCGGTGCGGCGAACGATCCCGGTCTGTTCTCCGAAAGCGGGCCCAGAGCCATCCGGCGAGCATGAGCGCCCAGAAGACGAGGTCGACGATCGGAATGGTTCCGAACGTAATGCGCATCGTCGAGACCGGCTCGAAATAACCGGTCCCCCAGGCGTTGAACAAATCGCTCGTATCGTGGATGAAGACGGCGAGACAGCCGATCAGAAACAAGCTCCAACCGCGGGTTTTCCACAGAAGCCGTGAGACGCCTGCGAGCAGCGCCGCCCAGATTGGCACCAGAAAGACCGAATGGGTCAGCCCGCGATGCCACATCTGGTAGCGTCCCGCCGTATCCCACCACGCGGAGATGACATCGATATCGGGAATTTGCGAGCCTGCGACGGTCGTAAACAGCAGCGCCCGCTTTTCCGCCCGGCTCATGCTGCGTTTGTCGACGGCTCCGTATAACGTAAGGCCAAACAAGGTATGCGTAATGGTATCCACGGCCTGCTCCTCTTCCCAACTGCTTTAGTGACTGCCGCTTAACCTTCGGGCATCCCGGCTTTCGCCGGCATACGCATGACCGGAAGCATGACCAATACGCCTAATACGAACAGAACGGCCGACGCTTCATACATCCCCACGATCGAAAACAGCTCCTTCAGCTTACCGGCCAAGCTCATCGTTATGACCATCGAGCCCATAAAAATCGGGTTCAAAATGCCGTTCACGCGTCCGACAAACGCCGCGTCCGTATTTTGCAATATAAGCGTATTAATGCCGATCTGAATACAGGGCAGTACCAAGCCCGCAAGGAACTGGGCGAACAGCGTAAACCACAGCACCGTCGAAAAGCCCGTAAGAGCAACGCTTACGGCACTGACCGCCATACCGATCATGAGCAGCACTTGCGGCGCGAACTTTTTCGACAGCCCCATCGCAAGACCGCCGCCCACTATCATCGCTACGCCGCTCGCGGTCATCAGCCACTGCAAATTTTCTTTATGCAGCCCGAGTCTTTCCGTAACCAGGAAGACGCCGAGCGGCTGAATGAGGCCGATCGCGAAACCGGCGATCATGAAGCAAAGACCGAGCGTAGTCAGCAGCTTGCGGGACAGCACGTAGCGGAAGCCGGCGACCATTTCCTCGCGAATCGAAGTGCCCTCCTTGGCAGTCTCCTCTTCGGTATCCGGCGGCAGCATGACGAGCACCAAGGCGGACAGCAGAAAAGCGACGCCCATGATAGCGATGGCTACCACAATGCCGTAACGCTGATAGACGAATGTCCCGAGAATCGGACCAAGCACCATGAACAGCGCGAACATCGTCTGGTAAATCGACATGCCCGCTTGAATGAGCGCCTCGGGCACATGCAGCTTGAACAGCCGCATCCCCGAAGGCTGTGAGAACTGAGAGAGGATGGCTGAGACGAGTGTGGCGAAAAATACGGCCTTCCAGGTGCCGTATACCAGGGTCAGCAGCACGGCAAAAACGGATACCGCACTGAGAATATCGCACCAGACCATCGTCCGCTTCGGCCTCCAGCGGTCCGCGAACGTACCTCCGATAAACGAGAAAATAAAGATCGGCGCAAATTCGGCCACCGAGATCATCGATACGGCGAACGCATCCCCATTCGTCTGATCTACGACATACAACAAAATGGCAAAGTTGCGCACCCAAATGCCGATTTGCAGCAGCAAACCCGACAGCAGGATGACTTGTACGAACCGGTTGCGAAATAAATTGCCCATACCCGGTGAAGAAGTGGTCATAGGTTCTCATCCTTTCTCTTGACGAAGCTGTTTTTACAGGATTTGAAAAACAATCCGCACGAAACCATAATTAATACGCAGCTAATGAAAAAAAGGTTGCTCTTCCGTCCAGCGAAAGACAAAAATAAGGGCCGGACAGCTAAAGCCGTACGGCCATTTTATCTTCGATGCAGCGGACTTGGATCGTAAACACGAAGACGGCTCCGTTTCCCGGGGAAGATTCCGCCCGTATGCTGCCGCCCATCAGCTCCACCAGTTTTTTGCTTATCGCCAGACCGAGGCCGGTGCCTCCGTGCTTGCGCGCTGTGGAATCTAGTTGATAGAATGGCTGGAATAAATATGGAATCGCCTTTGTCGGGATGCCGATTCCGGTATCCCGGACCGCAAACTCAAGCTCCAATTGCTCTCCCCTGCGGCAGACTTGCCGAATACGGACCTCAATTCCCCCCTGTTCCGTGAATTTGACGGCATTTCCGATCAGATTGATCAGAACTTGCCTGAGCCGGACCTCGTCTCCGATCAGAAACTCGGGGACACCGGAATCGGAATGCACGTGCAGCTCAAGCGCTCGGTGTTGGATTTGCGGCGTGAACAGCCGCAGCGTCTCCTGCAGGCATTCCGCCAGATGAAAAGGCTCGCTTTTTATATTCATTTTACCAGATTCGATCTTGGAAAAATCAAGCACGTCGTTGATGACGGACAGCAGCGCCTTGCCGCTTTTTCCGATAATCTTCACGTACTCGCGCTGTTCCTCGCCCAAATCGGTTTCAAGCAGGAGCTCGCTCATCCCGATCACCCCGTTCAAAGGGGTTCGGACTTCGTGACTCATGACGGCGAGAAACTCGCTTTTGACCCGGGCCGCGCGTTCGGCCTCCAGCTTCGCTTCGATCAGCTGCCGCTCCGTTTTTTTCTGCACGGTAATGTCCTTCGATATCGTGTAGATATCGACGATGTTTCCGTTCTCCATCATCGGCACGATGGTCGTGCTCAAATGCACGGTCCGCCCGTCCCGGCGGCGAATGGAGCATTCGACCGTCTGCGGCGTCCCCTCCAGCACTTGGACGAAGCAGGCGCGGATCTTCATGCTGTCCCGGCGGTTCATAAAGCGGGTGAAGGGCTGGCTGACAAAATGTTCAAGGGAATACCCGCTAATGCGTTCGGCGGCGGGATTGGCCCGAAGAAGCCGCCCGCTCAAATCGAACAGACAAACCATGTCGGGATTATGCTCGAAGACGGAGTCGTATCTTTGCTTGTTCCCATCCACAAGCCGCTGAGTGAATCTTCGCTCCAGAAATTGGCTGAAGGCGAGGAGCAGCAGCACGATGAGCGCCGCCGCCCCGATCCACGAAGCCAGCAGCATATCGTCCAAGCCTTGAAGCTCCTCTCCTGTACCATGCATCAAAGCTCCGTTCACTTGGAAATTTGTCGCCTGCATGCCGCTGTAATGCATCCCTGCTATGGCGAAGCCAAGCAGAGCGGCCGTGATGCATTTTGCCGAAAATGACGACGGTCTCCCTTCATGTGTTTCTCGATAAACGAACGACCAGCGAAAAGCAACGAACGAAGCTCCGAAAGCAATGAGCAGCGACACGCCGACCCAATACACGTTATACGTAATCATTCCGGGAATTTGCATCGCGGCCATCCCGGTGTAGTGCATCCCTGCAATCGCAAGACCCATCCATAGAAAGCCGGCAAGCGACTGGCGCCAGGTCGGCGCATTCCCGGAGATGGCAGAGAGCGGAGCCCAAGCAGCGCCTATCGGCAAGAGGATGGACAAAACCAAATAAAAAGAATGATAACGAACGTCGACGGGGAGATGCAAGGCCAGCATGCCGATAAAATGCATCGACCAAATACCGAGGCCCATGATGACGGACCCGAGTACCATCCACAGCGATTTGGAACGGCCGTACAGCTTCGGCATCCTTTCACTTAAATCCAGTGCGCAATACGAGGAACAGATGGAAATAAAGACGGACAACAAAACAAGAGGGATACTGTAGGTTCCGTGCAGGTACTCCATACACACACTCCCATCCCTTTGCAATTTTCGTCAAATTTCATCTTCTAGTAAACCATTTCTACCGGAGGACAAGGAATTCCTGCTTTTTCATGTTTTTTCATAAATTTTACTTTATAATGACTCCGCCGAACGGAAGCGCCTCTCTCAAAATCCGTTTGAACAAGGACTCGCCCTGCAAAGGATCGGCCAGCCCGAATCTCGGTCTGGAAGGCTGCAAAAGCACCTTGCCCGAGCCGGTAATTTCCCAATGGTAGTTCATGCGCTGGCTTGCAAGCGGATTGCCGTAGACGCACAGCTGCAGCTTGGCTTCCTCCGGATAAGCGACGAGACAGCCGATATCGACATAAACCGGTTCCGACGGATCGATCGTGAGCTCGCATAAAGGGCCGCAGCTAAGCAGACCGAGCGTGCCCCCGCCGGAAAATTTCATCCGAATCCAGTCCTGCGTCACGACGGCTTGCTTGATTTTTTGGAACCGGCTCTGCAGCTTCATCCCCTCGCTGTACAGCAGCACATACCGGATGTCGAACAGCAGGCTGCTATCCTCCGGCAGCTCCATCGCCCGGAAGCTGTAGCCTGCCGGGACGCCCAGCACAAAGCGCGCAGGGCCGGTCAAGCGCGACTCGATCCAGCGCTTTTTCCGATAAACTCCGGCCACATTCAGCAGACGGTCCTCCCGGCTTCCGGAACGGCCCTGAAAGGCGATGATCTGCTTCGGATGCAGCACCAAGGCGGCTTCGCCGGCGGCAAGCTCCACGGCTGCCGCTTGTCCGTCGCTTCCGGCTCCTTCTTCTACATGAATCTTCATCCGTTCCCTCCCCGGTGGCTTGCGCTGCGGTTCCGGCGCCATACGACCAGCCGGATCACGCGCATCAGAACAAAATAGAGCACAACAAGCAGCACTCCCGTCAGCGCCGTCCGAACGATTTGCCTCGTGCGCTGCGCGCTCGCCTGCTCCGCCTCTTCCAAACGCCGGATCACCTGCTCCAACTGCTCGTTGCGGCTGCGAAGCTCGCGATTTTCCTCCATCAGCCGCTGCTCCGTCGCTTTGTACTGCTCTGCGGCTTCCTCCGAGCGCTTCAGCGTCGTCTCAAGCTGCTCCCGGTTTCGATCCAGCTCCTGCTTCGTCTCGTTATATTGATTCTGGAGCTGTCCGATCTGCTCCGGCATGTCGTAAATGTCTTTCACCCGGTCCAAAAAGCCTGCTTGCGCGACAGGCCAAGGAAGCGTCAGCAGCAGAAAAAGGCAGGCCGTCCCCGCTTTGACCTTGATTCCCCGTTCCGGCTTTTTGAACGGACGCGGCATCATTTTCATACGTGCTCTCCCCTTCCTAATCGTACGAAATAACAGGCGCATTTCCTTTATTTTACCTGTTTTTTCGACAAAAAGGAACATGCTCTCCCTATGCGGAGAACAAAGAAAAGACCGCGTTTCTTCCGGAAGCTTTCGCCTGCGGAAAGTGCGGTCTTATGACGATAGGCAAACGGAAGAGCGAGACGTCCGGGACGGGTCCCCAGGTCATCTGCGGAGCTCTCTGCCCGATCATTAGATGATATGATGCCGGAATAAATATTCTACAGCGGAACCTGCGAGCCTCATCCACCCGATAGCGGATACCCACAGCGGTATACTGAGCATCGTTCCTACAACGAGTCCGACGGAAAATCTTCCCTCCATGGCGCCAAGCCTCCTTTTACAGCGATGCCGCTGACAGGTTAATTCCATTATATGATGAAAGCGCTCTATTTTGAATTAGTTTTCAGAATTTTATTAAAATTTACCGATGTCAAACGATTTGAATTTGATCTCCCGTTACTTTACAATAAAAGAGGATGTTTTTTTCATTCGCCTGAGCCGTAAGGCTTAGGCTCTTTTTTCAAAGGGGCCCGGCTCCTTTATGCAAACGGCTTACGTTTAACACACTCTACTTTCTTATGTCGATCCTCTTTTTAAACCTCGTTTGGTCCTTTGCTTTTCTGTTGACTACCCGTTGAGTTCCAAGTACCGATTCCAGTCGATCCGCTGCAAATTTAAACTATTTTAACGATTTTTGGCGTAAACTATAGCTATGGGGTCATTTTCAATCTTGGAGGGAGTTGGATAACAGATGATGTTCCTTAGCCCGACTAGAGGTTCCGTTACATTGGAGGAAATGGTTAAAATCCTGCACGACTTTGTCCAAGAAGATCAGGAAGCAAGCTATAAATTGGTTATCGGAACGGATTCCCATACGACCCGGCGCAGCACGACGCTCGTCACGGCCGTCATCATTCACCGGATCGGCAAGGGAGCCCGCTTTTTTTACCGCAAACGGAGCAGCCGTCCGCTCTTCGACCTGCGCACACGCATTTACCGCGAAACCGAGCTCAGCCTGGAGCTGGTCGAGCTGCTGAACCGCAGCGGAATGAGCGACCTGACTTCCCAGTGGCCGCTGGAAATTCACATCGACATCGGCCAGCAGGGCGAGACGAAGGTGCTGATTCAGGAAATTTGCGGCTGGGTCACTTCCGTCGGCTACGAAGCGCGGATTAAGCCGATGTCGTTCGGCGCCAGCTCGGTGGCGGACCGATTTGCGGAGTGAGGAACGCAAAAAAGAGGGCTTGGAGGCCCTTTGTGTTGTGAGGAAACCCGCTTCGCATAAAAATTCTCTGCATTCGCCGGTGGGGTATATCCC
>NZ_JTHN01000169.1 GCF_001399685.1 Paenibacillus sp. A3
TGTAGCGTCGAAGCTGGGATTTCGCCCGGGCGGTCAGCTCCAGCGGATTGAAGGGCTTGCACAAATAATCGTCCGCGCCGACGGTCAGCCCCAGGATTTTGTCCGTATCCTCGGATTTGGCGGACAGCATAAGAATGGGAATATTGCGGCTTTCGCGGATTTTGAACGTCGTCTGGATGCCGTCCAAGCCGGGCATCATAACGTCCAGAATGATCAGATGGATATCTTCCTTCTCCAGAATGTCCAAAGCCTCCAAGCCGTGGCTCGCTTTGAACACGTTCATGTTTTCGTTCTTCAAATAGATTTCGATGGCGTCCCGAATCTCCGGTTCATCGTCGGCCACCAGCACATTGTACTTCTGCATCATCTTACTCCTTGAATGCTGCGTTCGAATTTACGGCTGCTTGCAAGCGCATATGTCTATATTAAAGGAGACTTTTGTCAAAAAAGCTACCCGTTTTCTTACAAATTTCTTACGAAGTGTCTACTTGACTAGGGTTACGACAAGAATAACAGATAATAAAAAAAGGATGACAATTCTGCCATCCTTTTTGCGCTCCATATTCCAGCGGAGGCCATCAGCAATCTTCCGCTTGCTTATTGAATATAACCGTTACTTTAAAGTAATCCCCTTCGATTGCGATCTGAAGCCGGCCTCCTTGAAGTTCAACAATACTTTTGGCGATGGCCAAACCCAATCCGGAGCCTTCGGTGTGCCGGGAAGAATCGCCTCGTTTGAACCGTTCGAACAGCTCTTCGGCGTCAAATTGAATTTCGTAAGCCGAGACATTGCTAATCCGCAATACGGTATGCTCCTGTTCCTCGGTCAAAGAAAGATGAACCCGGGTTTCCGGCATGGAGTAATGGAGAGCATTTTGGATCAAATTCTCGAATACTCTCCACGTCTTTTTACCGTCCAGCCGGGCAAAGATATGCGGATGCTCGATATGAACGCGAAAATGGAGCTTGGAAGTTTCAATTTTATCATTAAGTTCTGCGAGAGCCTGCTGCAAAAGCGCAGATACATTGACTGTTTCCAGGTCCAATACCACTGTACCGCTGGAAAGCTGGGATACCTCGAAAAGATCTTCGATCAGCATTTTGAGACGGTTTGTTTTTTTCTCTAAAACTTGCACGTAGTGGTCAGACTCACCCGGTAGCGGGCTCTCTTTTTTCAGCAAATCAACGTAGTTGATCATGGAAGTAAGCGGTGTTTTCAAATCATGGGAAACGTTCGTGATCAACTCGGATTTCAATCTTTCGCTTCTTAACTCTACGTCAAGAGCAGCCTGAAAGCCTTGCTTCATGCTTTGCAACTGCCGGACCATTTGCGACAATTCTCCTGTACCGTTTTCCTCAAACGCAAAGTTGAAACGACCGGCCGATATTTCGTTCATGCCTGTAAGCATGTGATTCAACGTCCCTACCCGTTTGGCGAGATAAGGAACGGCGATGAAAAGGTAAGCGAGCGCATACATGAAAGATAGGATGGGCCAGATTCCCGATTCCTTCCATGCGGCGAACAAAAACAGGCCCAGCAGGACCGTCGACAGGAAGATCAGAACGGATTTGAACAGTAATATTTTATTGGTCAGAGCGGCTTTCAACAGCTTGTTGAGCGTTAGAATGTATCCCTTTTTCCACTGCTCACCAAAAGCACCTTTGGTACGGTACAGACGCAGCGCATCATTCAGGCCAATGCCAATAAAAGAGAGGAGCGCCGCAAGCAGCACCCAACGGTAAGCAAAGCTGAACGGTATGCGCCAATCATAAATCGTTCTTCCGTAACCGAATACGGTAATAAGAAACAGGAGCAGAACGAGCATACGGATATCGATCGGGAGGCGCTGCCAGGCGGTCGTGAGCGTTCCGCCCCATATTTTCTCCTTTTCCCGGTTTTTTCGCATGTAAACGAACAGAACGATCAGGACTGCCGATCCAGCCGCAAAACCGGCGAATTCATAGTGCAATTGTTTCCGAATCCCAATCAAAGTAATATAGTCCTTGAACGCGACAGCCTCGGTTGCAAAAGCCATATTGGGTTCTACGGTGGCATAAAAGGTAAATTTGCCCTCCAATTGGTTCTGTTTAAAATAATCGTCCGCCCAATGCAGTTGCTTGACCGGCTGCTGAAGCGGAAACGTGATCGTATGGGTCGTCTCCGAGTCTTGCTCCGTTTTCAGTTCTCCGTCGGGACTAGCCGTTCTATTCGTATATGTTTTATGGTTCTTCTTATCCGTAATTGTATATTTAACCAAAGGATCAAGACGGGCGACTGTATTTTTGAGATTATGATAATCGCTTTTTCTTTCTTCTATGTATTTTGTCGTGTTTTCAAGAAGGTACCTCTGCCAAGCATTCTCAAACTGCTTGCTCCATTCGGCGAATTCTTTTTCTTGCAGCGTATAAAGGGAAACTCCTTCGGATGCCTTTAATGGCTGGTCCGGTCGTTCCGGGGTCATCCTGTCGAGCGCAAGAGCTTCAAATTCCTCTCTCCATTGCCGGACCGTTTCTTCGCTAACCTTCTTTTTCTCCATCCCTATCTTTTTTTCATCTTCTCCGTATTCAACATAGTATTTCGTGATGTCATGGACAGTGAGATGAACCTGCACACTGTAAAAGAGATCACCTTGAAAGAAAGGATTGCCGTAAATATAATCCTGTTTTTTGGAAATATCGATAGCCAGCAGCAGTACCAGCGCCGCGCAGATGATAAGCAAAACTCTCACAAACGCAGTCATGTATTTACTTTTCAATTTTGTAGCCAATCCCCCATACCACCTTCAAATATTTTGGCTCGCGCGGGTTGATTTCAATCTTCTCGCGTATGCGCCTGATATGAACCGCAACCGTATTCTCGCCATTGGCGCTCGGTTCCCGCCACACTTTTTCGTATATTTCTTCGATGGAATAGACCCGCCCTTTGTTTACCATAAGCAGCTCCAGTATTTTATATTCCGTCGCGGTCAAACGGACAATTTCCTCGTCGACAGCAACAGTCTTCGTGCTTTTGCTCAAAGCGAGTCCGTTGGCGTAGATGATATCCTCAGCCGGCTTGTAGTCGCCCAGACAAGTATATCTTCTTAACAGGGATTTTACCCTTGCTATAAGCTCCAAAGTATTAAACGGCTTGCTGATATAATCGTCAGCCCCGGCGTTTAGTCCCTCAATTTTGTCCATATCCCGGGTTTTGGCCGAGACGATCAGGATCGGAATGTTTCTGGTTTCGCGGATTTTAAACGTTGCTTGAATACCGTCCAGCTTGGGCATCATCACATCCAGCAGAATCAGATGGATTTCGTTCCGCTCGAGCACAGCCAGCGCTTCGAGACCGTTGCTGGCGGTAAACACGTTCAGGCTTTCTCTTCTTAAATTGATACTGAGGGCTTCCACAATTTCGGCATCGTCATCAACTATCAACACATTGAATTGCTGCATAAATAACCACCTTGATTGAAAAATGATTTCGTTTGCTCGCTAACGAAAGCGATATCACTTAGTATACAAGAGAAAATTTACAAAAAAATCTCTATATTTATTAAAAATCTTTTAAAAATACTAAATTTTCCTGATCCGGTTCCTTGCTCAGATTGGTCCAAAGCGTACTGTCTTTGAGAACTGTATCTTCGGACTGCTCATCTTCCTTGTCTCCCCATTCACGAGCGTAATATTGTTTGACCATATTAAGACTGAGGGCAAAATAACCATAGAAATTCCCTGTACGAAAGTAGGTGTCTTTATTGAGATATTCCCTGTGCTTGTAAACGTCTACTGCCGAAAGCAAGGCAAATGTCATTAAAAAAACGATCAGTATCCATGCCAATAGCGCGACGAGCTTACTTCTCGATTTTGTAGCCAATGCCTCGCACCACCTTCAAATATTGGGCTCCCGCGGATTGATCTCGATTTTCTCGCGGATTCGCCGCACATCACCGTTACCGTATTTTCGCCGTTGAAATACGGCTCTTTCCATTCCTTTTCATAAATCTCCTCTATCGAAAACACACGGCCCCGATGCTCGATCAAGAGCTCAAGGATCTTATATTCAGTCGCCGTCAGTCGGACTTCCTCTTGATCCACGAAGACGGTTTTGCTGCGTTTGTTCAGCACGAGGCCCCGGACTTCGATCTCGTCCTCGTTTGCTTTGTAATGGCCCAGCAGCGTGTAGCGTCGAAGCTGGGA
>NZ_JTHN01000017.1 GCF_001399685.1 Paenibacillus sp. A3
GGCTGGAGGGATATCCCCCACCGTCGTATGCAGAGAATTTTATACGCGAAGCGGGTTTCTCAACAAGCTCCCCGCGGATAACCGCGGGGCTTTTTGCGCACAAAAAAAGGGCCTCCGCCGGCCCATGGCCCGTATCGGAGGCAAAAGAGAGAAAATGGAGGAATAGAGTATCGAATATTACCAGGTCTTGAATCCTTTCGAGCCAACGCTGGCATTCGAAATAATATCCATGACCGGTACGGAGTAAGCTACAAGAATAAGGACAACCAGCACGCCGACCCATACGCCCCAGCGCTCGAAGATGGCCGGCGCTTTTTCCGCCGCTTCGCTCGCTTCCGCGATCGGGAACTCGGTTTGCCCTTTCGGGGCGCTTAGCAGCATGACGATATTAATGATCATCAGGACGACGCCGATGAACAAGATCGTGCCGCCGACGGCCATCGCCACGTGGTATGGCATCCACATGATCGCATCCGGATGGTCCTGATAGGTGGTGAAGGCAGTCCGGCGCGGCGATCCGAACAGACCGACCGTATGCATCGAGCCCGACATGAAGAACATGCCGACCATCCACACGATCGTTTGGATAATTCCCATCCGGTGCATGAGCGGAGTCATTTCCCGTCCCAGCATCGCCGGAATCAGCCAGTAGGTGATGCCGAAGAAAGTCAGCGCCACGCTCGTTGCCACCGTCAGATGGAAGTGGCCGGTTACCCACAGCGTGTTGTGAACGATAGCGTTCAACTCGTGGCTGGCGTTAATCAGTCCCCCGGCTCCGGCCGGGATAAAGATCAGCATCCCCATGAACGGAGCGAAGAAGCGAACGTCCTTCCAAGGCAGCTTCTTCAGCCAGCCGAACAATCCTTTCGCGCCGACGGACCGGCCGTGCATCTCAAAGGAGGCGAACAGCGAGAACGCCGTCATCAGCGACGGAATGACGACCATGAACGTCAGAACGACCTGCACGAATTTCCAGACGTTCGAGATTCCCGGCTCCATGAGCTGATGGTGGAAGCCGACCGGAATCGAGAAGAGCAGGAACATGATGAACGACAGGCGGGCCAGTGCATCGCTGAACATTTTGCCGCCGATCACCTTCGGAATGACAACATACCAGCACATATAAGCAGGCAATAGCCAGAAGTAAACAAGCGGATGGCCGAAATACCAGAATAGCGTCCGGCTCAACACGACGTTGACCGTATCGACCCAGCCGAGCGACCACGGGATAAGCTGGAACAATACCTCGATCGCTACGCCCAGCGTTGCGATAATCCACATCAGCATCGTCACGACGGCCATAAACGTAAAGATCGGGGTCGTTTCACCGCGGTGCGTTCTTTTCCAATAGCGGTAATTGATGAAGATGCCGAAGCCGCTCATCCAGCTCCCGACGACAACGAACACCAACGAGATGTAAAACGCGGGTGAAGCTTTGAGCGGAGCATAGAACGTGTACAGCACCGTCGCCCGGTTCAGCAAAATCTCAACCGTGGCAATCGCCGTTCCGAGTGTCATCAAGCCGAAGCCGAGCCAGCCGAGATTGCGGGCAATCGGCAGCAGATGGCCTCCGAGCGTACGGGCAACCCCTGCATACAAAAATCCGATGATGAAATAGGTGGTGAAGATGAGCGCCATCAAGACGCCGTGCGCCGTCAGCAGCTGGTAATAGCCGATGCCCATCGGCAGCGCAAGCATTCCCCCGCGGACAAGCCCTTGCATGACGCCGGCAATGCCGCCGAGAAACAGCGCGAAGAAAGCGAAAAGAATATGGGCGAGCACCAAAGCCGAATCGCGCCGATCGAAACTTTTCAGATTTTGAATCATAGGGAATACGCTCCTTTAATTGCGGACCGGGCAAGACATTCCGACGAAGGAATCGCCCCGCTTCCGCCTTCACGAATTGTGATAGTTTTCACAATATAAGATGTTGCGGTTCTTTCTGCGACCGTGCGTGCCTATTTTACGATGATTTTCATCATCATGACTTCGTGCGCCGCGCCGCAGTATTCGTTACACAGCACCAGGTACTCCCCCGGCTTATCGAACGTATACGAGAAATGGTTCACCTCGCCCGGCACGGCCATCATGTTGATCGTCGTTCCGTTCACTTGAAACCCGTGCACGACATCGGAACTGGTCAATTGAAAGCGAACCTTCGACCCCGCCGGAATTTCCATTTTATCGGGATTGTACCCGAAGGCAAAAGCAACCAAAATCGCCTCGTACTCTTTGTCGCCAATTTGGTGAAGCCCCGGCTTATCGAACGGCGGTGTCGTAGTCAGCGTATCCGGATTTACCGTATGCCGGTGATCGCCGGGCGGCTCCATCCCCAATGCAAACGCTCCCACACCGACGACCGTTAAAAATAAGACTAACATGGAAATCCCGAAAATGAGCCAAATTTTTTCCAAACGATGAATATGCATGCTCCTTCAACTCCTTCAATCTCTGTTCCGTTCCCGTTCCCCGTCTACGGTTTTACCCCCTGACTATGAACAATACGAAGACCCCGAACCAACTCAGCAGCAGAAACAATCCGAGCAGCATGACGGAAGCGAAAGTGCCTTTCAGGCCTTCCTCTTCGTTCTTTTGTTTAACAACCGGCGTTTCCCCTTGATGCATTTGGGATGCGGCGTTGTGCGGTTTAGCCATCTTATTCCCTCCCTTGTGCGGGACATCTTATGTCCTTATTGTAGAGGTCCTGGACCAAAAGGCTCTATGATTTAAGTCACAGCGAAAGTTAAGGATTCTTGAACGTTTTATGGACGAAAAAGACGAAAAATGTCGAATCCACTTTCGGCTGTGACGAAATTCGATGACGGTATATTTTTGTTTATTTCTGCGCAACTTGTAAGGATAAGGGAGGATTCGTGTACGGAAGCGCACAGGAGGTAACGCCATGACCCCTATTTCGAAATCGATCGCCGAAAATTTGGATACCCTTTACCGTACCTTCAGCCATACGCCCGATCTGATCACCCGTCATTTCCAGATGAAGCCGGGAGCGCATGCGCTGCTGGTGTATTTCGACGGATTGACGGACAAGCCCGCCGTCAGCAATCATATTCTGCACCCGCTTATTCACGAGCTGAATTCGGTCGACGACCTATCGAACGCCTCGGCGATCACCGGACAGACCCAGACGGTTACCCGGTGGGCCGATGTCGAACTGTCGCTTTTCCATGGGAACAGCGTTCTCTTCATCGACGGCCTGCCGTATTGTTACGTCTTTCCGACGCAAGGGGGACCGGAAAGAGCGATCAAGGAACCCGATACCGAAAAGACTTTAAAAGGGGCGCATCTTGGCTTCGTGGAGGCGGACGGTCAGAACATCGCGCTCATCCGCCGCTATTTGCCGAACCGTGAATTAAAAATCAAGCAGTTCGTCATTGGCGCGAGAGGAAAAACCAAGGTTTCGGTTTTGTATTTGGAGGATATCACCAAACCCGATTTGGTGGAGGAAATTGAGACCCGTCTTCGGCAAATCGATACGGACCACATCTTTAACGCGGGGGAATTGGAAGAATATATCGAAGATCATCCGGCCAGCCTGCTGCCGCAGTTCATCATTACGGAGCGTCCCGACTCGACCGTCTCGCACCTTCTGGAAGGCCGAATTGCAGTTATTGTCGATAATTCGCCAGGAGTGCTCATCGGCCCCGTCACTTTCCTGACGTTCTTTCAATCGATCGAGGACTACAGCAGCCGTTGGATCGTGGCATCCTTTATCCGGTTGCTGCGCTTTATTGCCTTTTTTATTACGATTTCCCTGCCGGCGGTTTATATAGCCATTATCTCCTTTCATTACGAAGTGCTTCCACTGCGGCTGCTGATCTCCATCGGGGAGTCGAGAGCCAAAGTCCCATTTCCGCCGATCATCGA
>NZ_JTHN01000170.1 GCF_001399685.1 Paenibacillus sp. A3
CGAAGGTTCCTTCCCAGATTACCGAGAGGTAGAGGTGTGGGCGGTATGGTGAAAGCACGTTCGACTCCGGATTGGATGATGTTGGGCTCCACGCTGCTGCTGCTTGCCGTTGGCGTGATTATGGTTTACAGCGCCAGCGCGGTGCTTGCGTTTCGCGAGTTCGGCGACTCGCTGTACTATTTGAAACGTCAAGCGCTGTTTGCGGCGCTCGGCATCGCAGCGATGATTTTTACGATGAACACCGATTATTGGATCTGGAAAAAATATGCCAAAATCATTTTGATCGTCTGCTTCATTTTGCTGGTCGCTGTGCTTATTCCGGGCATCGGGGTCGTTCGCGGAGGGGCGCGCAGCTGGCTCGGGATCGGTTCGTTCGGGATTCAGCCGTCCGAATTTATGAAAATGGGCATGATCGTGTTTTTGTCCAAATGGTTGTCCGAGCAGCAGAGCTCCATTACGCATTTTACCCGGGGGCTGCTGCCGCCGCTTGGCCTCGTCGGCCTCGCTTTCGGAATTATCATGCTGCAGCCCGATCTGGGAACGGGCGCGGTGCTGGTTGGTGCCTCACTGCTGATCATCTACACGGCGGGAGCCCGGCTGCTGCATTTATCGTATCTCGGGCTGATCGGGATTCTCGGATTCGTCGGCTTGATTATTACGGCACCCTATCGGCTGAAGCGGATTACCGCTTTTCTCGATCCGTGGCAGGACCCGCTTGGCGCGGGCTATCAAGCGATTCAATCGCTTTACGCGATCGGTCCCGGGGGACTGGTCGGCCTCGGTCTTGGCATGAGCCGGCAAAAATACAGTTATTTGCCCGAGCCGCAAACGGACTTTATCTTTTCCATCATCGCAGAGGAGCTCGGCTTTATAGGCGGCTCCTTCGTGCTGCTGCTGTTCACCCTGCTGGTCTGGCGGGGGCTGCGTACGGCGATTACTGCGCCGGATACGTTCGGCAGTCTGCTTGCGACGGGCATTGTCGGCATGATCGCCGTCCAGGTCATCATCAACATCGGCGTCGTGATCGGCATGTTTCCCGTCACAGGCATTACATTGCCGCTAATCAGCGCCGGCGGCTCTTCGCTAACGCTGATGCTGACCTCGATCGGCGTGCTATTGAACATTTCCCGGTATTCGAGGTGACCTTCCTTTATGAAAAAAATCGTCTTCACCGGCGGCGGTACGGCCGGTCATGTGACGCCGAATTTGGCGGTGATGGCCAAGCTGCGCAAGCTCGGCTGGGACATGGAATATATCGGTTCCAAGGATGGAATCGAGAGAGAAATTATCGAGCACGAAGGGGTTCCGTTTCATCATATCGCTTCGGGCAAGCTGAGACGTTACTTTGACGCCAAAAACTTTAAAGACCCGTTCAAAGTGCTGCAAGGCGTCGGCCAGGCTTACCGGCTGCTGGGCAAAATTAAGCCTCATATCGTATTTTCCAAGGGCGGCTTCGTTACCGTACCGGTTATCGTTGCCAGTAAACTGAGGGGGATTCCCGTCATTTCGCACGAGTCCGACTATACTCCGGGCCTTGCCAACAAGATTACGATGCCCCTCGTCTCCCGTATTTGCGTGACTTTTCCCGAAACGTTGAAGTATGTCAGCAGAGACAAGGCGGAACGCACCGGTCTTCCGATCCGTGAGCAAATCTTGGACGGGAAGGCGTCCCGCGGACTGCAAATAAACGATTTTCATTCTCAAAAGCCGGTCCTGTTGATTATGGGCGGCAGCCTTGGCGCCCAGCGGATCAACCAAACGGTTCGCGAATCGTTAGAGGCGCTGCTGGAGCGGTTTCAGGTCATTCATATTTGCGGGAAAGGAAACACCGATCCCTCCTTCGACCGAATCCGGGGCTACCGGCAGTATGCGTACGTAAAGGACGAGCTGCCCGATCTGCTCGCCTGCGCCGATCTGGTCGTCTCGCGGGCAGGCTCCACCTCCATCTTCGAATTTCTTGCGCTGCGCAAGCCGATGCTGCTCATCCCTTTGACCCGCCAGGCGAGCCGCGGAGACCAGATTCTTAACGCGGAATCGTTCCGGGGCATGGGTTACGGCAAAGTATTGTTCGAAGAGGAGCTGAATCCGGAGTCGCTGATCTCCAGTCTCTGCGGTCTGTCTGTGGAGCAGGATGAAATTCGGCAGCGGATGGAATTGAATCCGTACGGCAACGGCACCGATCACATCGTAAAGCTGATCGAAACCTATTGCTTACCTCGCGCCTAGTGAATTTTGCACTAGGCGATTGTCACACTCTGATACGTTTCACATAAACTACACTATACCGTGACAGACACTTGGCGAAGCGGCGCGCAGCCCGGGCGCAAGAAAGCAAGAGCTCAACGCGTGCCGCCAGTCCTTGGTTCCGGAGCTCGTTTCCCGGAAAGCCGGACGCCGCGTCGTTCTGTGAAGGAGGTTTTCCCATGCAACAGGTCATAACGGAATTGCTGAACGGGTCCTGCGGCGAGTTGCGGCTGAACGAACCGCTCGCCCCTTACACCACGTGGAAAATCGGAGGTCCGGCCGACATTTTGCTCATTCCTCGTACACGATCGCAGCTTATCGATGCGGTAAAGCTGCTGAACCGGCACCAGACTCCATGGACGGCGCTGGGACGGGGCTCCAACATGCTTGTAACCGACAAAGGGATACGGGGCGTGGTCATCAAGCTCGGGGATGCTCTGGAAACCGTACGGTTCGAGGGGGAACTCGTCTATGCCGGCGGAGCCTATTCGTTCATTAAGCTGTCGGTGATGGCGGGCAAGGAAGGTTTGACCGGCCTGGAGTTCGCGGGGGGCATTCCGGGAACCGTGGGAGGCGCCGTCTACATGAATGCCGGGGCGCACGGGTCTGATGTGTCACGCATCTTATTGCGGGCTGAAGTACTGCTCCCGACAGGGGAGTTGGTGACGCTGAACAATGAGGATTTGGCTTATGCTTACCGACATTCGATTCTGCAGACGAAGCCGGGGATTGTGACTGAGGCGGTATTCCAGTTGCGGTATGGGGACCGCAAGGAGATTGCCGCTACACTCGCGTCGTACAAAGATCGGAGGCTGCGGACGCAGCCGCTGCAGCTTGCTTGCGCCGGAAGCGTCTTTCGCAATCCTCAAGGACACTTCGCCGCCAAGCTGATCGAGGAAGCCGGACTTAAAGGCCTTCGGGTCGGCGGAGCCGAAGTATCGCCGCTGCACGCCAACTTCATTGTCAACACCGGGCAGGCGACGGCCCACGACGTGCTCACCCTGATCGAACAAGTCAAGACTGCCGTGAACGAGAAGTTCGGCGTCTCCCTTGTACCTGAAGTATTGGTGGTGGGTGAGCGGTAAATCGGAGGTGGGACTTTGGAAAAGTTGGTTATCGAAGGCGGGAAACCTCTCTCGGGAGCCATCAGAATTCACGGTGCGAAAAACGCCGCTTTGCCCATTCTGGCAGCCAGCATCATGGCGGAAGGAACGATCACGATTGAGAACGTGCCGGATTTGTCGGACATTCACGTGATGCTCGGTATTTTGCGGGCGCTGGGATGCAAGGCGGAGTTGGTCGGGGATAACGTAACCGTGAGTACGAACGCCGTTCATCAGTTTCATATTCCCGAAAGCCTGATGAGCCAAATGCGATCCTCCATTTTTTTGATGGGCCCGCTCCTTTCCCGTCTCGGACGCGTGGAGCTGTATCAACCGGGCGGCTGCGCGATCGGCGAGCGAAAAATCGATCTGCACCTGCAAGGGCTGGCAGCCCTGGGAGCGCTAATCGAGGAAAACGGCAGCCAGATCGTATGCACGGCCAATGAGCTCCAAGGTGCGGAAATCGTGCTCGATTATCCGAGCGTGGGCGCGACCGAAAACATCATGATGGCCGCCGCGATGGCCCGGGGGATGACGACGATCATCAATGCGGCCCGAGAACCCGAAATTCAGGATTTGCAAAACTTTTTGAACGCCATGGGCGCTCGTATTATCGGAGCCGGTACGGATACGATCACCATTGAAGGCGTTTCGGAACTAACCCCCTGTACTTACCGGATCATTCCCGATCGCATCGTAGCCGGCACTATGATGATTGCCGCTGCGGTTACCAGAGGAAACGTGACGCTGGAGAAGGTTTGTCCGGCTCATCTGACCTCCGCCATTCACGTGCTCAAGCGGGCAGGTGTTCAAATCACAATTAACGGTGATATAATGAACGTGTGCGCCCTCAGCCGGCCGAAATCGGTGGAGAGGATCGTAACTTCGCCTTATCCGTCGTTCCCCACGGACCTGCAATCTCAAATCATGGTGCTGCTCAGTCTTGCCGACGGGGTAAGCATCGTGAAGGAAACCGTATTTGAAGGACGATTCAAGCATGTAGACGAACTGTCGCGCATGGGAGCGGATATCCGGGTCGATTTGAACTCGGCTTATATCCGGGGAGTGCCTAGACTGTATGGCGCCACCGTGGAAGCGACCGACCTTCGGGCCGGCGCTGCGCTCGTCATCGCCGGATTGGCGGCTCAGGGATCAACCGTCATCGAACAAATCCATCATATCGACCGGGGGTACGACCGGATTGAACTGATGCTCGCGTCCCTTGGGGCGGGCATTCATCGTACGACGCCGGTGCCTACGGAGTAGCACTTTATACATCCATATGACCACAGCCGCTGGAATATCCCTTTTTCCATGGGAGAAGGGATACCCTGCGGTTTACATATTCCGTATTTGATTTGCTTTATCGCGCAGGTGATGCCGGCAAATGCGGGGGAGGACGACCGTTCCGGCCCAGCCCGCGGACGGCTCCCGTCCTGTCCGGGACAAGCTGCCCGGCGCAAAAGCGTACAGAGCCTGCCATGCGGGCTTTGTTGCGTTCAGAAGAGGAGGCACCTATGGAAGAAAGACTCCCAGTGATCAAGAAACCGAATCCGAAAAGCCGGAGCAGCAAGAAGCTGCTGGTGTTTTTATTTATCTTTTTTATTACGCTTCTGCTGATTCTCTTTTTCCAATCGTCGCTCAGTAAAATAACGGAGATCGAGATTCAAGGGCAGCAGTTGATATCCAAGGAGGAAATCGCCCAAGCGGCCGCCGTCAAAGCGGGGGACCATTTCTTTTCCGTCTCATCCTCCAAAGTCGAAACGCAGGTCAAAGCGCTAAGGATGGTCGAATCCGTCGAAGTGTCCAAAAAGTTCCCGGGGCGCCTCATCATACAGGTGCACGAGTACCCGAAGGTAGCCTACCAAGTTGGGGAGAACGGCCAGATCGAGGCGCTGCTCGCCGACGCCAGCGTTGTGCCCGTTAATGTTCAGGGCGTTGCGCTGGACAAGCCGATCTTGACGGGATGGTCGAAGGACGATCCGCTCAAGGTCAAGCTGTGTCTGGCCATGTCCAAGCTGCCGGCCGCTTACTTCTCCGACGTGTCCGAGATCAAGCCTTCGCCGACACTTCCTTATCCCGATAAAATCAAGATGTACACCCGATCCCATTATGAAGTGCAGACGACGATCGAGTATTTGCCCGAAAAGATGAAATATTTGGATTCTTACATCGCCAGCCTGCAAAGTAGTAAAATATCGGGGGGCGTGATTACGATGCTCGAAGCGGACACGCATGCCCCTTTTGACAAGGAGTCGGGCAAAACGAACGCCAAGGATATAAAAGACAGCGCGGAAGGAAAAGACAGCAAGGATAGCAAGGAAGGTAAGGACGGTAAGGACGGTAAAACCCCCGCTTCCAAAGAGACGGACAAGCGCGATAGCGCATCATCGTCCGCTGACGAAAAGAAGCCGGAAAGCCAGGAAACGGCCCGCAACTGAGCAAAAAACTCTACTCAACCTACTAGAATAGTGCTAGAATTGAAATTATGGTATAATTTAAGCCTGGCCGTGAAAAAAAATGAACTAAAAAAGAGGGAATTGCCGAGCCGTGTGGAATATCTACAGGAGGTTTTGCTGACCAAGGCTCATATCGAAATTATTGTCACAGGAGGTGCCACGGGTTGAGCAGCAATGACATCATTGTTAGTTTGGACATCGGTACATCCAAAGTTCGTGCTATTATTGGGGAAGTCGTTAACGGCGCCATTAATATAATTGGAGTTGGATCTGCCGACTCGCAGGGAATTCGCAAAGGAGCGATCGTGGATATCGATCAAACGGTCCAGTCGATCCGGAGCGCAGTGGATCATGCCGAGCGAATGGTCGGAGTGCAAATATCGGAAGTGTACGTTGGAATTTCCGGCAATCATATTGCGCTGCAATCGAGTCACGGGGTCGTGGCGGTATCGAACGAAGACCGCGAAATCGGCGACGACGACATCGAACGGGTCATTCAGGCGGCGAAAGTGATTCCTTTGGCTCCCGAACGCGAGATTATCGGCGTTGTGCCGAACCAATACGTAGTAGACGGAACGGATCAGATTCACGATCCCCGGAGCATGATCGGAGTTAGACTGGAAGTCGAAGCGACCATCGTTACCGGTACGAAAACGGCGATACATAATTTGCTTCGCGTCGTGGAGAAATCCGGGCTCAAGGTAGCCGGACTTATCTTGATGTCTCTGGCCGCAGGCCATCTAGCTTTGTCCAAGGACGAAAAGGCTGTCGGAACCGTACTGGTCGATATCGGGGCGGGCGCTACGACGATCGCCATTTTTAACGAGAACAATCTGGTTGCTACATCGACGCTTCCGATTGGAGGCGAGTTCATTACGAACGATATTGCTTACGGCTTGCGGACGCAAGCGGACATCGCCGAGAAGATCAAGCTGAAATTCGGGTGCGCCGTCGTCGAGCATGCAGCGCCTGATCAAGTGTTCAAGGTTAACCGGATCGGCAGCAATGTGGACAAGGAATTTTCCCAGGTCGATCTGGCGAACATCATCGAGCCTCGGGTACAAGAAATATTTCATCTGATCGGTCTTGAAGTTCAGAGGCTTGGCTTCACCGATCTGCCAGGCGGTTATGTGCTCTCTGGCGGAACGGTTTCGCTGCCCGGCGTATTGAATGTCGCCCAAGTGGAGCTGGCGTCTTCCGTTCGTATTGCCGTTCCCGAGTTCATCGGCGTGCGCGACCCTGCTTTCACGAGCGGCGTAGGGATTATCCAGTACGCCTCCAAATATTTGCGGCATGCCAAACAAAGCTCCGGCGTCAAGAAGCTGGTCACGACGAAAAAAGCGTCTTCCGGTCAAGAGCAAAAGCCCTCGGCCATGGAACGTTTCAAAAATTGGTTAAGCGAATTTATTTAAACTCGGGTAGCTTGCACGATGAAAGCCTAATGAGGGGGAAGACGCTAGTATGTTTGAATTTGATATGGACATGGAAGGATTTGCCAAAATAAAGGTAATCGGCTGCGGCGGCGGCGGAAGCAACGCTGTCAACCGGATGATTGATACCGGCGTGAAAGGGGTCGAGTTTATAACGGTCAACACCGACGCGCAGGCTCTGCATCTTGCCAAATCGGAGATGAAGCTGCAAATCGGGGACAAGCTCACGCGCGGTCTTGGGGCTGGTGCAAATCCCGAGGTTGGAAAGAAGGCGGCTGAGGAGTCGCGCGAGTTAATCGCCAATGCGCTCAAAGGCTCCGACCTCGTCTTTGTTACCGCCGGTATGGGCGGGGGTACAGGGACAGGCGCTGCGCCGGTTATCGCCGAAATCGCCAAAGAGTGCGGCGCGCTGACCGTCGGCGTTGTGACGCGTCCGTTCCGTTTTGAAGGATTGAAGCGCGCTCGACAAGCGGAGCAAGGAATTGCGGCTCTCAAAGAAAAAGTCGATACGCTCATTATTATTCCGAACGATCGTTTGCTCGAGATTGTTGACAAGAAAACGCCGATGCTGGAAGCGTTCCTTGCGGCGGACAACGTATTGCGTCAAGGGGTTCAAGGGGTTTCCGACCTGATCGCCGTTCCCGGCTTGATCAACTTGGACTTTGCCGACGTAAAAACGATCATGACCGAGCGCGGCTCGGCTTTGATGGGCATCGGCTACGCTTCGGGTGAAAATCGTGCGGCAGAAGCCGCCAAGAAAGCGATCAGCTCTCCGCTGCTTGAAACGTCGATCGACGGCGCGCGCGGCGTTCTGCTCAACATCACGGGCGGCAACAACCTGTCGCTTTACGAAGTCAACGAAGCGGCTGATATCGTAGCCGATGCCGCCGACCCGGAAGTTAATATGATTTTCGGTGCGGTTATTGACGAAACCTTGAAAGACGAGATTCGGGTGACGGTTATCGCCACCGGTTTCGAACATCGCGAAGCGGCATCACCTGCCAAGAAACCGGCAGCTACCGGAACAACGGCATCCGCCAGCCAATCGCAGGAGCCTGTAGACAACCGGCTTGGCAACCTCCGTCCATTCGGAGGCCAATCGTCGAACGACCAGCTCGACATCCCGGCTTTCCTTCGCAACCGCAACCGCAACGGCTTCGACAAATAATGAACTAATCTATGGTTATTATATTGTTAATCCACAGCCGCCTCTAGCGATAGAGGCGGCTGTGCTTTTTTTCGCCTCCTCACGTACCGAGAGGCATAAATTTCTACTCCTTCCTCGGTTGGGAGGAGTGAGTCCTTGCCAGATCAGCTTGTGTGGCGGAGAGCAGCGTATGTGCCGTAGAGTTTACGTGCCGCCTTTGAACTCGGGTTCTTACCGCAAGGTAAATTGAATAGAACCCGAGTTCAACAGCGGCCGAAGGCACATACGGCTGCTCGCAGCCACACGACTGCTGATCAACCTCCATTCCACTCAGTTCCATCACTCACTCTCTCCCAACCCCCTCCTCTCGACAAAAATAGTACCACCCCCTCGGCATGTTTAGACAGACTTTGGAATACGATTGGGATATACTTGTCTCATTCGCGGCAAGCGGGCGGCAAGCTGGGCGGGAGGTAACGAAGATGGTCGTATACGTCGATGTCATTTTCCTCATGAACGTGCTGATCGACGGCGCGCTGCTCTGGACGACGGCCTGGTCGCGCAAGCTCCGTTACCGCCCGTGGCGGTTGGGGCTTTCCGCAGCCATCGGAGGCAGCTATGCGGGGATGCTCTTTTTTCCGCCGTTATCGTTTCTGTTTACGTTTGCGCTAAAATTTGCGCTTTCTCTGCTGATGCTGCTGACCGCCTTCGGATTTAGGGGATTGCAGCATTTTTTGCGGAACCTTGGCGCATTTTATGTCATTAATTTCATGGCGGCCGGTGCCGTCTTCGGGTGCGCCTACTTCTGGCAATCCTCCAACGAAATCGTAAATGGCATCTTGTTCAGCCACGATTTGGGGGTCACGCTGACGATGCTGGCCTTTTCCTTCCCTTTGGCGGTATGGCTGTGCCGGCACGTCCTGCAAGCTTGGAGGCGCAAGCAGGAGCTGACCTCGTTCTTGGCCAAGGTGGAGGTCCATATCGACGAATTTGCTTCCAGTTGCACCGGACTTATCGATACGGGCAATCAACTATACGATCCGCTGACAAAAACGCCGGTCATGGTCATGGAAGCGGCACAGTGGGGAGAGCGCATTCCCGAAGCTTGGCTGGCCAAAATCCGCCGGGCCGAAGTGGATCAACTCGTGACGTCGATCGGTACCGAACCCTTTGTCTGGCAAGACCGTTTGCGCTTGGTGCCGTATCGGGGGGTGAACCGGAATACGCAGTTTATGCTGGCGCTCAAGCCGGACCGGGTCGTTATCACAACGGGAAGCGAGCAGATCGAGGCGAATAAAGTGTTGATCGGACTGGACGGTGGCCGCCTCAGTTCGGACAACGCTTATCAGGCCATCATTCATCCTTCGCTAGTCAACATGTAAACGAGAGGGACCCGATATCTACCGCCTGCTTGCCGCAGCTCAAGGCCGTGCTTGTAAAGGAAGAACGAAGCTTGACCGCAAGAAAGTTGTGTTCACTGGGGCTGACCGGCTATTAAAACGGTACGAATGGGAGGAAGCGTAAACATGATGGTCAAGTGGAAGCTGATGCTGCAAATTATGTATTTTCGCCTGCTGCTGGTGCTGGGGCTCAAGTCGGACGAAATCTACTACATCGGTGGAAGCGAAGCGCTGCCGCCCCCGCTCACACGCGAAGAGGAAGAATATTTACTGGAAAAGCTTCCTTCAGGAGATGCGGCCATCCGCGGCATGCTGATCGAACGAAATCTGCGGCTCGTCGTTTACATCGCGCGCAAATTCGAAAACACAGGCATCAACATCGAAGACCTCGTATCGATCGGCGCAATCGGCTTGATCAAAGCGGTCAATACGTTCGATCCCGAGAAAAAGATCAAGCTCGCCACGTACGCCTCGCGATGCATCGAAAACGAGATTTTGATGTATTTGCGGCGCAACAGCAAAATCCGCACCGAAGTTTCGTTCGACGAGCCGCTCAATATCGATTGGGACGGCAACGAGCTTTTGCTTTCGGATGTGCTTGGGACCGAAAACGACACCATCTACCGCAATATCGAGGAGCAGGTAGACCGGAAGCTTCTCCATAAGGCGCTTGATAAGCTGACGGAGCGCGAACGGATCATCATGGAGCTGCGTTTCGGCCTGCAGGACGGCGAAGAGAAGACGCAAAAGGACGTCGCGGACATGCTCGGCATTTCCCAGTCGTATATTTCGCGGCTCGAAAAACGGATCATCAAACGGCTCCGCAAAGAGTTCAATAAGATGGTGTAAACTGGAAAAAGTTTTTTTCGTCGGCGATGAAAGCGAAACCGTCCTTGCCGGAACTGGCTTTGAACGATTTTCGGGTGACGATGGGGCGGGGAGAGGGCCCGAAAGAGCCGCATAAAAAAGCATTCCGAGGAGATAATTAACAATAATGTTTCTCCTTGGGAGGTAATCACGGTGACCCGAAACAAAGTCGAAATATGCGGCGTCGATACGGCAAAGCTACCGGTTTTGACCAATGCGGAAATGCGTGAACTATTCGTGGACCTGCAAACGAATAACGAACGATCTGCAAGAGAGAAATTAGTCAACGGCAACCTCCGGCTCGTGCTGAGCGTCATCCAGCGGTTCAACAATCGGGGGGAATTTGTCGACGACCTGTTCCAAGTAGGCTGTATCGGACTGATGAAAGCCATTGATAATTTCGATTTGAGCCAGAACGTCAAGTTTTCCACCTACGCGGTTCCGATGATTATTGGAGAGATCCGCCGTTACCTTCGGGACAACAACCCGATCCGCGTATCCCGCTCCTTGCGCGATATCGCTTATAAGGCCCTTCAGGTGCGCGATCAGCTGACGAATCAGAATTCGCGGGAGCCCACGATTTACGAAATTTCGGAAGCGCTCGGCGTGCCGAAGGAAGATGTCGTGTTTGCGCTTGATGCCATACAGGACCCGGTGTCGCTCTTCGAACCGATCTATCATGACGGCGGCGATCCGATCTATGTGATGGACCAGATTAGCGACGACCGGAACAAAGACGTATCGTGGATCGAGGGCATCGCTCTCCGGGAAGCGATGCGAAAGCTGAACGACCGCGAGAAAATGATTTTGTCCATGCGGTTTTTCGACGGAAAGACCCAGATGGAAGTGGCCGACGAAATCGGCATTTCCCAAGCGCAAGTATCTCGGCTCGAGAAATCGGCCATATCCCAGATGCAGAAGCATGTGAAAAACTGACGGGAGCTTGCCCGACCTGCGAAGATCCGACCGACTCGCTACACGCTGCGGGCACGGTCTTTTTTTATAGCCTGGCGAGGACATTTTGCCCAAGTTGCTCATATAGTATAAAAAAGGGCATTTGCGGAACCGGTTTTTTGGATTTTGAGACGTTGGTCGTAGAGTGAAAAGTGATCCGCGGCGAGTTTTTTTCAGGCTGTGTTTGAGCCGAAGCGGATTACTTTTCACTCGCAGACGTGCCGCCAATGAAGCTGCCAAAATCGTTCCGCAATATGCCTTCCCCGGTGGTGACAGCGTGAAAATATCCGATTTCCAAACCAAAGACGTGATCAATATCGTCGACGGCAAAAAGCTGGGCCAAATCAGCGACTTGGAGCTTGATCTCCGGCACGGACGTATCGAGGCGATCGTCGTCCCGAATTCCTCCCGTTTTTTCGGATTATTCGGCGGTGGAACCGATGTGATTATCCCTTGGAGCAACATTGTCAAAATCGGCATGGACGTTGTCCTGGTCAAGCTGGAGGACGTCCGGGCTTTCCGGCAGCAGGAGCCGGCCGATAACGTGTATGAGTACAACCGCCAGTCCCGCGGATAGGGAAAAAGAAGACAGGCGTGCATTCACCCGGACGAACAAGGGTGTTCTTTTTTTTCGCTTCGTGTATACTGAGTAGTAAAAAGACGGGAGGCGGACCCATGGAACCTTTTGTAATCCGACAAGCCGAAAACGGCTGTGAATTGCTTATGCTGGATCGTTTCATGAACGCCTGTCCGGCCGTTACGGCCGGCTTTACGACAAGACGCGGCGGAGTTAGCCGCGAAGCTTTCGGCAGCTTGAACTGCGGGCTTCACGTGGAGGATGCGCCTGCAGATGTGGTTGCGAACCGAAAATTGCTGGCCGAATCGCTCGAGCTGCCGTTCGAATCGTGTACTTACGCGGAGCAGGTGCACGGGAAGGAAATTCAAGTTGTCGGCAGAGGACAGCGCGGCGCAGGCAACGATTCTCGGGAGAAGGCGCTGCAGGGCAAAGACGGCTTCGTGACGAACGAACCGGGGGTCTTTTTGCACGCGTTGTTTGCGGACTGTGTGCCGCTTTATTTTTACGACCCGGTCCGCAAGGCGGTAGGGTTGGCGCATGCGGGGTGGAAGGGGACCGCACTGCAAATCGCCAGGGCAACGCTGGAGACGATGAGTGCGGCATACGGCACCAAGCCCCGGGACGTGAAGGCCGCCATCGGCCCTTCCATCGGCGCATGCTGCTACGAGGTGGATGATGCCGTTATTGCGCGAATGGACAATGTGCTTGAGAAGGTTGCGACGGGAAGCGGCGCCGACGAATCCGGCCGTTCGCCGTTCTACGAAAAAAAGGCCAACGGAAAATACAAGTTGAACTTGCAACAAATAAACCGACAAATTATGATAAAAGCAGGAATTATGCCGTCTCATATCGAAATAAGTGGTTTATGCACAAGCTGCCGTACCGACTTGTTTTTCTCGCACCGCAAAGAGGGCGGAAAAACCGGCAGAATGGCGGCGTGGATCGGACTGCGGGAATAGCGGCTGGGGGACTTCCGGCTTGACAACACCGGGGACCGCCCCATAGCCGAGCAGGCCGAAAGCGAGGTGAATTGACGTTTTGACTATACAACTGCAGGAACGGATTGAAGAAGTCCGCAAGCGCATTGCCGCGGCGTGCGCCCGCGCAGGACGCAGTCCCGAAGAGGTGCGCGTCATCGCCGTGACCAAGTACGTTTCGCTCGAAACGACGGGACAAGCGCTTCGGAGCGGACTGGCGGATGTCGGCGAGAACCGCTGGCAGGATGCCGCTGCCAAATGGGAAGCATTCGGCAGCGAAGGCGTATGGCATTTCATCGGACATCTGCAAACGAACAAAGTAAAGGACGTCGTCGGACGATTCGCGTATATTCATTCGCTGGACAGGCTGTCGCTGGCCAAAGAGATCGAGAAGAAGGCGTCGGCGCTCGGAATCGAGGTTCCGTGTTTTATTCAGCTGAACGTGTCGGGGGAAGAGACGAAATACGGTTTGGAGCCCGGCGAGCTGCTTGATTTTGCGGCGGAGCTGCGGAGCATGAAGCATATTCGTGTCGCCGGCCTGATGACCATGGCGCCTTATGAAGCGGAGCCCGAGGCGACACGTCCGGTGTTTCGCGGCTTGCGCGAGTGGCGGGACCGTCTGAACCGGGAAGCCGTGCTCGATTACGAAGTGACCGGTTTATCGATGGGAATGTCGAACGATTTTGAAGTAGCCATTGAAGAAGGAGCGACTTGGGTGCGTCTTGGTTCGGTCTTGGTAGGTAAAGAGTGACAGAGATGAAACTCCGAGGAGGAAAGGATATGGGCGTAATGAATAAATTCATGAACTTTCTGGGCTTGCAGGAAGAAGAAGAAGTCGTGGAGCGCGAGCGCGTCGTAGAGCATCACGAAGAAGCTGAAACCCCGGCGCAGGAATTGCGTAAAAATAAGGGGAACATCGTCAGCATCCATTCACAAAAAAACGTGCGGGTCGTCTTGAACGAGCCACGGTCTTACGAGGAAACCCAGGAAATTGCCGACCATTTGCGCTCACGCCGACCTGTCGTCGTCAATCTGCACCGGGTCCGGCCGGATCAGGCTACGCGGATCGTCGACTTCCTGAGCGGTACCGTGTATGCGCTCAGCGGTTCCATCTCGAAGATCGGACCGAACATTTTCTTGTGCACTCCGGATACCGTGGAAATTCACGGTTCGATTTCGGAAATGATGCACCATAACGAAGAATAGCGTACTTAGAAAGAACGAGGTGAACAGCTTGTACTCCATTGAAGGTTATATTCGCACTTTAATTGAGATTTATCAGTACGTGCTCATCGCCTACGTTCTGCTCTCCTGGCTGCCGAGCGCGCGAGAAAGCTTTATTGGGGAAATGCTGGGGAAGCTGTGCGAGCCGTATTTGTCCGTATTCCGCCGTTTCATTCCCCCGATCGGCGGGATGATCGATATTTCCCCGATTGTCGCGCTGATTGCGCTTCGTTTCGTAGGGGAAGGAATCGTTGCGGTTCTCCGTTTCATTATCCCCTAGTTTAATATTGCAGGAGACTGAAATCGATGATGCAGGAACATCTATATGCCCACTTCCATCCGGACGAACACCGCTTTGTCGATAAGGCGGAGGAATGGGTGGAGCGGGCCGGACAGCATACGGTCAGGCTGACCGATTTTTTGGACCCGCGGCAGATCTTCATCCTAACCACGCTCGCCAACCGGAGCCCGGACGTGCAGGTGCGATTCGACGGCGGACATCCGGGAGCGGAACGGAAGCGGGCATTGGTCGCTCCGGATTATCGCGTGCTGGACGGCGAGGAGATGGGGATCAGCCTCATTGAAATTACCTCCGAGGACGACAAGCTGAAGGAACTGGACCATGGGGATTTCATGGGAGCGATCCTCGGACTTGGCATCAAGCGCGATAAAATCGGCGATATTTATGTGCGGGAAGATGGCTGTCATTTTCTCGTAGCTTCGGAAATTGCCGATTATATTCGGCTCAATCTCAGTCAGGTGCACCGGCTGCACGTGCGGACAGAGCTGCTGCCGCTCGATAAGCTTAAGGCGACGGAAACGAAGCTGGGCGAGATGTCCCTATCGGTCGCTTCGCTTCGTCTGGACGGCATCGTAAGCGACGTGTACCGGCTGAGCCGGGCCAAAGTGCTTGTTCCGATTAAAGCCGGGCGGTGCAAAGTGAACTGGAAGCAGGAGGAAGATCCGAGCAAGCCGCTGAAGCAGGGCGATGTCGTATCGCTTCAAGGGTTCGGACGCTTCAAGGTGCTGGAAGTCGAAGGGGTAACAAAAAAAGGAAGATACCGTTTAAAAATCGGCAAATATGCGTGAACGCCGATTTTTTTTGTTTGCCGATGCAGGAATATGCCAGCAACTGTCGAATATAGGATTACGCATGCGCGGACAACAAGGATCATAGCTTTTTTGCCAAATTTGCAGGAGGTGCAGCAATGGCTTTAACACCGCTCGATATACATAACAAGGAGTTCAGCCGCTCGTTTCGGGGATATGACGAAGATCAAGTGAACGAATTTCTGGATCAGGTCATTAAAGATTACGAATCGCTGATCCGTGAAAATAAAGAGCTGCAAAATCAGTTGGCCGCGATTCAAGAGCGTCTTGACCATTTTGCCAATATCGAAGAAACGCTTAGCAAAACCATCATCATCGCGCAGGAAGCCGCAGATGAAGTGAAAAATAACGCGAAGAAAGAAGCGCAGCTGATTATTAAAGAAGCGGAGAAGAACGCCGACCGCATCATTAACGAATCGCTGACCAAAGCGCGTAAAGTATCGGTAGAAATCGAAGAGCTGAAGAAGCAGGCATCGATCTACCGGACCCGGTTCCGCACGCTCATCGAGGCGCAGTTGGAGCTTCTTAGCAAGGAAGATTGGAGCTCGCTCGACCGGGTGGAAATCGAGCAGCCATAATGGGCCCAAAGTTGACGTGGAAGCTCATTTCCGCTATACTCCCTGTATAAGTTAACATGAACCAAAGCGATGACTGGGACGAGTACTTGACGTCCAGCGGAGGCCAGCGAACCGGGGGTATGGTGCGAGCCCGGACTTCGGCGGTCAAGGAATATCCCCCAGGAGCATCTCTTGAACCTCGTTCCGGAAGTAAAGAGCATCGGCTGATCCCGTTATCGATCAATGGAGCGAAGACTTCGAGCCGGGCAGCGGCCGTGAATATCACGGGCGATTGCTTCGACGATCGTCGTCTTAATCAGGGTGGTACCGCGAGACTTCTCGTCCCTTAGGGATGCGAGGTCTTTTTTTGTTGCAAATTCAGTTAGGAGTGAGACATTCGATGGATTATGGAAAAACGCTAAACCTGCTGCAAACGGATTTTCCGATGCGCGGCAACCTTCCGCAGGCTGAGCCGAAAATGCAGCAGCATTGGGACGAGACGGACATCTACCGTCAAGTGCAGGAGAGCCGCAAGGGCAAACCGAAGTTTGTATTGCACGACGGACCGCCGTATGCGAACGGCGACATTCATATCGGCCACGCGCTGAACAAAATTTTAAAGGACATTATCGTCCGTTTCAAAACGATGCAGGGCTTCGATGCGCCTTACGTGCCGGGCTGGGATACGCACGGCTTGCCGATCGAGCAGGCCATCACCAACAGCGGCAAAGTGGACCGGAAAAAAATGAGCGTGCCGGAGTTCCGCGACTATTGCAAAGACTACGCTTTGCAGTGGGTGGAGAAGCAAAAAGCGCAGTTCAAGCGTCTCGGTATCCGCGGCGATTGGGATCACCCGTATATTACCCTGCTGCCTGAATACGAAGCTCAGCAAATCCGTGTTTTCGGCGGGATGGTGACGAAAGGATACATCTACAAAGGGCTGAAGCCGGTGTACTGGTCGCCTTCTTCGGAAAGCGCGCTGGCGGAGGCTGAGATCGAATACCGCGACAAGACGTCGGCTTCGATCTATGTAGCTTTCGACGTGCAGGATGGCAGAGGCAAGCTGCCTGCGGACGCCGCTATTGTCATTTGGACGACGACGCCTTGGACGCTGCCGGCGAACCTTGGGATCAGCATTCATCCGGATTTCGACTACGTGCTGGTAGAAGCGGGAGGCCGGAAGTTTGTGCTGGCGCAAGGATTGCTCGAAGCGGCGGCCAAGGAGATCGGCTGGACAGATGTGAACGTTGTACAGACGTTCAAGGGCAGCGAGCTGGAGCATGTGCTCTGCCGCCATCCGTTCTACGACCGGACGTCGCTCGTGATGACCGGCGAGCACGTGACGCTGGAAGCCGGGACGGGCTGCGTGCACACCGCTCCGGGGCACGGGGAAGACGACTTCGTGATCGGACAAAAATACGGTCTCGGCGTCTTGTGTCCGGTGGACGACCAAGGGCATATGACCGCGGAAGCGCCGGGCTTTGAAGGGCTGTTTTACGATAAAGCCAATAAAGCGATCACAGAAAAGCTTCAGGAAAGCGGCCACCTGCTCAAAATGAGCTTTATTCAGCACCAATATCCGCATGACTGGCGGACGAAGAAGCCGGTCATTTTCCGGGCGACCGAGCAGTGGTTCGCATCGGTAGATAAATTCCGCCAAGCGATGCTGGACGAAATCAAGCGCGTGAAGTGGACGCCGGAATGGGGCGAGATTCGCCTTCATAACATGATCGCCGACCGCGGCGACTGGTGTATTTCCCGTCAGCGGGCGTGGGGCGTGCCGATTCCGATCTTTTACTGCCGCAGCTGCAACGAGCCGTTGGTCAACGAGACGACGATCGAGCATGTCGCTTCGATTTTCGAGAAGGAAGGCTCCAACGCCTGGTTCCTGCGTGAAGAGAAGGAGCTGCTTCCGGCGGGTGCCGTCTGCCCGAAATGCGGTCACGACCATTTCCGCAAAGAAACGGATATTATGGACGTATGGTTCGATTCCGGGTCCAGCCATTCGGCAGTGCTCGAAACGCGGGAAGACCTGCAATGGCCGGCCGATCTGTATCTGGAAGGCTCGGATCAATACCGCGGCTGGTATAACTCGTCCTTAATTACCGGTGTGGCGGTCAAAGGACAAGCGCCGTACAAGGGCATTTTGAGCCACGGCTTTACGCTGGACGGCGAAGGACGCAAAATGTCCAAATCGCTTGGCAACACGATCGATCCGAACCAGATGTGCAACAAGCTGGGCGCCGATATTTTGCGCTTGTGGGTATCTTCGACCGATTTCCAAGCGGACCAGCGTATCTCGGACAACATTTTGAACCAGATTGCCGAGAGCTACCGGAAAATCCGCAATACGCTGCGCTTTTTGCTCGGCAACCTGTCGGATTTCGATCCGGCCAAAGACCGCGTAGCCGTAGAACAAATGAGCGAACTGGACCGCTTCGCGCTGCTGCGTCTGCACCGGATGACGGATCGTGTCATTAAGGCGTACGATAATTACGATTTTCACGTGGTATATCAGACCGTGAACCATTTCTGCGCGGTCGATATGAGCGCGTTCTATCTGGATATTTTGAAAGACCGGCTGTATGCCAGCCTGCCGTCCGATCCGGCCCGCAGAGCGGCGCAAACCGTATTATACGATGCGCTGACGGCAATAACTAAGTTGATTGCTCCGATTTTGCCGCATACGGCCGACGAAGTATGGAAATACATTCCGGGCACGACACTGCCGAGCGTACAGCTCGCGGAGCTGCCCGCGGTCGATGCAAGCTTGTTTGATGCGAATCTGGAACAAAAATGGGAAAAGTTCAGCGGCGTGCGCGACGACGTGCTGAAGGCGCTTGAGGAAGCGCGGAAGGAGAAGCTGATCGGCAATTCGCTCAGCGCCTCGGTACATCTGTACCCGAATGCGGAGACGTACGAGCTGCTCGGCGGCTTTGAGCGGTTGGATCTGTTGTTTATCGTTTCCGCGGTGAAGGTACACCATCCTGACGAAACAGCCCCTGAGGGAGCTCAAACATTCAAGGGACTTGCCGTAAAAGTCGCTGTGGCCGATGGGGAGAAGTGCGAACGCTGCTGGATCGTTACGCCGGAGGTCGGTCATGACTCCGAGCGCCCGACGCTGTGCAAACGCTGCTCGGAAGTGTTGAAAGCCGGCACTGCAGGCTGAGGGGCTAGCGAGCCATCCATGGGGGGTGAAGTTCTTCCCATGGAAAGCTCGTTATTTGAACCCCGGGAGGGTTGCACAATGGAACAGACGACGAAAAAGAACGATCAGGAAAAACTGCTTGAGCAGGTGCACAAAAAAGTGAGCGAAATTGCCGCGAACATCGAACGGACGCAAATTGCCGATTACGTACTGCTCATGAACAGCCCGATCCGCCTGATTTGGACCAACCTGCTTGCCGGGATTTCACGCGGCGTAGGTATTGCGATCGGATTTACCGTGTTTGCTTCCACGATCCTGTATTTGCTGCAGGCACTTAACGTATTGAACTTGCCTATTATCGGAGACTATATCGCCAGTATTGTCAAATATGTGCAGTTTCAATTGGAAGGAAGAAGAACGTACTAGCCCATTTACGAAAAACGGTCTTCGGCCTCTTCCTCGGGTTCGAGCAGGCCGTCTCCTTCGCCGCTGCGCATATAGTGTTGGTACGCCTTGTTGCGGACAACCGTGACCTGACGGCCGTACATGTCGGTGGCAAGGAAGCTTTCGATTGGTTCGACATATCCTTCGGTCTCGTCGGCTTCGATCTGCATCTCGTTGTAGCTGTCGGATTCGTTCGGATCGTCGGCCATCGCCGGCGTATTGGACGTTCCCCAGCTTTCGACGATTTGCCAAGCGTCTTCGCCGTCGAATTGATTTTGCCCCTCACGCTCGTCCAAGCTTGTTCTTCCGAACGGCGGGTCAAGAAATTTTTCTTCCGCGGGACGGCGTTGGGACATATCGGGGTCGGGTACATGTTCTACGCAATAGGCGGTTGTAGGGACGGCTTCCAGCCGTTCGTGCGGAATCGGCTGCCCGCATACCCGGCAAATGCCGTATTCCCCCGATTCCATACGTGTCAGAGCTTCGTTGATGTCGGTAAGCTGGTGCTCGGCATTTTCGTGAAGAGCGATATCTTTGCCGCGCTCGTACATCTCGGTGCCCAAGTCGGCCGGATGGTTGTCATAGTTGGAAAGCTCTCCGGTCTGGACGCGCATGGAATCGCCGAGTCCCATATGCTCGCGCGATTCCAAGTGCCGCTCCAGCCATTGCTTTTCTTCCGTCAGCTTGGCTTTGAGCGCTTGGAGCTGCTGCCCGGTAAGCGGACCGGATGAACCGGATTCGAACGGAAGGTTTGTCAAGAAAAGCGCCTCCTTTTGATTAAAGCAAGCAAGTATCGTTATTTTTCGCGCTGCCCGTTGTTTTTAGCTAGGTAAATGTATGCAGGTTTTCAGCAAGCCCAATAAGGAGTTGTTATCTTGAGATATTACATTTACGCTTTCATCGTTCTCCTGTTGGACCAGGCTACAAAATGGCTAATTGTAAGCCGGTTGGAGCTGGGGGAATCGCGATCGGTCATCGGCGAGTTTTTCCAAATTACCTCTCATCGGAACGCTGGAGCGGCTTTCGGTATTTTGCAAAATCAGCGCTGGTTTTTCCTGGTGATTACCGTTCTTGTAGCGGTTGGGGTGGTCTGGTATTTGCAGAAGACGCGAAAAGAAGGAAAGAAGCTGCTGCCTTTTGCTCTGAGCTTACTGCTTGGAGGCGCGCTCGGCAATTTTATCGACCGTGCGCTGTTTGGCGAAGTCGTGGACTTTCTCGATTTTCACTTCCGTTTCAGTTTCTTCGGCATCCCGGTGGACTATCCGTTCCCGATCTTTAACGTTGCCGATTCCGCTATTGTCGTTGGCGTCGCCTTGATCTTCGTTGATTCGCTGATCAGCTGGCGCCAAGAATCGAAACAAAATGCTGCCAACAAGCTGGAAAGCGGGGACGCGCAATCATGAGTGTGACCGAGCAAGGATGGTCGGAGCAGGATCAGCGCTTCGAATGGACGGCCGAACCGGAAGACGCCGGAGAGCGAATCGATAAGTTCATTACGGAAGCGCTGGAGGAAGAAGTGTCCCGCACGCAAGTGCAGCAGTGGATCAAGGACGGCTGCGTGAAGGTCGACGGCCGCGCGGTCAAGCCGAACTATAAGCTTTCCGAAGGGGATGCCATGACACTGGTCATGCCCGAGCCGGAAGAGCTGGTGCTTACGCCGGAACCGATTCCGCTGGACGTTGTGTATGAAGATTCCGACGTGATTGTCGTAAACAAGCCGCGGGGCATGGTCGTGCACCCGGCGCCAGGACACTACAGCGGAACGCTCGTCAATGCGCTTCTGTATCATTGCAAGGATTTGTCCGGCATTAACGGCGTCATTCGGCCCGGCATCGTTCATCGTATCGATAAGGATACGTCGGGTCTGCTGATGGCCGCGAAAAACGATCTGGCTCATTCGGGGCTGGCCGCCCAACTGAAGGCACATACGGTCAACCGTAAATATTTTGCCCTGGTGCACGGGAACGTTCCGCACGAGAACGGTACCGTCGATGCGCCGATCGGACGCGATCCGAAGGATCGGAAGCTGTATACGGTCACCGAACGGAACAGCAAGCATGCGGTAACGCATTTTCTCGTAGTGGAAAGGTTCGGCGATTACACGCTATTGGAGCTGAAGCTGGAGACGGGGCGCACGCATCAGATTCGGGTGCATATGAAATTCATCGGACATCCGCTTGTAGGGGATCCGGCTTACGGTCCTTCCAAAAGCAAGGGGGTCCTGATGGAGGGACAAGCGCTTCACGCGGCCGTACTCGGTTTCGAGCACCCGCGTTCGGGACAGGAGCTGCAGTTCGAAGCGCCGATTCCGGACGATATGCAGCGGGTTCTGGAAGTGCTAAGAACAAGGTAAGGAACATGGGGGAACGCTATGGAACAGCTTGAGCGCTTAATTAATCCGAGTGTCAAGGAGATTCAGATCTCCGGTATCCGGAAAATTTCCAATTTGGTTGCGAACTATAAAGACGCCCTCACGCTGACGATCGGCCAGCCCGATTTTCCGACGCCGGACCACATTATGCGTGCGGCCGAGCGGGCCATCGAAGAGCATCGGACGACCTATACGCCGAATCCGGGTCTACCGGAGCTCCGGCAGGCTGCAGCGGCCTTCATCGAACGCAAATACGGGCTCAGCTATTCCGGGCTGGAGGAAGTGCTCGTTACCGTAGGCGCGAGTCAGGCGCTGGATATTACGCTTCGCACGATTTTGGAGCCGGGAAGCGAAGTGATCCTGCCGGGTCCGATCTATCCAGGCTATGAGCCGCTCATTCGGCTGTGCGGCGGCGTGCCGGTTTATGCAGATACCCGCGGCACCGGCTTCAAGCTGACGGCGGAAGTGCTGGAGCCGTATCTGACGGATAAAACGCGGTGTGTCATTTTGGCTTATCCGTCCAATCCGACCGGCCGGGTGATGAGTGCGGAGGAGCTTGCCGATATTGCCCGGCTGCTCGAATCGCGCAAGCTGTTCGTCATTTCCGACGAAATCTACAGCGAGCTGATCTACGACGGGCCTCATCGTTCCATTGCCTCCCTGCCTGGGATGCGGGAGCGTACCATCGTCATTAACGGATTGTCCAAGTCGCATTCAATGACGGGCTGGCGAATTGGCTTTACTTTTGCCCCGGCTTATTTGACGCAGCACATGGTTAAGGTTCACCAGTACAATGTCACTTGCGCAAGCTCCATCAGCCAGTATGCGGCCATCGAAGCGCTGACGGCGGGAATCGACGATGCGCTGCCGATGAGGGCCGAATACGTGAAAAGACGGGACTTCGTCTATGACCGGCTCGTCGAGATGGGCTTCGAGCTGGCGAAGCCGGAGGGAGCGTTTTATTTGTTTCCTTCGATTGAGCGCTTTGGCTTGTCTTCCATGGATTTTGCCATGAAGCTGCTGGACGAACAGCGGGTCGCCGTCGTACCGGGGGATGCTTTCTCCTCCCTTGGAGAAGGCTATATCCGCTTATCGTACGCTTACTCGATGGACGTGTTGGAACGGGCCATGGAACGGTTGAAGGTATTCGTAAGCGGCTTGTAGGTAAAATAAAAGCTTCTCATCCCGTTTCTCTATGGACAGAGACGGTGATGAGAAGCTTTTTTTATTGCTCGCTTTTCCAAGTCAGGAAGCGGCTCATTAGGTCGATGGCCACGTCGATGGCGCGTTCGTCCGGTTCAAGCTTCGCATGATGCAGTCCGTAAGGCGTCCCGACGCCGAGCCAGAACATGAATCCGGGGATCGCTTCGAGAAAATACCCGAAATCTTCTCCAGTCATCGCTTCGGTACATTCGATCAATTGAAGGGGAACCGAATGGTTCGTATCCCGGACCCAGTTCATAAATTGGCCCGTCACATCCGCCTCGTTAAACACTTGCCTGTAATTGGCCCCGTAGTCGATCTCGGCCTTGCAGGCGAAGGCCGTCTCCATTCCGGCAACGAGCGCCTCGATACGAGACTTGACGAGCGACATGGTTTCGGCTGAGAGCGTGCGTATCGTTCCTTCCAGGCGGGCCGTTTCGGCGATAATATTTTGCTTCGTGCCGCCGTCGATTTTACCGATGGTAATGACCGCCGAATCAAGGGGATTGACATTTCGGGAAATGACGGTCTGCAGTTGTCCCACAAGCTGGCACGCGGCAATCACCATATCGTTCGCGTTGTGCGGAAAAGCCGCATGTCCGCCTTTGCCCGTGAGAGTGATGAACAGCTCGGACGTATTGGCAAACAAGATGCCCGGTTTGGTAGCCACGGTGCCTACCGGATATTCTGGCGCAATATGCAGGGCGAAAATTTCGTCGGGCATCCAGTCCCGGAGCTCTTCGCATTCGAGCATCGGCTTGGCGCCTCCCGGGCCTTCTTCCGCGGGCTGAAAAATAAAGGTCAGATTATCGCGAATCGGCTGCTTTGCAAAATGCGTCAGGATGCCGAGGCCGATGGACATATGCAGATCGTGCCCGCAGGCGTGCATAAAGCCGGGATGCTCCGAACGGAAATCGTACCCGGTGTCTTCTGTTATCGGCAGCCCGTCGATGTCGGCGCGGTAGCCGAACCGGCGCTTGGGTGCGGTTCCTTTCACGTTCACGATAATGCCGGTTCGCCAAGTGCGGACTTCGAGCCGCTCCTGCGGCAAGGTTGCGATGTAATCGAGCAAATACCGCTGGGTCTTAAACTCTTGATACCCGAGCTCCGGGATTTTATGCAAATCTCTGCGAATTTGTACAAAGCGGCTCGGGTTGACGGCTACGGACATGGTGTCAATGCCTCCTTTGGTGAGAGAATGAAGAGAAAGGCCCGGCGTCTGATCGCCGAGCCTTGATTGCGCCGAATTACAGGTTGCGCAAGTCTTTCAAAATTTCCGTTTTCGACTTCGTTTTGTCGTCCACTTTTTTGATGACGCGGGCAGGGGTACCGGCAACGACGCTGAATTCCGGCACGTCTTCTACGACGACTGCGCCTGCAGCGACGACGGAACCTTGTCCGACGCGCACGCCTTCGAGAATAACGGCGTTAGCTCCGACGAGCACGTCGTCCTCGATCACGACCGGTTGAGCGGAAGGCGGCTCGATCACGCCCGCGAGGACAGCGCCTGCTCCAATGTGGCACATTTTTCCGACTTTCACGCGGCCGCCGAGAATGGCGTTCATATCGATCATCGTGCCTTCGCCGATGGTTACGCCGATGTTGATGACGGCTCCCATCATGATGATCGCGTTGTCGCCGATGCCGACCATGTCGCGGATTATCGCGCCCGGCTCGATGCGGGCATTGATATTTTTGAGGTCCAGCAGCGGAACTGCGGAATTGCGGCGGTCATTTTCCACCACGTAATCTTCGATTTTGCCGGCTTCCGCGTCCAGCACGCTTTTCACTTCCGCCCAATCGCCGAACAGCACGCCGCTCTTGCCGGAGATGAACGCTTGAATATTGTCTCCGAAGGAGATGGATTCCAGGTCGCCTTTGACATATACTTTAACCGGAGTCTTTTTCTTGCTTGTTTTAATGAGATTAATGACGTCTTCCGTATTCATTTCGATCGACATAAACGGGATTCCAGCTCCTTATGTAGTGATACCGTGAACGAAAACGGGCATGATCCGTTGTCCCGAAGATCACGAACTACATCTTTTATAGCATAAAACGCATGCCCTAGCAATCCTTGGCCGGTTGAACCGGGTGCGATTCAGAGAGTATTGACATCGGGGGGCGAACATGGCATAATGCTTGTAACTGAATAGCACCTTTAAAATCAGTCCCGTGAGGCTGGCAAGGTGAACGACGAATCGAACGGTCCAAGCGGATGCGCCCGACGGCATAGATGCCGGTGAGGTGTGTCTGTTCCGGTGTAACCTGTTCTGTTCCTGTGTGCGCAAACCTTGCCGATACGGCAAGGTTTTTTTATGGTCTAAATCGCGAAAGCTTTGGTGAAGGAGGTTGCCTGACCGATGCAGTCTGATGAACATGTGTTGATGGATGAAACCGCGATACGTCGGGCTCTGACGCGTATCGCCCATGAGATTTTGGAGAAAAACAAGGGCATTGAAAACTGCATGTTAATCGGGATCCGGACAAGGGGGATTTACCTCGCGAAGCGGGTGGCCGACCGAATCCGCGAAATCGAGGGCATACCCGCACCTGTCGGCGAAGTGGATGTGACCAAATACCGGGACGACCGGAGCGGCTTGCTGGAAGCGACCGTATCGGGAACCCGGGAAGATGCGCCGGGAAGCGAACAGGCGAACGATCGTCTGGAGGTTCACAACAAAAAGCTCATTTTGTTCGATGACGTGCTGTTCACGGGACGCACGGTAAGGGCAGCCATGGATGCCCTGATGGATCTCGGCCGGCCGCAAATGATTCAATTGGCGGTGCTGGTGGATCGGGGGCACAGGGAACTGCCGATTCGTCCGGACTTCGTAGGGAAAAATATTCCGACGTCCCGGCTCGAAAGCATCGAAGTACAGGTGAATGAAGTGGATGGGGTGGATCAAGTCGTCATCACAGGACAGAGGAGGCCAAACGAATGACACAGCTTCAAGTACAGTCGGAAAAACATTTGCTAGGCACCAAAGGACTTAGCGCCGGAGAGCTGAACGCGATCCTCGATCGTGCGGCCCACTGGGAACAGCATCCGGTAAAAGTGACGAACCAGCTGCAAGGGCGCTTTGTCGCCAACATGTTTTTTGAAAACAGCACAAGAACGAGATTCTCCTTCGAGGTTGCGGAAAAAAGGCTTGGAGCGGAAGTACTCAACTTTGCGGCGGCCGTCTCCAGCGTACAGAAGGGCGAATCGATCTACGATACGGTGCGAACGCTCGAATCGATGGGCATCGACGCCGGCGTCATCCGCATGAAGCCCAACGGGCTGCTGGCCGAGCTGGCGCAAAAAATCACAGTCCCGCTGATCAACGCGGGCGACGGCAACAACGAGCATCCGACGCAGGCGCTGCTCGATCTGTATACGATGCGCAAGCAGTTCGGCGAAATCCGCGGCCTTCATGTGGCGATCGTCGGAGATATCCAGCACAGCCGCGTGGCGCGTTCGAACTTGTGGGCGCTGCAAACGCTGGGAGCCAAAGTAAGCTTCTGTGCGCCGCCGGTCATGCAGGCCGCCGAGCTTGCGGAGCATGCGCCTTATGTCTCGATTGACGAGGCGCTGAAGGCCGACGTGGTCATGATGCTGCGGGTGCAGCTCGAACGGCACGAAGGCTCGCTGTTCGGCTCGGCCGAGGAATATCGCGCCGCGTACGGGTTGACGGCAGAACGCGCCGCCCGCATGGCACCGCACGCGGTCATCATGCACCCGGCTCCGTTCAACCGGAATGTGGAAATCGACGATGAGCTGGTGGAATGCCAGAAATCGAAAATTTTTACGCAAATGAGCCATGGCGTACCGATCCGGATGGCGGTCATCGAGCGGGCGCTTAGCTAAACCGAGTCCTAACCTACTAAGATGAAACGAAGCGGAGGTTCCCATGGGAATTTGGATACTGAATGCCAGCCTGGCGGCTGGGGGCAATGAATTAAAGAAAAAGCACGTGTTCGCGAATGGTGAGCGTATCGAGCAAATCGTCGACGCAGGGGAAGCTTTGCCGGATACGGCCGGACATACGATTATCGACGCCCAAGGCAAGCTGCTGGCACCCGGACTTATCGACATGCACGTACATTTGCGCGAACCGGGCTTCGAATATAAGGAAGATATCGCATCGGGTACCCGTTCCGCGGCGCGCGGCGGTTTCACAACGATTGCCTGCATGCCGAACACGCGGCCGGTTATCGATACGGTGGAAACGGTGCAGTACGTGCTGAACAAGGCTCAAACCGAAGGGATCGTGCGCGTCCTGCCTTACGGCTGCATCACGAAAAACGAACTGGGCCGCGAGCTCACCGACTTCGATGCCTTGAAGGAAGCCGGGGTAATCGGCTATACGGACGACGGGGTCGGCGTGCAAAGCGCGCAAATGATGAAGGACGCGATGGCCAAAGCGGCATCGATCGGCATGCCGATTATTGCGCACTGCGAGGACAATACGTTGGTCGAAGGCGCGGCCGTAAGCGAAGGCGCATTTGCCCGCAAGCATGGACTCAAAGGAATCCCGAACGAATCCGAAGCGATTCATGTCGGCCGTGACATTCTGCTGGCTGAAGCGACAGGGGTGCACTACCATGTATGCCACGTCAGCACGGAACAGTCGGTCCGCCTGATCCGGCAAGCGAAGCAGATCGGCATCAAAGTGACCGCCGAAGTGTGCCCGCATCACCTGCTGCTATCCGACGAAGACATTCCGGGGATGGATGCGAACTGGAAAATGAACCCGCCGCTGCGCACACCGCGTGATGTGCAGGCCTGCATCGAGGGCCTTGTCGACGGCACGATCGACATCGTGGTCACCGATCACGCGCCGCACAGCGAGGAAGAGAAAGCGCGCGGCATGCAGCTGGCTCCGTTCGGCATTGTCGGCTTCGAGACGGCCTTCCCGCTCTTGTATACAAAGTTCGTCGCTACCGGCCAATGGACGCTGGAGTTTCTGCTCGATAAGATGACCAAGCTGCCGGCGCAAGTGTTCGAACTTCCTTGGGGAACGATCGAGGTTGGCAAAGCCGCCGATCTGACGCTGATCGACCTCGAAACGGAGAAGGAGGTCAATCCGGCGGAATTCCTCTCCAAGGGACGCAACACGCCGTTCACGGGCTGGAGCTTGAAAGGCTGGCCGACTTTAACCATCGTCGGCGGGAACGTCGTCTGGTCCGAGTAAGAAAAAGCGAGTAGACCTCTGCTGCCAGGGAAACCTACAGTTAGGGAAAATAAAGGAACAAAGTTTATTTATAGAAGTTGAAAGAACAGCTTGAGTGGGTCGCACATCGCTGTGTGCAGCACCGTTAAGCGTGTCCGGCCGACCGCGGGGGCGTCAGCCTCCGCGCCGTCCGGACAAACGCGATCCCCCCGCCGCAGCCCCTTTAAAGCTACATACCCCCTTGTGCGACAACTTGAGGGGTCCAGGGGCGGCGCCCCTGGGGTCCCCCTTTAGAAAGGGGGATTTAGGGGGATTAATACCACATAAGGAGATGACAGCAGATGCAGGCAAGATTGTTGTTGGAAGACGGTACGCTGTTTACCGGCAAAGCATTCGGAAGCACAGGCGACTCGGTTGGCGAAGTCGTGTTCAATACAGGCATTACAGGATACCAAGAGGTATTGTCCGATCCGTCCTACTGCGGCCAGATCGTGACCATGACGTACCCGTTGATCGGAAACTACGGCATCACGCGCGACGATTTCGAATCGATCCGCCCGTTCATTCACGGGTTCGTCGTTCGCGAGCATGAAATGGTGCCCAGCAACTGGAGAGCCGAGTACTCGTTGGACAGTCTGCTTAAAGAATATGGCATTACCGGCATCAGCGGCATCGATACCCGGATGCTGACCCGCCGCATCCGTCACCACGGCGTCATGAAAGGCATTCTGACCACCTCCGAGAAGCGTGTGGAAGAGCTGCTGGAGCAGCTTAAAGCATCTCCGCTCATGACTGATCAAGTGTCCCGTGTATCCACGAAAAGCGTGTTCAGCGCACCGGGAACGAAAGAACGCGTCGTGCTCGTCGATTTCGGCTCCAAGAGCGGCATTTTGCGCGACTTGACCAAGCGCGGCTGCGACGTCGTCGTCGTTCCGCAGGACACGACCGCGGACCAAATCCGCCGGTTGGCGCCGGACGGCATTCTGCTGTCCAACGGTCCTGGGGACCCGAAAGACGTGCCGCATGCGGCGAAAATGATCGCCGAGCTGCTCGGCGAATTCCCGATCTTCGGCATCTGCCTCGGCCATCAATTGTTCGCGCTGGCGAGCGGCGCCGATACGGAAAAGCTGAAATTCGGCCATCGCGGCGGCAACCACCCGGTGAAAGATTTGGCTACGGGCCGCTGCTACATCACATCGCAAAACCATGGCTACACCGTAAATGAAGAGTCGATCGCCGGCACGGATTTGGAAGTGACTCATATCAACAACAACGACAAGACAATCGAAGGGCTGCGCCACAAAAAATATCCGGCCTTTTCCGTTCAGTATCACCCGGAGGCAGCGCCGGGACCGTTCGATTCGAGCTACTTGTTCGATGACTTCCTGCAGCTGATCCGCGAGCATAAGAGCAACAACCCGCAGCTTCCGCGTCAGGCGCAGATCGCAGCGGCATACAAAGCGGGCAGCACGGCCGTATCCGCATCGAAAGGGGAGCTCCACTATGCCGAAAAATAATAACCTTAAAAAAATTCTCGTGATCGGCTCCGGTCCGATCGTAATCGGACAAGCAGCGGAATTCGATTATGCCGGTACGCAAGCTTGCCAAGCTCTGAAAGAAGAAGGCTTCGAAGTCGTTCTGATCAACAGCAATCCGGCGACGATCATGACCGATACGAACATGGCCGACAAAGTATATATCGAGCCGATTACGCTCGACTTCGTCACCCAAATCATCCGCCAAGAGCGTCCGGACGGCTTGCTGCCGACCCTCGGCGGGCAGACTGGCCTCAATATGGCGGTTGAGTTGGCACGCGCCGGTGTACTGGAGCGCGAGAACGTGAAGCTGCTCGGTACCCAGCTGACGGCAATCGAGAAAGCGGAAGACCGCGATTTGTTCCGCGATCTGATGCGCGAATTGGAGCAGCCGGTACCGGAGAGCACGATCGTAACGACCGTGCAGGAAGCGCTCGATTTTGCGAATGAAATTGGCTATCCGATTATCGTACGTCCTGCGTACACGCTCGGCGGTACGGGCGGCGGCATCTGCGCCACCGAGGAAGAACTGCTGGAAACTGTTTCCTCCGGTATACGTTACAGCCCGATCGGCCAATGTCTGATCGAGAAAAGCATCGCTGGCATGAAGGAAGTCGAGTACGAGGTGATGCGCGACGCGAACGACAACTGTATCGTCGTGTGCAACATGGAAAACTTCGACCCGGTCGGCGTTCATACGGGCGACAGCATTGTTGTAGCGCCGAGCCAGACACTGTCGGACCGGGAATACCAAATGCTGCGTTCCGCATCGCTCAAAATCATCCGCGCCTTGAACATCGAAGGCGGATGCAACGTGCAGTTTGCGCTGGACCCGCACAGCTATCAATATTACGTCATCGAAGTGAATCCGCGGGTTAGCCGCTCGTCGGCGCTCGCTTCCAAGGCAACCGGCTACCCGATTGCCAAAATGGCAGCCAAAATCGCGATCGGCTATACGCTCGACGAAATCGTCAATCCGGTAACGGGTCAAACGTACGCTTGCTTCGAGCCGACGCTGGACTATATCGTTTCCAAAATTCCGCGCTGGCCGTTCGATAAATTTACGGCGGCAAACCGCAAGCTCGGCACGCAAATGAAAGCGACGGGCGAAGTCATGGCCATCGGTCGTACGTTCGAAGAGTCGATTCACAAAGCGGTTCGCTCCCTTGAAATCGGCGTGCACCGCCTGTATTTGAAAGATGCGGTGACATTGGACCAAGAGACGCTTGAGCAGCGGCTCGTGAAGCCGGACGACGAGCGCATCTTCCTGATCGCCGAAGCGCTCCGCCGCGGATACAGCGTACAGCAATTGCAGGATTTGACCAAGGTGGACTGGTGGTTCCTGCACAAGCTGGAAGGCATGATCGCCTTCGAAGCCGAGCTGCTTGCGCCGGAGCTGAGCGAAGAGCTGCTCCGCGAAGCGAAGCGCAAAGGCTTCACCGACCGCGCCATTGCCGAGCTGCGCCGTCAGGCTGACAAAGGGCTGAGCTTGACGCAGGAAGCCGACGTTCGCGCATACCGAATCGGCTTGGGGCTGAAGCCGGTTTACAAAATGGTCGACACCTGCGCCGCGGAATTCGAAGCGACGACACCTTACTATTACTCGACTTACGAGACGGAAGACGAAGTCAAGGAAACGGCGAAACAAAAGGTTGTCGTGCTTGGCTCCGGTCCGATCCGGATCGGTCAAGGGATCGAGTTCGACTACTCGACCGTGCATGCGGTATGGGCTATCCAAAAGGCCGGCTATGAAGCCGTTATTATCAACAACAACCCGGAGACGGTGTCTACGGACTTCAATACTTCGGACCGGCTGTACTTCGAGCCGCTGTTCTTCGAGGACGTCATGAACGTCATCGAGCGCGAGCAGCCGATCGGTGTTATCGTCCAATTCGGCGGACAAACGGCGATCAACCTCGCGGCACCGCTTGCGAAAGCTGGCGTGCGCATCCTCGGCACGGATTTGGAGAACATCGACGCGGCCGAGGACCGCAAAAAGTTCGAAGCGCTGCTCCGTCAGCTTGACATCGCACAACCGCCGGGCGGTACGGTAACCTCGGTGGACGAGGCTGTCGGCATGGCCTCCCGCTTCGGGTATCCGGTGCTTGTCCGTCCGTCGTATGTCCTTGGCGGCCGCGCGATGGAAATCGTCTACTCTGACGAAGAATTGCTCAGCTACATGGAATACGCGGTCAAAATCAATCCGGAGCATCCGGTACTCATCGACCGTTACATGCTCGGCAAAGAAGTTGAAGTCGACGCGATCTGCGACAAAGAAACGGTACTGATCCCGGGCATCATGGAGCACGTGGAGCGGGCCGGCGTTCACTCGGGCGACTCCATCGCGGTATACCCGCCGCAGACGGTATCCGCCGAGCTGAAGCAAAAAATTATCGACATTACGACCAAAATCGCCAGAGGGCTGCAGGTTGTCGGTCTCGTCAACATCCAGTTCGTCATCTATAAAGACGAAGTGTATGTTATCGAAGTGAATCCGCGCTCCTCGCGTACGGTTCCTTTCCTCAGCAAAGTGACGAAAATTCCGATGGCCAACGTGGCAACCCGCGTCATTATGGGCGAAAAGCTGGCCGATATGGGCTATCAAACCGGCTTGTGGCCGGAGGACGATTTCGTATCCGTCAAAGTTCCGGTCTTCTCCTTCGCGAAGCTGCGCCGTGTCGATACGACACTCGGACCGGAAATGAAATCGACGGGCGAAGTCATGGGCCGTGACAAAACGTTTGCCAAAGCGCTGTATAAAGGGCTAATCGGCTCCGGCATGAAAATTCCGCCGACAGGCGCGATCATTGCTACGATTGCCGATAAAGACAAAGCCGAGGCGATTGAGATCTTCCGCGGCTTCGAAAGATTGGGCTACCGCATTGTCGCTACGGGCGGAACGGCACAGGCTTTGGAGGACGCCGGTCTCCAAGTGAACCGCGTCAACAAGCTGAGCGAAGGCTCGCCGAACATTCTCGACCTGATCCGCAACGGCGAAGCGCACTTTGTCGTCAACACGCTGACGAAGGGCAAAACGCCGGAGCGCGACGGCTTCCGGATTCGCCGCGAGGCAGTAGAGAACGGCGTCGTCTGTATGACTTCGTTAGATACGGTTAGCGCACTGCTGCACGTGTTGGAGTCCATTTACTTCCAATCCACGGCTATGCCTGCGAATCACGCATAACAACAATTGCATTAGCACAGCGTTCCGTTCCTTGCGGAAATGCTGTGCTAATCCCTTGATTAGGCCCTTCTACGAGCCGTCAGATTCATCCGATTTTAAAGAAAAAGGGGCGGTAACTTGTGTCTACCAACTTAGCGGCGGCGAAACGCATCATGGTTGCTCTCGATTATGCCGAGGCGAAGCAGGCGGAGTCGCTCGTCCGGTCGCTGGAAGGCATTCCTTGTTATTTGAAGGTGGGAATGCAGCTGTTTTACAGCGCCGGTCCGGCGTTCGTGCGGATGCTCAAAGAGAAGGGCTATAGCGTCTTTCTCGATCTGAAAATGCACGATATTCCGAATACCGTCAAAGGCGGCGCGGAAAGCATCACGAAGCTTGGCGTAGACATGTTCAACGTGCATGCGGCCGGCGGCAAGCAGATGATGGAGGCGGCGATGGAAGGCGTGGACAAAGCGCTTCAAGCTGCATCCGGTCCCAAGCCGATCGTCATCGGCGTTACACAGCTTACCAGCACAAGCCAGGCGGTCATGAACGAAGAAATCGGCATTGAAGGTACGGTAGAGGATGCGGTGATCCGATATGCCCGATTGGCCCAAGCCGCCGGGTTGCAAGGTGTGGTCGCTTCTCCGCTGGAGGTCGTCCGGATCAAAGAAACGTGCTGCAGCGGCTTTGTGACCGTGACCCCGGGCATTCGTCCGGCAGGAGCGGACATCGGCGATCAATCCCGCGTCATGACGCCGGAACAGGCGTTTGCTCAAGGGACGGACTATATCGTCATTGGTCGTCCGATCACAGCCGCGCCGGACCCAAGAGCGGCGCTGGAAGCGATTATCGCCTCTGTCTAGCGGCAGAGAAGTTTTTTACGAAGACCAACACCTTAAGGAGATGAAATCGAATGACAACCCCATCGATTCGTATAAATCCGGAGCTGGCCGGGCAAATTGCCGCCGATCTGCTCGCGATCGGCGCCGTGGCGCTTCGTCCGCAGCAGCCGTTTACTTGGACATCCGGCCTGAAATCGCCGATCTACTGCGATAACCGGCTGACCATTTCGTTTCCTGAGATCCGCGAACGGATCGCCGAAGGCTTCGTTACGCTCATCCGCGACAATTTCCCGGATGCCGAAGTCATTGCGGGAGCGGCAACCGGAGGGATTCCACATGCGGCTTGGGTCGCTCAAAAGCTCGGTCTGCCGATGGTTTACGTGCGCGACAAGGCCAAGGGCCACGGGAAGGAAAACTTGATCGAAGGCTTGATCAAGCCCGGGCAGAAGACGGTGGTCATCGAGGACTTGATCTCGACGGGCGGAAGCTCGCTCAAGGTGGCCTTGGCCGTAAATGAAGCCGGAGCGCAGGCTCTCGGGGTGCTTGGCATCTTCTCGTATCAGTTCGAGAAGGCGCGCGAGGCCTTTGCGGGATCGGGCATTCCTTTTGAGACGCTGACGAATTACTCGGTACTGCTCGACGTCGCTCTTCGGAACGGCAGCATCCAAGAGCAGGATTTGCAGGCGCTGAAGGCATGGCGTGAAAATCCGAGCGAATACGGCAAAGCCTAAACAAAATTTATGGCATTCGAATTCTTCCGCTACGGTACAGGGAAGAGCTCGGATGCTTTTCTTTTTTCACCGGGTGATACAAAATAAGGCTGACCTCTGTCTTATGTATAGCTGCAGCTGAAAGGAGGACATCACATTGGAACATCCGGATTCCGATTATTTCCGTCACATATTTTATAAGCATTACCCGTCGGTGCGCCGAAAATTAATCGCGTTAGTCCGCGACGAGGCAGCCGCCGATGATTTGGCCCAGGAAGTATTTCTGCGTCTATATCGCAACCCGCCGGACGATCCGCAATTGATCGGCGCTTGGCTTCATCGGGTATTGACCCGGATCGCCTACGACCATATGTCCAAGCGGGCCCGCGAACGGGCGCTTCAGGAGAAGCAGGAGCTTCATTTGCGGGTAACGGAGCAGGAGGGCAAGTCGAACGAGGAGACGGTTTTGGAGCAGTTTGAACACGAGGAATTGCGCGGGTGGCTGGACCAGCTTTCGGAACGGGACCGGCAAGTATTGCTCCTTCGATTCTCCGGCTACAGTTACGCGGAGATCGCCGAGAAGCTTCAAATTCGCGCACCGCTTGTAGGGACGCTTATCAACCGGGCGACCGCCCGATTGAAACGGCATGCGGAATTGCAAACTCAAGTTGAATAGGAGGACCATGGCATATGACTGAGTCATTTGTAAGGAAAAATTCCGATCCCACGGATACGGCTTGGGAGAAGCTTCAGCAGCGGCTTGCTTCCGAATCGAAATCGCTTCGTTGGGAGCAGTGGGCAAAGGAAGCCGATAAAATAAACCCGTCGGCGGCAGAAGCCGGGGAGACAGAAACGTTACAATCGATCGCTGTATCCGATATTCGTCCGTTACCTGTTTTGGAACCGGACAGGACAACGGGGGAGACGCCTAAAGCCCATCCGTTCGTCCGCTGGATGAAACGGCGCAGGAAGCGGGTGGCTGCTTCGGCCGCGGTGCTGGTACTGGCCGCTTTCCTGGGCACGCCAATCGGCAACGAAGCGCTGGCTTCCATATTGAATAAATTTCGGATGCAGGAAGTGACAGTCGTTCAGGAAAACGATCTGACGTATTTGCTGAACAGCGCTTTTCCGGAAGGACAAACGAAAGAAAACATCAACAAACTTGGAGCATTCACGAATACATCCGGCAAAATAAGAGGATCTTTTGAGGCCAATGAGCTCTCGCAGATGCTGGGACGCAGTATCGTCTTACCTCAGGATTACAACGCCAAGCAAGATAAGCCTTACGTTAGCCCCTCCAATACGCTAACGTTAAAGTTGAACGTTGACGAAGTAAACCGGGCAATGTCCAGGCTTGGCGCGAAGCAGATGCTGCCTGAATCCGTGGACGGGAAACCGATTACGCTTGAAACGGGCGAAAAAGTTCATCTGAACGTGAAAAACGGCGAACGAAGCTACTCTCTGACCCAAGAGCCGATTCCCGTCGTATCAGTCGATCCGTCGATTCCGGTGGCCGAAGCGCTGCAAGCGGTTCTGCAGTTCCCGCTGCTCCCGGAGCATTTGAAGCAGAGCTTGCAGAACGTGGACCTGCTTACTACCGGAAACGTGCCGCTGCCTATCATCACGAATCAGCCTACCGAGAAGGTCAAAGTGGGAAGCACGGATGTGCTGATCATGACGGAATCTACGAAAAATCATAATTATTACAATGCCATGTGGGTGAAGCAAGGTCAACTCTTCAAACTTTATGGCTATGAATATCTCACGGATCGTGAAGCGCTGCTTGGCAAAGTGAAGGAGCTGATCGGCTCTTGACCGGGCTAGCCATTACAGCGCATGAGCTGACGAAAGATTACGGCAACGGCCGCGGCTGCCGCAGCATTACGATTACCGTAGGGGAAGGGGAAGCCTTTGGCTTCCTCGGCCCGAACGGAGCTGGCAAGAGCACCTTTGTGAAAATGCTCGTCGGCTTGATCCGGCCGACGCAGGGCCACGGTGCGATTTGCGGCCATCCGATCGGGTCGTTGGAAGCGAGAAGGCATTTCGGCTACTTGCCGGAGCTGTACCGGTACCAGGATTGGCTCAGCGGTGAAGAAGTGCTGCAGCTGCATGCCCGGCTATGCGGCGTCGAAGCTTCCGAGGCGAAGCGGCGCATTCCGGAGCTGCTCGACCTTGTCGGTCTCGGGCTGCGGGGCAAAGACCGGGTGAAGATGTACTCCAAAGGGATGCAGCAGCGGCTTGGCTTGGCTTGCGCCTTGGTAAACGACCCGCCTATCGTTTTTTTGGACGAGCCGGCCTCCGCGCTTGATCCATTGGGCCGGAGAGACGTACGAGAATTGCTCCGGCTGATGAAGGCGCAGGGAAAAACGATTTTTCTCAACTCGCACTTGTTGGAGGACGTGGAGCTGCTGTGCGATCGCGTGGCCTTGCTGAATAACGGTCAAATTCTGCAGGTTGGTTCCGTGGCCGACGTGCTGCACGAGACATCCCGCTGGCACCTTCGTGTCGGCGGGTTTGCGCCGTTTTTGCTGGCCTGGCTTCAAGAAGCCTCGGGCCTGACCGTACGTCTTCTTGAGATGGGAGCGGAAGAAGATTCGGTCTGGCTGGAAGCGGAGCTGGAAGATGACGAACAGGTCGGCTGGTTGAACGCGCTTGTTATCGAACAGGGGATGACGCTCTACGAAGTAAAGAAGGCAAAAACGAAGCTGGACGAATGGTTCGTCAGCTCTGTTGCCGGACGGAGCCACAGGGGGGAACGCGAATGATTACCATCATCGGCTCGACTTGGAAGGAGCTGCTGCGCAAACGGGTCATGCTGCTGACGCTGCTGATGACCGTTATTTTCTTGTTCGCCTTCTGGTTTGTTGCCAAAACCATCGGAGCAAGCTTGCATGACGGCACCTATAATCCGTCGGACGTGCAATATATAATTGCCGTTTATGAACGAAGCGCGATGATCTTGTCGCTCGGCTTTTTTTTCGGTTCGTTCGTCATTGCTTTTTTGTCCATTTTTAGCTCGTTCTCCGTGATTGCAGGGGAAGCCGAGCAGGGCGTACTTCAGGCCTTAATGACTCGGCCATTATCCCGTTTATCCTGGTATATGGGTCGATGGATCGGATTTGTCAGTTGGGGAATCGGTTATGCGGCGCTGCTTTTTATATCGATTCTGCTGGTGGCTTGGGCTCATGCAGGTATTCCCGGAGATATCGTATCGCTGACGCGTTCGTTTGCTTTGTTTATTTTCGTTGTGCCACTGCTTGTGTCTTTATCGATGCTGGGCTCCTCCCATTTCTCTTCCACCGGGAATGGCGTATTGATGACGATGCTCTACGGGGCGGGATGGCTTGGGGGCATGATTGAAAAAGTGGCAGGCTCGGTCCAAATTGATCAAAATATAGCTATTAAGCCGCTGCTGACCATCGCAGGAATCATGTCTCTTGTCATGCCGGCCGATTCGCTGCAAAGCCGAATGCAAGCAGAGCTATTTGCCGTGAACGAGCTTCAAGGCATCGTGAATCTTAGAAATCTTTTCGGTTTTGTCGGTGTCGGCCAAGTGCCGTCAAACGCCTTTCTAATGTACAGTGCCGGATATATGCTTGTTATGCTGCTGCTCGGCTTGTGGTCGTTTCGGAGAAAGGACCTATGAATGCTTTTTCGATAAAAAAAAGCCCGTCTGTTCCTCACCGCGATGCGATGAGGGGATAGACGGGTTTTTGCGTTTAAGCCGAGTAGGACCGCGTTCTTGCTGAAACGGTCTACTTCTTCAGCAGGGCCCAGCGATAGGCGTACTCGAACAGGAACTCGAACGCTTCGAGGTGCCGCTTCGCTTCGAAGGCATTGGCGCCCCAAGCGTAAATGCCGTGCTTGCGCAGCAGAATGCCGGGAATGCGCGGCACGATTGCGCCTTCGACCAATTCGGCGATCCGCGGAATTTCCGCATAGTTGGGCAGAATCGGGATATCGATGTGCGCTTCTTCTTCCCATATGTTGAATGCTTTGATCAGCTCGACGCCGTCCACCGGCACGCTGCCTCGTTCCGCATACAGCTCGGAGACGAGGTTGTTGAACACGGTGTGCACATGAAAAATCGCGCCGCAGCCCGTCAAACGGTAGATCTCGCAGTGAATCAACGTTTCCGCGGACGGCTTCAGACCGGTCGTTTCGACCGGTTGGCCCGACTGATCGACCAGCAAATAGTCGGAAGGCGTATTGACCGATTTGTCCTTGCCGCTCGCCGTAATGGCAAACGCAAACTGCTCGGGAGAAAATTCCCCCGTCCGGATCGACAGATTACCGCTTGTTCCGGGAAACCAGCCCCGTGCGGCAAGCAAAGTTTTAATCTCCCGCAGCTCGGCGAACGCCTGCTGCTTCTCTTCCAAACGAATAGCGCTAAAGCTCACGCACTTTCATCTCCTCTAACTGCTTGATCACGTCGTGAAAATCTTCAAATGGATAGTAATTCAACCCGAGCTCCTGGCACAGCTCGATCAGATGGGAGCGGGCGAATACCGTATCGGCCAGCTTGGCCCCGGCAAAATCGGTTACGCTGTCGCCGATCATAATGCGCTCGTACTTCTCCCGCGGGTAGGAGCGAATGATTCTCGTTTTGCACATGCCGCAGTCGTTATCACATTCGGCATCGCATGAATGCGGCCACAAAATGCGAATATGCGTGCCACTGAAGTCGCTCGCGTTGCAATAAATGTTCTCTTTCGGAATCGCAAATGATGATAGAACGGGATAGACGAAAAAGGCGATTCCGCCGCTTGTCACCAAAAAGAGGATGTCCTCCTTCTTGCAGTAATCCAGCAACTCGCGGAACCCGCTGCGAATCGTCACGTTGCCGATCGCGTAATCGACGACTTCCTGCCGGCGGGAGGTCGGCAGCAGCGCAAACATGCGTCCGACGCCTTCCCGGATCGTAATCTCCTTGGAGATGACTTGGTTAACCAAAGTATCCCAGCCCTCAGGCTGAAAATGCTTCATAATCGCTACGATATTGTCGTTCACGGTAATCGTCCCGTCGAAATCGCAAAAAATAACCCGCTGCTTGCTCATTCTTTAATCCCCCACGCGTCAATAGCCGCCTGCAGCTCAGGATGTCCGTCCGCGGCATACGCCCGCAGCGGAACGCCCGACTGGCAGCCGTCGATCGCCTGCCGGAAGGCCCGCCCGCCGGCTGCAGCGCCCATAGGATGGCCATGTACTCCGCCTCCCGCATTGACGACCACTTGCCCGCCAAAATCTCGCAAGATGAGCGGCACAAGTCCGGGATGAATGCCGGCCGAAGGAACCGGAAAGCTCGCCGCAAGCGGAACTTGTCTGTTCGCGGACGTTGATGTGCCGCCCCCGCCGTAAATATAATCGGCCGCTTCGGTTGTCAGCAGCGCTTCCTTGATCGCCATGTTCTCTTCCTTCGGCATGACGACGGAACCGTACGGTGAAGGGAACAGCACCAAATCGGCCCCGGCTAGCCGCATGAGCTTGCCAAGCAGTACGTTCGCGGCGATGCCGTGATACGGCGACGGATACAAGGCCCCGGCTAGCGACGGATGAGCCATCAGCGGCACGCTGACGTCAGGGTGCCGGCTCAGCTCGCTGAGCGCGTCGAAGCCGTAAGCCAGCACATTAAACAGCAGCGCGTTGGCTCCGGCGTCGATCGCTTTTTTGGCTTGTTCGACGAGCCCGAAGGTCGGTCCGGTAAGATTAGCCGCATACAGCAGCTTCTGGCCGGTTTCCCGCTCGGCTTCGGCCGCCGCCTGCATGCACAGCTCGACCCGCTTCTCGATCGGGGTCAGCGGATTCTCGAACAAAATCTCGTCGTCCTTGATCAGATCGACGCCTCCGAGCGCCTGCTGATAAAACTGCTCCCGAAGCGCGGGCAGATCCTGGCCGATCACCGATTTGAAAATGCTCATGAGCAGCGGACGGTCGTGGACGCCAAGCAGCTTGCGTACGCCCTCGATGCCGAATCGTGGTCCTGGAAAGGCGGATAAGAACGACTCGGAAAATGCCAAGTCGATCAGCTTGATCCGGCCGTCCATTGACAGCTTCCCGAAAACGGTGACAAGCAGGGCAGGGATATCGCGGCTGAAATTAATATCGGGATAAGCGATACGAATATCCGCATATCTTGCGGAAGCGGGTTCGCCCGACGACGGTTCGTGTACGTCCACGCTGACGACGCGGCCGAGATGCTTTTCCATTTCCGCCTTGCGCGCTTCCGGCAGCTCGGTCCAGCTTCCGACGGTCAGACCGACGGCTATGCCGGTCGCTTTTTTATGAAAATCGGCTTTTTCGTCGTAGCAACGGTAGGTGGCTATACAATAGGCTGAGGATATAGCATGACTCACAAACGGACACCTTCTTTACTTAATATGGGAAGCGATGGAAGCGCTGATGGCCGTACCCATCTCGGCGGAGCGTTCCGCGGCGCGGCGCATCGCTTTGGAGACCGCATCGGTGAAGCCGCAATTGTCCATCGTCTCGATGGCTGCATGCGTAGCGCCGTTAGGAGACGTCACCTTGCGTCGCAGCTCGGCCGGCTCTTCTCCGCTCAGCTCGACCATGCGTGCCGCGCCCATCACCGTTTGCACGGTCAGACGCTTGGCCTCATCATGCGATAGCCCCCCGCTCATCCCGCCTTCGATCATGGCTTCCATCATATAATAAATGTAGGCCGGGCCGCAGCCAGATAAACCTACAATCGTTTCCATCAGCGATTCTTCGACGATCGATACGATGCCGATGGAGCGGAACATCTCTTCGCCCAACTGCCGCTGCGCGTCCGAGACGCCGCGGGAAAAGCTGAGTCCGGTTGCGCCAAGCCCGATGGTGCTGGATGTGTTGGGCATCGTGCGGACGATGGCCCAGCCGGTGCCGCCGAGAATCGCTTCCATCGTGTCGACGGAAAGTCCGGCAATCACCGATACGAGCAACTGCTCTTTACGGAGCAGCGGCTTCAAATCGAGTAAGCCTTGAGCGGCGTCGCTTGGCTTAAAGGCCAGTACGAGGATATCGGCGGAAGCGATGGCTTCGTTTCGCTCGGCGGCTCCCGCGGCATAACGAATGCCGTACTGCTTATTTAATTCTTGCAGACGGGCTTCATTCGACCGATTGACAGCGACAAGCTGGTCCGCCTGCATGCCCGCTTCGGAGATGAGTCCCCGAATGATCGCTTCCGCCATGGAGCCGGCGCCGACGAACGTGATGTTTTTGGATAAAATCTGTGTCATGATTGGCTGCTCCTTCCGAAATTCATAAATGTATAGGATCTTCTGGGTTTAACCCCGAATTTGTCCGCTTCCGACAATGCAGTATTTGCTCGACGTCAGCGCCGGCAAGCCCATAGGGCCGCGAGCGTGCAGCTTTTGCGTGCTGATACCGATTTCGGCGCCAAAGCCGAATTCGAAGCCGTCCGTGAAGCGGGTGGAGGCGTTGTGATACAAGGCGGCTGCATCGACTTCCTGCAGGAAG
>NZ_JTHN01000171.1 GCF_001399685.1 Paenibacillus sp. A3
CCAGTACGGCATGCTGCTGGGCAAGCAGCAGCATGCCGTACTGGTCCTCGTCATGCATGCGCAGCACTTCGTCGATCAAGCGATGGAGCCGGCTGCGGAACGTTCCAGGCTGCCCGGCCATATAATCGATCAAGCGCGTATAGCTGCCGCAATAATGGGAGAACGCTTCGAGCGCCATCGCCTGCTTGCTTTTAAAATGCTTATAGATGGCGGCATCCGTAACGCCCGCCGCATCCCCGATCTCTTTGACGGAAATGCCGTCGATCCCTTTGGTCGCGAACAGACGCATGGCCGCCTGCAAAATATCCTTTTTTTTGCTATCGATATGTGCTTTCTTCATCATGACCATATTGTAAGTGAACGCTAACCAAAATGCAAGAGCAACGATGGAACAACGACATCGACGGCGAAATTCCACTCGGTAATAAGCAAAAGAGGGCACCGACAGGGCACCCTCTTGAAAAAAATTAATAAGCCAAAGTAAACAGACCGTTGATATGAGTCAAATAACGCATGTTACTTGCTTCCTTCATCAGCGAAGCCGGAAGGCCTTTGAGGCGCGTTTGGTTTCCGCCGACCGTACCGATTGCGTCTTTGCGGCCAAGGCTCGCCAGCGTACCGGAGAATACCGGCGTGAACGTATCCATCGGCGCGTTGTTGAAGTAAGCGAAAATGTTGTGTCCGATCGTTTCGCCCATTTGCCAAGCCAACTGCGCCGTCGGCGGGTAAGGACGTCCTTCGTTACCCATGACGACCGCGCTGTCGCCAGCGAGGAAGATGTCCTTGTGGGACGTGGATTGCAAGCTTTCCGTTACCGTTGCACGGCCGCGGTTGACTTCGATACCGCAGTTGGCCACGACGGAGTTGCCTTGTACGCCGCCGGTCCATACGAGCGTGTTCGTCTCGATGGAGCTGCCGTCCTTCAGGAATACCGTATTCTCCTGCATTTCCGTAATCGCAACGCCGGTCAGGAACTTCACGCCGCGCTTCTCGAGGCTCGTTTGCGCACGTTCGACAAGCTCCTGTGCGAAGCCGGCCAGAATGGACGGACCCGCTTCCACGGTATAAAGGGAAATATCGTTAAAGTCGACGCCTTTGCTGCGGCAAAGCTTAGGCAGCATGTCCGCAAATTCGCCGACAAGCTCGATGCCGGTCAATCCGCCGCCACCGACAACGAACGTCGCGTCGGCTTTGTTTTTCGTACGGCTGTATTCGTCGATGCGTGCTTCCACGTGCGCGCGAAGACGGTTGGCGTCGTTCACGGATTTCAGAACGAAGCTGTGCTCCTGCAGTCCCGGGATACCAAAGAACGCCGTTTCGCTGCCGAGGGCAATAACGAGCACATCGTATTCGTACGTTTTGCCGCTGGCCATGAGAACTTGCTTCTCGTCCGGACGGATGGTCTCGACCGTATCGATGTGAAGATTGACATTTTTGCCGCGCAAAAGCTTTTCCAGTGGCAGCGCTACCGCTTTCTCCGCCAGGTTGCCCGCAGCCAGCCGGTGCAGCTCCGTAATAATCTGATGCGTCGGAAAACGGTTAACGACCGTAATCGTCGCTTCTTCCGCCGTCATGTACTTCCGGGCCGTCAGGGCGCTCAGCAATCCGCCGTAGCCGCCGCCTAATATCAAAATTTGCTTAGCCATCCTGTTCATCCGCTCCTTGATTCAGCTTTCCTTTATTATTAACGCTGCTGCTGTTGGCGCTCAGCCAAGACATCCAAGAATGCCTGAGAAAAACGGAACATCTTTTGTACTTGCGGGTCTTTCAGCATTTTGAGCAAACCGAACAGACCGATCGTTGTGGATTCGTCTTGTGCACGGTCGTTCGCTTCGATTGCCGCGGACGCCAAATTTTTGGCTGTGTCCTGAATCGGCTTCACGAATTCTTCGACGCCGCCTTTGATGTCTTCGATAAATACGCGGTCCGTGGCCACATTTTGCACCAAATCGTACGTTTTGGTGAGGATGGTCACCATTTCCGCCAGCTTCGGCAAATTCTCGACCAACACCGTTAAAGATTCCTGCACCTCGGGCTTCATCAACTGATCAAGCACATCCAAGGATTCCCGGGTGGGCTCGGCTGCAACTACCGCTTGTTGAGTGGATGCTACTGACATTAGAGAACGTCCTCCTTTACTTTGGAATAGAAGTCCGTAATTGTGTCGATACCTGGTCAGGCGATGCAAACATCATGTTTTTCTCGAAAATATAGGAAGCGAGGAGAAGCCCGTTTGGAGGCCTTCCCTCACGCTTGTTACAATTTTCACATTTTCGGGAGCATGAACAGGTCGAAACGGAACCCTATATACTTATAGATTATACCTCCGAAGAGAGAGCCGTGGAAAAACAAATTTCGACATTTGTGAATATTTTGTGACTAACCAACGTTCAATTTCAGGAATGTGTCCATTTGTAGTCAGGAACCGAAAGAACTGGGAAACGAGCGGCTGCGGATTACTTTCGGGGACCGGTGCGGCTTCCTTCAGCCGGCCTATTCTTCTCTCCGAGCTACTTGCTAAAATCGGGCGACCGTGTTATTATCATATTTGTCCCTAACGCGGAGCCGTGGTGTAGAGGCCTAACATGCCTGCCTGTCACGCAGGAGACCGCGGGTTCGAATCCCGTCGGCTCCGCCATTGATTAACTTCATTGCAAGGGATGAGAACCCACTTGGTTCGTCGGAGCGTTCACTTCGATAGCGTTACTTCACAGTCTCGGAGTGAAACGGAGAGCATCTCGTCGTCTCCGCCACTAATATCATTGTTTGCAACATGACATTTATCATACATAAACAACCGGGCAGGGGAGATCCTGCTCTTTTTTGTATACCTGCGAGGTGATTCGATGAGACGCGGACGGTTCGCCCCGACGCCTTCAGGACCGATGCATATCGGCAACGCCTTCACGGCGCTGCTCGCCTGGCTGCAAATGCGGCATGCCTCCGGTACGTTCGTGCTGCGTATCGAGGATATCGACGGGCCTCGTTCCCGCCCGGAATATGCTCAGCTCATCGTAGAAGATTTAATCTGGATGGGACTGGACTGGGACGAAGGTCCGGCCACCGACGGCCCTTACGGCCCTTATCTGCAAAGCCAGCGGCTGGAGCTGTACGAGCAGGCCGTCGAACGCTTGCAGCGCAGAGGACGGCTCTATCCTTGCTATTGCAGCCGGGCCGAGCTGGCCGCCATCGCCAGCGCCCCGCACGGCCTCGCCTCGGAAGGCGCGATTTATCCCGGGCTATGCAAGGCGCTGACCGAGGAGGAACGCAAGCGTAAAGCCCAGTTGAAGCCCCCATCCTTGCGGGTGGCCGTTCCGGAGCGATCCTTCTTCTTCGAGGACGGCACGGCGGGGGTACAGCACGTGCCATCCGGCGCTCTTGGCGATTTTGTCGTCAAACGCGCGGACGGCCAATTCAGCTACCAGCTGGCGGTCGTTGTCGACGATGCCGCCATGGGGATCACCGATGTGCTGCGGGGAGCGGATCTTCTCGATTCGACCCCGAGGCAGCTCGTCCTGTACGAGCTGTTGGAGGCGGCCCCGCCGAGCTTCTGCCACGTCCCGCTGCTCTGTACGCCGAAGGGCGGCAGGCTGTCCAAGCGGAACCGCAGCCTCTCGCTTGCCGCTCTTCGCGCGGCGGGCATTCCGCCGGAACGCTTGATCGGCTACTTGGCTTATGCAGCCGGTCTGCTCGACCGCCCCGAACCGGCAAAAGCGGCCGAGCTGGTCCCGCTTTTCACGCTGGAACGCCTCTCCGGCCAACGAATTGACTTAAGCGAAGAAGCCCTGGCCTTGGGTTAAGCGATAAGAAGCTGTTTACGCGAATCAACAAGCCGCTGTCGTCAGGTTGAGACCAAGCCTGAAACGGGGGCTTTTGCAAAAATACTGAACGGAAAAGGACCGCTTCGCGTCTCCTGCATTGGAGCGGAACGGTCCTTCGTCTTCTCTCTATTTCTTCGTACCGAGATGTTCTTTAATCGCCTGAAGCCCAGCCACCTGCCCGAGGAAGAACGTATCTCCGGCCAGCGTATCGATCGGATATACGCGGTTCTCCTTGACTGCCTTGAGATTGTTCCACACCGGATGATCCTTCCAAATGCTGATCAAGCCGAGCGGATCTTCGGCCTTCATCTCCCTGCGGTTGGCGGCGATAAAAATATGATCGGGCTTGAATTCGCTGAGCGCTTCAATGCCGATCCGCCCCCCGATCTTTCCGTCCTCGGGCAGCCCCGCCACAGGCGTCAAGCCCAGCTCCTCGTAGTAAATCGGGAAGTTCTTGGGATGCATCACCGTAAAATCTTTGCCGTTCGCCACGAGGAACAGCGCCGTTTCGCCCTTGTGGCCGGCCACCGCCGCTTTCGCTTCGCTTTTCAGCTTCTCAAAATCGGCAATCACTTGCTTCGCTTTCTCTTCTTTGCCGACGATTTCGGCGAATTTCATCAGCCTCGACGCCGCATCCAAGGAAAAGTCGACGGCAATCGAAGGGGCCAGCTTATTGAACTCTTCAAAGCTTGCGCCTTTGCCCGTGCTGGTCATGACAATTACCTGCGGGTCCATTTCCAGCAGCGTTTCCCGGTTCGTCTTGCTGCCGAGATCGACCACCTTCATTCCTTCCGCATACTTGGCGAAAATCGGCGACTTGGCTTTCGTTCCTTCGAAGCCTTCCGATACGATGGGAGCTACCCCAAGCACCAGCAGGTAGTCCGTGCCCATGATATCGACGCTGGCCACTCGCTCCGGCTTTTCCTTCAGCTCCAGTTCGCCTTTCACGTGCTTGATCGTACGCGGAAAACCGGCGCTCTGACCGGAACCCGCGGCTTCCGTTCCCGCCGCCGCATTCTGCTGCCCGCTGCAAGCGCTCAGCCCGGCCGAAGCCAAGCAAAGCGCCAGTAACCCGGCTGCAAATCGATGTGTACGCATTCCCCTATCTCCTTTTGTGAAAAACATCCATTATTCAAATCACGCCTTGGCCCGCATTAACAAATAAATAAAATAAGGACCGCCTAATAACGAAATCACCACGCCTGCCGGTATTTCCGTGTTCTCCATAAAGCTCCGGCCGATCGTATCCCCGGCGAGCACAAGCAGCGCGCCGACCGCTGCCGTAATCGGCAGCATGTATTGATGCTGCGGCCCGACCAGCCGCCGCGCCATATGCGGGCCCAGCAGCCCGACGAACCCGATGCCTCCGCCGACGGCCACGCTGGAGGCCGCCAGCCCGACAGCCGCCGCCATTAAGACGAGCCGCTCCCGGTTGACCGAGAGCCCTAACCCGCCTGCAATCTGCTCGTTCATGCTCAACACGTTCATCACTCTCGATTTCCAATACACGTACGGCAGCAGGATGACGATCCAAGGAAGCAGCGCGAGGACGAATTTCCAGTTCGAGCCCCATAGCGACCCCATCTGCCAAGTGACGACAAATTCGAAGTTTCGCGGATTGAGCTGCAGCGTTAAAATGACGCTGACCGCGCTCATCCCGGCCCCCACGGCGATTCCCGTAAGCAGCAGCCTTGTCGGGGATATGCCGCTCTCTTTTTTATACGACAGGATGTAGATGAGAAGAGCGGACAATCCTGCGCCCGCCAAAGCGAGAAAAGGCATCAGAAACGGCGGCGCCACGCTGGTCGCCGGGTAGAACGACACGAACAGCAGGACTGCGAAGCCCGCGCCGGCATTGATGCCGAGAATGCCCGGATCGGACAAGCCGTTGCGCGAAATTCCCTGCAGCACCGCGCCGGACACCGCAAGCCCGGCCCCGATCAGCACGGCAATGATCATGCGCGGCAGGCGCAGATCGAACAAGACGATGTTTTGCTTACGGCTGCCTTCGCCGAGCAGCGTCTGCAATACCTCCAGCGGGGCCATACTGTAGCGTCCCGTATTCATACTAACGACAAACAGCACAAGCAGCAGCGCGCCGAACAACACGATCAGCCGGAGGCTGCGGCGGCCGCGATGCTGCACGAACGTATCCGTACTCACTACAGCTCCCTCCGTTCCTTGCGCGCCAGATATAGAAAGAAAGGAACGCCCAGCACGGCAATAATGGAGCCTAGAGGCGTTTCATAGGGCAAAGCGACCATTTTCGCTCCGATATCGGCAAAGACGACCAGTACTCCGCCCAACACGGCGGAACAAGGGATAATCCACCGGTAATCGACGCCGACCAGAAAGCGGACCATATGCGGAACGATCAGTCCGATAAAACCGACGCCTCCGACCGTAGACACGGATGCCCCGACCAGAACCATCACCACCACGGTGCCGATCCCTTTCACCAGCTTCGTCCGTTGGCCGAGCCCCGCCGCCACGTCTTCGCCCAGGCTCAGAATCGTAATGGACCGGGAGACGGCCAACGCAGCGATCAGTCCGCCTGCGATCCATGGCAGCATCACGGATACCTGAAACCACTCCGCCGTCGAGATGCCGCCGGCCGTCCAGAAGGCGAGGTCGTAATTGATTTGGAACAGCAGCGACAGCGCCTGACTGACGCCCGACAGCAGCGAACCGACGACGGCGCCGGCCAATACGAGACGCAGCGGCGTTAAGCCCCCTCTGGCAAAGAAGGCGATGCTGTACACCAAGCCCGCGCCTAAGCCCGCACCGATGAACGAGAATACGATAATCGCTCCAAAGGGAAGCCACGGAAAGAACGCGAAGACGAGGACGAGTACAAAGCCCGCCCCTGCATTGATGCCCAGCAGTCCGGTGTCGGCAATCGGATTGCGGGTCATCCCCTGCATGATCGCCCCCGCTACGGCGAACGCCGCGCCGACCAGTACCCCGGCAAGCGCGCGGGGCATGCGGAGCGATTGGATAATGACGTGGTGATCGTTGCCCGGATCGTAAGCCACGATCGAATCCCACACCGTTCCGTACGTAATATGGGCCACCCCCGTAACAATCGAGGTGCCGATCCCGAGTAGGATCGCGCATATGCCGACAGCCAGAAGGACGGTGGCCATCCACGGACGGCTGCGGATCGGCGCTTTATCGAGTACCGGCTGGGATAGAGCCATCGGTATGCAGTTCCTCCGTTGCAGTGGATGAGCGAACGACCGTCAGCTTTTTTTCCGCCCGCGTTCTTGGTCTTGCCTCGGGAACGACTTCCGGATAACCGATGTGAAGGAGCCCGACCAATTTTTCCCCCGGCTTGACGCCGACGCTTTTCAGAAATCCCGGGACAAAAGTAAACGGCTCCGTCTTCCAAATCACGCCAAGTCCGCGCTCCCAGGCGGCCAGCTGAAAGTTCTGAATCAAGGCGCACGCCGCCGCGTAATCCTCTTCCCGCTCCCGCTGACGCGGGTCCTCTTGAACCACGACCAGCAGGTGCGCCGGGATATTCATATAGGTCTCCGGCGAACGGCTCTTCACAGCATGGCCCGCAATCGCTTCCCCCAGCGTCCGCTTGCCTTCGTCTACGAATAAAATAAACCGCCACGGCTCCCGAAGCCCATGATTGGGCGCCCATACCGATACGTTGAGCAGCTCGTACAGGAGCTCTTCCGATACGGGGTCCGGCTTGAATTGCTTGATGGATCTTCTCTCTACGATCGTCCGAGCCGTCTGAAATTGTGCAGCCTCCACGAAAGTTGTCCCCCTATCAATGATAGTGATATTCATTCTCACTATAAAATTGTACAGAAAACTCCCCGGATTGAAATAGACGAATCTTCGCAGGGGCCTGTATTTTTCTTCAAAATTCCCGCTTGGCAAACAATTCGACAGCTTCGGCGAGCGCTTTCTCGTGGCCGAGCGCCGAATAGTGCAGCCAAGGATACTCTCCCGCCAGATATACTTTGCCTCTCAACTCACGGATGCAGCCGGCGTCAAAGCCCGGCTCGGTAAAGAGGAGGATATGATCCGCTTCATAATCATTCAGCTTCCCGACGCTGTCGAGCTCCTCGAAAGCGAAGCCGCGGATGCGCGCGGGGGCGTTCAACCGAAGCTCCCGGTATAAGAAATCTCCGACCTTGCGCCGCTGCTCGCCGAATACTCTAACCCGCCCATGCCGCCATATGCGGGCCGCGAGCACCGTCTCATTCCGCAGCGATTGATGGATCCGGTGACGGGCCGCTGCGGCTTTGCGTTCATAAGACCGAATCCAATAGAGCGCGACCTCCTCCATTCCGATAGCCGCCGCCAGCTGCATCAAGTGCTCCCGCCACGATTGCCGTTTGTACGGAATGAGCCGGGTCGGGGCGAGCTCGGACAAGCCGTCGTACCAGACGGCCGCCTTCTCGGAGCCGAGAATCAGATTGGGCTGCCGGGCGCGCAGCGGCGCAAGATCGAGCTCGGCCGCCGGGTCTTCGCTGTGCTCCTCTTTGGACAGGACGACCATACGGTCGCCCGGAATCCCGAGCGCCGTTAATCCCGCCCACAAGAAAGGATTGAGCACGACGATCGTTTGGCGAAGCGACTGCATGTACTCGACCGGGGACACCCCAACCGCACTTTTGAAAATTCGGCTGAAATAATACGCATCGGCATAGCCGACCGCCTTGGATACTTCTTTTATTTTCATGTCGCGGGTTGCCAGCAGCTCGCGGGCTTTCTCGATCCGCTTGGCGGTAATATATTGAAGCGGACTTAGGGAGGTGCTGCGCTTGAAGCTCTGGAAAAAAGACGTCGGCTTCATTCCCCACGCACACGCCAGCTCCTCCACCGGGAACGTGTCGGTATAATGCTCGTCGAAGTAGTCCCGAATGCTGCGGATCACAGCCTGCGAGGCTTCCGGCTCCTTCGCATCCGTGCCCGCCGTCAGGATCGACTGCCACAGCTCGGTCAGGCCTGCCTGAACCCGATGCGCCTCTGCCCCGGAGCCCACGCTCCAGCATTCATACAAGGTCTCCATACACCGGCGGATGATCGGAACGGGAATGCCTTGCACGATCCCTTGAACGGGCAAAGGACACTCCTCAACCGCCCACCGCTGCCCCTGTCTATACGTCTTGGCGGAAGCAAATTCGATGTAGTAAATCGCCAGCCCGCCTCGTACCGCACGAACCGTATACGGATTCCGGCCCGGCTGGCAGACGAACAGGCTGCCGGCTTCCAAGCGAATGCCGGCATCGGAAGCATACAGCTCCCCTTCGCCGCTTATGACAAAGACGAGCCGGTTCGTACCAGGATCCGAATTCATCCGGAGGGTCCAGACCTCGGAGATTTGCTTCATTTGCATATCGACGAAATCGAATGCATAACAATTCCATGCGCCGCGGTCCACCGAGCAGTTTCCCCCTTGATCCTATTCTTGTTATGGTTGTCAGAGCCTTAACATCCCCATTGTATGGGCAAACGCAGGCCCGCGGCAACATGGAATCCTGCTTACTCCTCTTCTCCCGCCGCCAGCCATTGCTCATAGAGGCGGTCGAGCTCTTCCTGCACGGCTTCCCGCTCCGCCCATCGCTCGCTAAGCGAACGGGCATCCGTACCCGCCTCCTGCTCCTGCATGGCGGCATCCAGCGCGGCGAGCCGCTCCTCCGCCTGGATAATGGACCGCTCCAGCGTGTCGCGCTCCCTACTGCGGTCCGCGGCTTTCCCGCGCCCGTTCGTCCTGCCCTGCGACGCGGTCGTACCCACAGGCTTTGCCTTCACGGCCGCGGGAGAGGCGGGCTGAGCCATAGCATTTTCGCCCGAGCTTCCGCGCTGCTTCCGCTTCTCCTGATACTCGTCGAAGCTGCCCAGATAGACGGTGATCCTGCCATTGTCCAGCTCCCAGATGCGCCCGGCCAGCCGGTTGATGAAATACCGGTCGTGCGAGATGGCAAGCACGGTGCCCGGGAACGTCTCCAGCGCTTCCTCCAGCGCTTCGCGCGAGGCGATGTCCAAGTGGTTCGTCGGCTCGTCGAGCAGCAGCAGATTCGGCTTGCGAAGCACCAGCAGCGCCAGCCTCAGCCGCGTCCACTCCCCACCCGACAGCAGGTTGACCGATTTGAACACGTCCGGGCCGTAAAACAAATATTTGGCCAGAATCCCCCGGGCCTCCCCTTCCTCCAGACCGGCTTCGCTGCGAAAATAATCCAGCACCGTTTTCTTCGGCGCATCCGGGTACTCCTGCTGGGCCAAATAGCCGATGTCCACGCGCGCGCCCCATTCGAAGCGCCCCTCGTCGACGGCTTCCTCGCCGAGGATGAGCTTGAACAAGGTTGATTTCCCCGACCCGTTCTTCCCTATAAGCATAACCTTGTCTCCATAAGCCAGCGCTCCGTCGACCGCGTC